>WFQM01000251.1 GCA_015487095.1 Gammaproteobacteria bacterium | reverse complement strand
GATCTGATGAAGTAATTTCGATTAAGCTGTTTTTTAATAATAAAGAGAAACAACGAGGATTGCCAGAAAAGTTTTGGGTCTCAAAATTATTTTCTCAAAAAAATAACTTTGAAGGTGAATATGTATATCAAACAGACTTAAAGGGTAATGCTCAAGTTAAAATATTCCTAGGTGGGTTTCAATTTGAATACATACCCGCAATAAAAGATAGGTTGTATTTCAATCATTTGTTTGAAAAATTACAATCCTATTTATTTGAAAAAAAAGGAAAAGGAAAACACAATAAGTTCGCTGAGTCTTCTTTACACTTCAATAAAATGTTGCAGAATGAAACGGAAGTACTTTTTGAAGAATTTGAAAAAAGTAGTGGAGTTTTTGCAGCTTTTCATATCCCTTCAACTTTGGTCGATTTCTTCCGAACTCTCTCTGTCAAAACTGAAAACGATGTATCTTTGTTTGATAGAGGCGATGGTGTGCAAGCACGATTTATTCCTGAAATACTAAATGAAATATCACGGAATTCTAAAAAAAATATTATTTGGGCGTTCGAGGAACCAGAAAATTCGTATGAAGCAAAGAATATTAGAAAATTAAGAGATGAATTTATAGGTAAATATTCGAGAAGAATGCAAATATTTGTAACTTCACATACTAAAGAGTTCCTTTCTATTGAGCGAAAGTATACTAAACATGAATTCTCGATAGAGAAAAATAAAAAATACTCTACAAGAGCCAAAAAAGATATTGCACTCACTAAGTTGAGTGCTGATAATTCGTCAAGTGCCGTTTCAATTTATAGGGTATGGAAAAACGAACAGACGAAAAATACGTCATATGTTACTCGATATGATGATAAGAACGGGGTTTGGGAAGATATTTGCGATGATTTAGGAATAATCCAAGAATCTAGAATTATTGAAGAATTGCAAAGTAAGCTCACTCTACAAGAGAAATCTATCGAGGAATCAAACTTATCCATAGATAAGCAAAAAATAATCACAGATAATTTATACAAAGACTTGGAAAGTGCTATGTCTAAGTTAGATGACGTAAACCAACAAATTGAAGAATTTAAAAAACCAATTTTGGCTGTGGAAGACAAATATGATGCGATATATAAAATCGCTTATTTGAAAATTGCAAATATTCCAATTACGATTAAAAATTATAATGAGAAGTTTTCCGAAGTTAGTCCATTCATGATTATCCGTGCTGAAGGTGCTGGTAGTTTAGCTGGTAAATTAAGAATGAATAATACAGATGGGTATGATGATAAAAAGCTGATTGGCCTTTTTGATTTTGATAGGGAGGGAACTGAAAATTTCTATAATCTTAAAAATGGCAACGACTGGGATGATACAATTAATGGGGGAAAATCAACTGGTTTTTTCAAGAAACGAAAGAATCATGATTGTTTTTATGGCATGCTTCTTCCCATTCCTGATAGGCACTTAGATTTGGTCGGCGATATAAAAACAGGGAAATTTGATGCTAAAGTTGAGATAGAGAACCTTTTAAGTAATTCTGTTTTAAAAAGGAGAAAGCTTGTTGATGAAGAAGAAATCTTAACTATTAAGTACCTTAAAATTAAGAAAAATGTAAAAAGTAAACTGCCAAATATATTACTCCAATTAGATGCTTCAGAGTTCGAGGATTTTAAACCACTATTTAGAAAAATTGAGGGTTTATTTGGTATTTAGATTGTAAATGTTTAGTATGTGACGATGAGTATTTTTAGGGTAAACGAAGTGAAGTCGTATCAACACATAACAATAACATCCAAGGGATTTGCGACAACGTGGTTTTGTAATAGGGGGCAGACCACAATTAAAATTCACTAATTATGGTCTGTCCCTTATTTTCCTTATGTTGGACCCCCTATGTTACCTTCTAAATTAACCAAAAATTAGAAATCATACACAACAACACCAATGCCAGCAGTTGTCAACTGGGCTTCTATTAGGGGTTCTATTTTTTCCCATTTCCCTCCAGCTAAACCACAACCAATACGTGGCATATGGGCAGTGCTATTATTTTCAATTGCGTATTTTGCTATTATTTCCAAGCCTCGCTGTATTGCCAGGTAACGAACAGGAGACTCAGACTTTGAGTTTTTTCTTCTTATACCATGCTGACCAATAATGTTAGCAACCGTTATATCGCCTTCAACCTCAACAAACTGCACATCACCTAACTTCGGAAGGCTTGAAACATCAACAGCATAAGCTGCCCTATAAGTAGCTTCAGGCTCTTTCCAATGTTTACTGATCGCTAGCACAAAGCCTTTACCCCATTTACCAAGATCATTACACACATGCACTATAATTTTATGCCCATCACCTTGTGGAGTGGTTGCATCCCCCTTTACATATTGTATATTCATCATGCTTTAGTTGCTGTCAGCCACATTGATTCAAAGTCTTTTTCAGTGATAACTTTAATTTCGAACTCAGGCTGAGCCTGTATTTTTATCATACTCGGCACTGGCTCAATCCCTAAGCGCGTATTAGGCGTCGATTTCATTTTTGATGCATAGCCTAATCGCCCACCTTTAAAAACTTCTACTTTTCGCGTTTCATGACGAGTCTCGTCAATTTCACTATAAAACTCATCAGGGCAGCCAGCAGGGCTGTTTTTCCACTTTGAATAAATATATGTAGCCATTTTTCTTCCTCTAGTGAGAGCCGTAACCAAGCAAAACATCAGATATGTCCAACGGCTCAGAATTTAATATCAAGTAAACATTCGTTCGGCCAAGTATTACATCCAGCCCGGAAACATCCAGACTAACCTGGTGTGTGAACCGATGCCCCGCCCAGGGCAGCCCAAAAAAAATCTGTGAAAGCTGAGATGGTCGCTTTGTCCCCGGAACAATGTCACTGATATACTGGCCATCACCAAAACGAGCGTCCTTCGGATTATTCGCTCTCAATGAAGGGTTTATCAGCTTGCTTTCAACTATATTTTTGCACCCATTTTCGTTTGTATAATGATACATAATTTTTTCCATTCGGCTCCACTCCCTTAAATTAATTATGATTATTTACTCTGCATAATACTGAATTATTTGTTAGTCGAAAATGTTTTTCTCCTGTAAGCAGATTCCCTGAGGGTATTCTTCACATATCCCTGTCTGGGTGTTGGAGGCATGCTCCTTCAGGGCGGCCACTGAGCATGGCGTTAGCCGTATCAGGATTTTTACCAATACCCTGTGAGGATTCGTTATTGACACACTGCTATGTGTCGCCTATTGTGTGAAAAAAAGGAGATGCAAAATGGCAACGAATTTAGCAATTGACGACAAATTATTGGAAGAAGCTCTATTGCTCAGCGGGTTAAAAACTAAAAAAGATACGGTTAATTATGCCTTGAAAGAGTTTGTGAATCGCCGTAAGCAATTGGAAATTATAGAGTTATTTGGAAAGCTGGATCCTGACGCCGATTATGATTATAAAAAGGCCAGAGCGCATTGAAGGTCATCGTAGATACGCCTATATGGTCATACGCTTTAAGATCAAAAAAAGAAGGATATGAGGCTTATGTTAAGGAGCTTGAAACCCTGATTTCAGACCAAAGGGTGGTAATACTGGGTTCAATCAGGCAGGAAGTTTTGTCGGGCTATAGCGTCAAATCTAAATTTGAGAAATTAAATAGCAAATTAAGCTATTTTGAAAATGAGCAAATCATTGACGGTGACTATGTTCAGGCAGCAATATTTTCGAATACTTGTCGGTCAAAAGGTGTTCAAGGTTCACACGTTGATTTTTTGATTTGTGCGGTTGCGTTTCGACTGAAATCAGAAATATTCACGACTGATAAAGATTTTTTTCATTATAAAAAACACACCCCGATACAGCTATTCAGTATATAAAACGGCTAACACATATGAGCTATTTTTCTATCAAAATAAGAGGGCACAATACTTAATTCATCCGTTTTATAGATAGTTTTCGGAACAAGGGGCAAGCCACTTTTTTATAAAAACAGGATAGAGATATGAATATTATCTATCCTCATAAAATTTATTTTATTGAAAATGCGACCTGACTCCCGATGCCCCCTAAACAGCAACTGAGGTAGCGTTGGGGGTCGCAAGCTCACCGCCAAGCTACGGCATGGCACTATTTATTAACTTGATGATATTACTTAATTCATCAGTTTGACAAAATGCGGGTAATAAATGCCTTTAAATAATCGGTTTCCGTAATGGCCGGGTGTACCGGGTGATCCGGCCCCTGATGGCCCTGCTCGATAATTTGCGCATTGCGATCAATATGGCGACTGGCTTTTAAAATTGTGTCGTGCAGTTGTGCCCGTGTGAGATGAAAAGAGCAGGAGGCGCTGACCAGATAGCCGCCTTTGTTGAGTACCTGCAAGGCCATTTGATTAATGCGGCGATAGGCAGTGAGTCCTTCTTTGAAATCTTTCTTGCGTTTGATGAAGGCTGGCGGGTCGATAATCACTACGTCAAAACGCTCACGTTCCTGGCGCAGGGATTTTAGTGCTTCGAAGGCATCGCCTTCTACGCTCACTAGTTTATCGTCCACTTTGTTCAGGCTGGCATTGTGATGGATGCGGTCAACGGCTTTGGCTGAAGTATCAATGCACATCACTTCATTGGCTCCGGCAGTGAGTGCCTGAATTCCCCAGCCTCCGATGTAGCTGAAGACATCCAGCACTCGCTTGTCTTTGACGTAATGCTGCATGCGCGCACGGTTCATACGGTGGTCGTAAAACCAGCCGGTTTTTTGACCGCTGAGCACGTCGATTTCAAAACGGGTGTTGTTTTCTTCCAGTAGCACTGATTCCGGTAACGTGCCGCTGGCGGTTTCGACGTAGCTGTCCAGTTCTTCGGCTTTGCGGGAGGGGCTGTCGTTGCGCAATACGATGGCCGCAGGTTTGAGGGTTTTTTCCAGCGCAGCGATGATCGCCTGTTTTTGCATTTCCATGCCTGCGGTGGTGATTTGCACCACCAGCACGTCTGCGAAGCGGTCCACTATCAGTCCGGGCAGGTTGTCTCCCTCACCGTGTACCAGGCGATAAAAGGGCTGTGAGAAACATTGTTCGCGCAGTGAGAGGGCAATGTTCAGGCGATGGGTTATCAGTGATTGGTCCAGTACATATTTTGTATCACGACTAATCAGCCGTGCGCTGATCAGTGAATGCGGGTTGACGTAGGCATTGCCCAGCACATGGCCCTGCGAATCTTCGATGCTGACGGCTGTGCCGGGGGAGAAGTCTTTCAGTGGCGTTTTGTCGGTATCGATTTCGTTGCTGTAGACCCATAAGTGGCCTGCCTTGAGGCGACGTTCTTCATTTTTTTTGAGGCGCAGGGGAGGGAGGGTTTTGCTCACGGTGGGTGATTCCTGTTTTTTGCACGAATCGTCGTGCGGGAGAAAGCGCTATTATCGCTAGCTGTGGGCAAGCTTACAATCTAATCCTGTTACGTTTGTTGTGATTCAGCTGATTCATTCAGTATGCGCGTGGGCACAAAACACGCGCCCACCCTACGGTTATCAAATTCGATGTGGGTTTTCACAGGGGGCTGTGGAAGCCGATAAATTCCCTACAAACTGTCGTCTGTTATTTGCGGATTCCATTTGCTACGGTGGCGTTTTATTCAAGTACCTCATAGGAATTACGCAGTGCCCAATTCGCTAATCAATGAAACCAGTCCTTATCTCCAACAGCATGCTCATAATCCGGTGGACTGGCATCCCTGGGGCGAAGAGGCATTGAGCAAAGCCCGCGCGGAAAACAAACCGATTTTGTTATCGATAGGGTATTCCGCCTGTCACTGGTGTCATGTGATGGAGCATGAGTCTTTCGAGGATGAAACCACGGCCAGGCTGATGAATACCTTGTTTATTAATATCAAGGTAGACCGTGAAGAACGTCCCGACCTGGACAAGATTTATCAGTTTGCGTATCAGTTGTTGAATCAGCGCGGTGGTGGCTGGCCGCTGAATATGTTTTTAACGGCGGATAACCATACTCCTTTTTTTGGTGGTACTTATTTTCCACCACAGCCACGTCATGGCATGCCTGCCTTTGCCGATATTTTGCAGCGTGTGGCAGATTTTTATCACGAGCACCCGGATGATGTGGGTAAACAAAGTGATTCGGTGCGCGAATATCTGCAACGTGCCAGTGAGGGACGGGCATCGGTTGATACTGAAATAGAAGCTGCGGTATTGGATGAGGCACGACGCCAGCTAGAGAAGAGTTACGATAAACACTATGCAGGTTTTGGTGCAGCACCGAAATTTCCTCATCCCACCAATATTGAGCGTTTATTGCGCCATTGGTCTGCAACAGATGGTTCGGATGTACAGGCGCTGGAAATGGCGCGCACGACCTTGCATGCCATGGCTTCCGGGGGAATTTATGATCAGTTGGGCGGTGGTTTTTGTCGTTATTCTGTTGATGCGCAGTGGATGATTCCGCACTTTGAAAAAATGCTTTACGACAATGGGCCGTTACTGGTGTTGTATGCCGATGCTTATGCTGCCACCGGGAATGCTGTTTTCCAGCGGGTGGCAGAAGAAACGGCACAGTGGGTGATGCGCGAAATGCAATCACCTTTGGGAGGATACTATTCCACGTTAGATGCTGACTCGGAAGGTGAAGAAGGAAAGTTTTATGCCTGGCGGTTGGTGGAAGTTCAGCAACTGTTAACCGATGAGGAATACGCGGTGCTGTCGCGGCATTACGGTCTGGATCGTGCGCCGAACTTTGAGGGTGCCTGGCATTTGCATGTGTTTCGCAGTCTGGAAAATATTGCAGATGAGTTGCATCTTGAGCTGTCTCTGGCGCAATCGATATTGAGCACGGGCAGGGAAAAGTTATTGGTGGCGCGTGAAACAAGAGTGCGCCCCGGTCGTGATGAGAAAATTCTTACCAGCTGGAATGGTTTGATGATCAAGGGCATGGCGGTGGCTGGCCGACGTTTGGGGCGGGAGGATTTTATTGCTTCAGCAGAGCAGGCGCTGGATTTTGTGCGTAAAAATTTGTGGGTGAATGGCCGTTTATTAGCCACCAGTAAAGATGGCAAAGCGCATCTTATGGCCTATCTTGATGATTATGCTTTTTTGGCGGATGGTGTGTTGGCATTACTGGAAGCCCGTTGGTGTGATGATGATTTTCACATGCTCATCGCTTTGCTCGATGCTATGTTGGTGCATTTTGCCGCAGATGATGGGGGATTTTATTTTACTGCGGATGATCACGAAAAACTGATTCAGCGTCCTCGACCATGGATGGATGAAGCTACGCCATCGGGCAACGGTATTGCTGCACAGCTATTATTGCGTGTGGGTTATTTGCTGGGTAACAGCCGTTATGTGGATGCGGCGGAAAAAACGTTACATGCCGCCTGGCAGGATGTACGCGGTTTTCCCCATGCGCACAATGCGTTGTTAACGGCAGCCGAGGAGTTTTTATACCCGACAGAAACCATTGTGTTACGTAGTGCCGGGGTGGAAGCGGCGGAAGAAATGGCGCACTGGACTGCGGCACTGAATCAGGAATATGTGCCGCGCCGTTTGCAGATTGCCATTCCCGGTGATGTGCCTGCACCTCCCGGTGCGTTGGCGGGTTATGCAGTACCTGCAACCGGGGTCACGGCTCATATCTGTCGTGAGGGGCGCTGTCTGCCGCCGCTGAAAAGCCTTGCCGGATTACACCGAAGAAAGAAGGGGTAAAGGCACATCCTTTTTTTCGCCTGTTCTTTTTCCGTTGTTTTGCGGCACTATGTAATCATGCTGGGTCAGTTTGTCGATACCGCATTCCAGGGTTTCAAACCAGTCAAGAAATTTGCTGATCATTTCTTTGCCCTGAAAGGGGCGACCGTGTTGTGGCACGATCATCTCGATATCCATATTACGGACCATTCTGGCCCAGAGTCGGCAGACTTTGTTGGAAACCATGTAACGTTCATGGAATGCCTGCATTTTAGGAATGTGCCGGTCAAAATCCTGTACTGCCCGCTCAGGATGTTTATCCACCATTGAGGCTCCCACGTCGCCGGAAAACAGGATTTTGCTGATGGGGTCGTAGAAGTGGAAATTGCCCACCGAGTGCAGGAAATGTGCGGGAATGGCTTTGATAACCGAGTCTCCCATGGGGATGTACATGCCTTGGTCGGGGATCGCAATCATGCGGCCTTCTGCCTTTTCTTTCATGTAACCGGGCACCAGGTGCGGCACAAAGCGCTCCCAAAGTTTGGAGACCACGATTTTGGCATCACTGTACATTAGCCATTTGTCCAGGGAGGAAATGATGTCGGGGTCTTGGTGGCTGGCGATGACATAGTCGATATCTTTTACTTTTACATATTTGGTGATGGCCATGCTTAGTGGCATATAGGTGAGATCGCCGCCGGGGTCAAAAATGGCTGAGTGGCCTTCCCGGATAATGACCATTTGATTGGCCTGAATGCCTTCGCCTGTGACCAGATCAGTGAAAGTAAGGACCATGTGTTCATTATTTTGAAACAGAATATTGGCTTGCATGGGACGTTTGACTCCTAATTACCGCTTTGGGTGGGCAGTACACCTTGTTCAGGTGGTGTTGCCGGATCGTTGGCTTTCCTGGCTGACGATGTGGGCAACCTGCATTATTCAGCAGCGGGGAGTATAAAAGCTGACCGGGCCTAAAACCAGAGAAATTACAGGAGAGGGCTCGTGGTATTTATTGCCATGAACAGGTAAATGCCCTTGTTATCTTTTAGTTTCGGTGAGTGTCAGTGAGGTTTTGGTGATACTGCCGCTTGCCTGCATTCCGCAGTGCTTTTCGGTAGCGCTGCATGGCTGGGCTCAGGGTTGAGGTGACAGCCGATAGCGTTGCTGGCGATGCAGGAGGTCGGGCAGCAGCAGGTGGGCCAGAGCGTCTTTTTCCAGTTCGGCGTCGAGCGTCATTGGTGTGAGCTTGCCATTATTAAGCTGGTATTGGCGGTTTGCATGACCAGGGCGTAGCAAAACCACATGGTTTTCGATTTGATAGGCATAGGTGCTGCCAAGGTGATAAATAGCCCGTCCCGGCAGGCCGGCTGGCAGGCGCAGCAGGTTGCGACCGGGCATGGGGTGGCGTGTGGTGATGCCCAGCAGGCCCAGCACGGTGGGTGGCAGGTCAATCTGGCTGGCCAGTATCTTGATACGTTGTGGTGTAATGTCGGGCCCGAGAATCAGTGCAGGCACATGATATTTGGCGGCAGGAATCAATCCCCGGGTCTGAATTTCCACGCCGTGGTCAGCGACAATGAGAAATACGGTGTTGTCGAAATAGGTTTCCTTGCGGGCCTGCGCAAAAAAGCGGCCAAGGGCATGGTCGGCATATTTGGCGACGTTGTTTTGTGTGGCACGGGGTTGTTCGTAAAGCTCAAAATCACTGTCAGGAAAATCAAAGGGTTCATGGTTGGAGAGCGTGAGAATAATGCTGGCAAAGGGCTGGGCATTGTCGGCCTGGGTACGAAAGAAATTATTGGCGGTGGAAAAAATATCGTCATCCGATACTCCCCAGTGGTTGCGAAAACGGGCATTGTCGATATCGCTGCCCTCAATAATCCGGTCTACACCGTTGTAGCTGAGAAAGCGCCGCATATTGTCGAAGTTGGCATCGCCACCGTATAAAAAACTGGTTTGATATCCGTGTACTTTCAGTAATGCTGGCAGGGTAAAAAAATCAGACTGCGCCAGACGCAGTTTAATGGCGCTGGTGAGTGGAATAGGTAATGCACCGGTGACCACAGATTCCAGGCCACGATTGGTACGTTTACCGGTGGCATACAGATTGTCGAAGAAAATACCCTGCTGACTCAGTACATCAAATTGCGGAGACAGGGGCAGACCACCCAGGCTGCCGATAAATTCTGCACTGAGACTTTCAGACAAAATGATGACCAGATTGCGTGGCTGGACAAGCGGTGTATTGGCTGTTTGCACATGGGCCAGTGGAATGGCTGGATCATCAAAGGCTGCTGCGGGCAGGCCGGTTTGTTGTTGTACACGGCGAATGATTTCATCTTCTGCCATGTGACCATATTTTTCTGCGAGGTTTTGCTGCTGATTAAAAAAGTTATACGTGGCGTAGGCTACGGCATAACTGGAATTAAGGGCCAGTTCGTTAACCAGACTGTCTTCTGAAAAAGCGGCACTGCCCAGGTTGGCCGGGCTGTCACTTAAGGATGAGCGTATGCCCAGCACCAGCAATAATACAACAACCGGTGTAATCAGCAGGCGCTTCCACCAAGGCCACTGTGGCGCATTGCACATGAGTCGGTAAGTGAAACATGCCATCCACCCGCCGATGGCGGCCATTAACAACAGACCGAAAAACAACGGCAACTTGTAATTGGTCAGCACAATATCCAGCACCGTGCCAGGGCTTGCCATATATTCCACGAACAAATGATTGGGCCGCGCATTGTAAACGGACAGAAAGGTGTATGTGGTGATTTCAAAATAAATGAGCACAATGCTGAACAAGGCAAGCAGGCTGGCAATAAAAAAATACCACCAGCGTTGGGCGAAGGGTGGCATGAGCAATAGTAGAAGGCTGGGGATGAGCAGCAGGGCGGAAATAATCATCACATCCATACGCACGCCCACCGGAAACAACCACAGTACGCCAGTTACGGCATTGATTTCTGAAAAATAAACCAGTGCGAGCAATAGACGGCTGATGCTGAAAAACAATAAAAAGAAGCAGGCAAAGGCGATGGCCGGAGCGAGAGGGCCGAGAGGGGCGAGCTTTTGAATGAGTTTGTGAGTGATTGTCCGGCCCTTCACGGGTGTGTCTCTATCCACAAGTGCCTGTTTTTGGCGGGAGCATCATCCCGATCCGTATCGGGATGATGACTGTAATGCTTTTAATATGGAGCGAATGTTTAGCCTGGGTTAAATAGAACGCCCAAAAGCCTCCTGAAAGAGCGTATCAAAGGCATCACGAGTAAAACTGTGGTTTTGTGTGCCGTGCTGTTCAATTTTTATGGCACCCATTAGCGAGGCAATGCGCCCGGTGGTTTCCCAGTCCATGTCCTGCATCAGGCCATGGAGCAGGCCAGCGCGGTAGGCGTCACCACAGCCGGTGGGGTCGAGCAGTTGCTTGGCCGGAACAGCGGGGATTTCAGTGCGATGTTCACGGGTATAGATATGCGAACCTTCGCCGCCCCGGGTAATGATCAGGGCATCGACCATTTCAGCAATTTCATGGGGTGATTTACCGGTGCGCTCCTCGAATAACTGGGCTTCATAATCATTGAGGGTGATCCAGGTGGCTTGTTCAGCAAAGCGCAGCAGATCTGTACCGTCAAACATGGGCATGCCCTGGCCGGGATCAAAAATAAACGGAATGTTGGCTTCGGCAAATTGCTGTGCATGTTGAATCATGCCGTCACGACCATCGGGAGAAACAATGCCGATAGTGACGCCTTCAGCGTCAGAGACCTGATTCTCGTGGGAGAGATTCATGGCACCCGGATGGAAGGCGGTAATCTGATTGTCGTCCTGGTCTGTGGTGATAAAGGCCTGACCCGTAAAAGTGCTGTCATAAACCTTGATGTGGTTGCGTGTGATGTCACATCGGTCCATCCAGTTGGCATAGAGGTCAAAGTCTTTGCCGACGGTTGCCATGGCTAACGGGGCATCACCCAGCAGTTTGAGGTTGTAGGCGATGTTGCCTGCACAACCACCATATTCCCGGCGCATCTCAGGCACCAGAAACGACACATTCAGCATATGCACCTTGTCCGGCAGGATGTGATGTTTGAATTTGTCCGGAAACACCATAATGGTGTCGTAGGCATAGGAACCACAGATGAGCGCAGACATGAATCTTCCTTTGTATGTTTTTGTAGGGGAAATCCCCGCATTTTATCACTACTGTCCGGTTAAGCAAAAATAAATAGATTTTTGGCATATGCCCGTGGCGCTTGGGGTTCAGGTTTACGTGTGCGCCATATTTTCTCCATGGTAAGACAAATGGCACGTATATCGTTATTTCATTGCAGGGAGTTTCAATACTGCCATGGGGAAAACAGGGCGTTCAATCAGACCTGAATCCCAAACGCTATAGGTATAACTTCCCGGGTAATGTTACCTGTTGAGTTGAGGAGTGTTATCAATTGAAGCGTATTCAGGAAAAAGGATAGATTTGAATAAAGGCAAGGCGCTTAATAATAACCAGGTGTATTGAAAATACTTTCTGAACAGTGTTGGGAGAATTTGGTCGGATGTTTCTTCCTTCTCTCTCTTTCAAAAAAAGAACCGGAATCAGTAAATGAAATATTTTTGTCGGGATGTAATTAATGTGCTGTGAATGGACGAAGAAAAATTATCTGGTTGTAGCAAGTTTTTTGGTTTTCATAATTCGGCAGGCTTAGTTGAGAGAGTTCCTTGGTTTTTGAGTGCAAAGTGATCAGGCGTATGTTGTATACAAAAAATTTACAACGAAATCTTGATAGATAATAGATATAAAAAATAATAGCGGTTGTAAATATATAGCCATTTTTATATTTCCATCGGCCTATAAATTTATAACAATATTTAGTGGACGAAGAAGGAGATTATTGTAGGAATGTAAATATTACATATTTTTCTGTGATAAAATTGCTCGTCGTCAATACAAAAATATATTAAGTTGATCCGCAGTTAATGGGTCGCTGGTATTTTTATGATGATTGACGAAGATGTAAATAAGAAAATCTGGATGATGTCTGTATGTTTACCGTGAGGATAATGGATTATGAATGTTGATAGGGAATCAAAGGTCGCGATTGTCGGGTTGGGGTGCCGTTTCCCCGGAAGTGCGAATACAGCAGGCGCATTCTGGAAAAATATTGCCGATTGTAAAAATGCAATAAGTGATATTCCTCAAAGTCGCTGGGAAGCGAAACGGTTTTATAATACGGAAGGCACGGCATCCGGAAAATCATATGTGCGTAAAGGGCATTTTGTTGACTGGAATTATAAAGAATTTGATGCAGGGTTTTTTAATTTTGCCCCCCGGGAGGTAGAGTTTTATGACCCCCAGCAACGCCTGTTGCTGGAGGTATCATGGGAAGCATTGGAAGATGCGGGAATAGATCCGACGACATTGGCAGGGCGGGATGTCGGTGTTTATGTGGGTGGATTTACCCTGGATCATATGCTCAATCAACTGGGCAGTAGTGCGCGAAGTGAAATCGGTACACACAGTGCCTCCGGTGCAACATTGACCATGCTCTCCAATCGTCTCTCATATGCTTATGATCTGCGCGGTCCCAGCATTTCTGTTGATACAGCCTGTTCATCTTCACTGGTCGCATTTTCATATGCAGTGAATGACATTGGCAGTGGTGTGTGTGAAATGGCTGTTGTCGGAGGGGTAAACTTTATGTTACGCCCGGAATACCCCATTGCCATGTCAAAGGGACAGTTTTTGGCGCGTGATGGTCTGTCAAAAAGTTTTGATTCACGGGCAGATGGTTATGGTCGTGGTGAAGGGGCTGGCGTTGTCATTCTGAAATCACTTCAGCAGGCGCTGGCGGACAGTGATCATATTCTGGCGGTTGTCGATGCAGTGGGCGTCAATCAGGATGGCCGTACCAGCAGCATTACGGTTCCCAGTGCGGAGTCTCAACAGGTTTTGATGGAGAAAGTGGTTGCTCGTGCCTCGTTGACCGCGCAAAGCATTCAATATGTAGAGGCGCATGGAACAGGCACGCCTGTAGGCGATCCCATAGAGGCATCAGCTATCGCTTCAGTTTATGGTCAACAGCGTGCTGATTTATGCAAGATCGGCTCCCTGAAAAGTAATATCGGACACCTGGAAGCGGCAGCGGGTGTTGCCAGCATCATCAAAGTCTGCATGATGTTAAAACACAATAAAGTACCGCCTCTGGCGACATTAAAAGAACCCAATCCGAATATTCCCTTTGGTGAAAATGGCTTGATGCTGGCCACAGAGTTGAGTCCGCTGGCAGCGGAAGGTGAAACCCGGCGTATTGCAATTAACTCTTTTGGTTATGGTGGTACCAACGCTCATGCCATATTGAGTCTGCCGCCAGAAATAAACAATGAGGTAATGGGAGAG
>WFQM01000250.1 GCA_015487095.1 Gammaproteobacteria bacterium | reverse complement strand
GTATCCAGCTCACCCGGCGGTATCACCTGCGCCCCCGACTGTACGGCACCGTTCAGCGAAAATGCGGCAGTCACACTCACTGCCATACCTGATACCGGTTACAGGCTTGATACCTGGGGTGGTGACTGCACCGGTTCAGCAGGCTGTACTGTCAACATGTCAGCCGACAGAAATATCACCGCAACGTTTACGCAAATTCAGGCAACGGTTGCGCCTTGTGAAGTCAACGACCCGCCACCCGCCATCCCGGATATTGCCATACAGGAAATCGTCAGCGGACTGTCTGCCCCCGTACATGTCACCCATGCAGGAGACGGCAGTGACCGGTTGTTTATCGTTGAACAACGCGGCACCGTACGTATCATCCAGAATGGCGCTCTGCAAGCGGGTAATTTCCTAAACATTCAGGACCGGGTGCGTAACAGCGGCGAAATGGGATTGTTAAGCATTGCCTTTCATCCTGACTTCGCCAGCAATGGACGCTTCTTCGTCAATTATGTATCAGACTCCAGCGAAACAAATTCACAATGCACCAGCAGCAATCGATGCACCATCGTTTCTGAATTCACCGTCGGAGCCACAGCAACGCTGGAAGACAGTGAGCGAATCATCCTTGAAGTCACCCAACCTTACGGCAATCACAACGGCGGACAACTTGCCTTTGGCCCCGAAACGACTCCTTACCTCTATATCGGCATGGGCGATGGCGGCAGCGGCGGAGACCCGGACGGTTACGGGCAAGACCTCACTACCCTGCTGGGTGGCATGTTACGCATTGATGTCAACAACAAAGACAGCGGACTGGAATACGCCATCCCTGCCGACAACCCCGCATGGGTGGGTGTCGCTGATGCACGCCGGGAAATCTGGGCCTATGGTCTGCGCAACCCCTGGCGTTTCAGTTTTGATCCGGTAACGGATGATCTTTACGCAGCGGATGTCGGACAGATCATGCGGGAAGAAGTGAACATCATCAAAAAAGGGCTAAACTACGGCTGGAATGAGGTTGAGGGTGACATCTGTTTCATCGCAGGCTGTGACATCACGGCCTATGAACCCCCCATCATCGCTCCGCCCAGAGGTGATGGCTGGTTCTCGATTACCGGCGGCATGGTCTATCGCGGCTCGGACATTCCTGGCTTGTGTGGCGTTTATTTATACGGCGACTATGTGGCCGATTACGTACGGGGTTTACGCTACGATGGTGTCGACAGCTACTCGGAAGAACGGGCATTCAGCCCCACCGTCAACAACCTGAGTTCTTTTGGTTATGACGAAAATTACGAAGTCTATGCATTAAACAGAGGTAACGGGCGTTTGTATAAAATAGTTACGCCATAATCGTCCATGCCAAATAAAATTGAGAGCCTTTGTTCGGCATTACACAGGCTCTCCTTTTTCTACTGCCATTCTGTTGGAACCACACTCGTTTAACTGAAAACCCCGGCACGTTCTCAGCTGGAACCCAAAGATCGACACTCCGGGACTCCCACATTCATCTTCCGTATCTCAAACGCCTCACACATCTGCCCGACAAGCTCACGTACCCATGCCACCAATATCTCCAAACACCCTGTAGCAATATTTGAGGCCCATACAAAATAATACTCTATCCGGTATACCGTACCGTACGGCCCCCATATTTGTAATCCATGCCTCTCTGCAAAATCCGGTGGTTTAAACCTTTTGATGGAAAATTAATTTATGGGTGCCCCTATTTATTTTATTCACAAACCTGAGGAAAACCATAAATACTTTGTAGATCATCATTGAGTTTCCTGGCGGATTTAATTCAATTACCCATTACAGGCTTCGGTGGTGATTCAATAAATCGAGCAATGATTTCAGCCGAAGAATATACATACTGCTAAACTAGGAGCCTGTCGGATTTAAGTGATCGTCGCGAGGCGAGTGAGAAATGGCGGACAGTTTTTCGATCATTTCAGACGAATAGTGGTGACTATTTAACGAAAATGATCGGAAAAATGGACCCATTTCCCACCGCCGCAGTAGATTCATCCTAAATCCGACAGGCTTCCAGCAACATTTTCGTTCAATTGAATATTCAAACATGAAATCTATGTATTTTTTCTTACGGGGAACAATATGACATTAGCACGCCTTTTGCCATTCTTACGCTGGTACAAACTGCTTACCCCTGCAACATTGAAGGCAGACATGATCGCCGGGCTTACCGGGGCTGTTATTGTGCTCCCACAAGGCGTTGCATTTGCAGCCATTGCAGGACTACCCCCTGAATATGGTCTGTACACGGCAATGGTCACACCTATCATCGCCGCCTTGTTTGGCTCCTCCCACCACTTGATCTCTGGCCCCACCACAGCCATATCCATCGTTGTGTTTTCAGCAATCAGTCATCACGCAGAACCTGGCACAACAGAATTTATTCAACTGGCATTAACGCTAACTTTTCTGGCTGGCGTCTACCAGCTGGCCTTTGGGCTGGCGCGACTGGGAGTATTGGTTAACTTCGTATCGCACACCGTGATCATTGGCTTTACTGCTGGTGCCGCAATCCTCATTGTCACCAGCCAGATGAAACATGTACTGGGCATAACAATCCCGAAAGGCGAATCTTTTTTTCACACCTGGATCGACGTCTGGAACCAGGCCGGAAACATTAATTTGTATATTATAACAGTATCGGCAAGCACACTGATCACCGCCATGCTGATAAAAAAATTAACACCCAGAATCCCCTATCTGTTAATTGGCTTGATTGTAGGCAGTATCATCGCCATTGTATTAAATGGTGCCGAACATGGCGTCAAACTGGTGGGCGAAATTCCTGCGCATTTACCACCACTGTCGCTACCGGACTTCTCGTTTACAACCATTCAGGTATTGGCCCCCGAAGCCTTTGCCGTCGCACTACTGGGGCTGATTGAGGCAACATCCATCAGTCGGGCCGTAGCCACAAAGTCAAATCAGCGAATCAATTCCAACCAGGAATTCATTGGCCAGGGCTTATCCAACATGGTCGGCAGTTTTTTCTCCAGCTATGCTGGATCAGGCTCATTTACACGTTCAGGTATCAATTATACCGCCGGTGCAAAAACACCGATGTCGGCAATTTTTTCCGCTGTTTTTTTGATGGTGACGGTTTTATTGATCGCGCCGCTGACCGCCTATTTACCGGTAGCGGCGATGGGCGGAGTAATTCTCATCGTAGCCTATAACCTGATCGATTTTCATCACATAAAAAATGTCCTTAAAAACAGCCCATCAGAAACTGCCATTCTATTGGTAACGTTTTTTTCGACTTTATTTCTGGAGCTGGAATTTGCGATTTATCTTGGCGTAATTCTCTCGCTTGTTTTATTTTTGGCACGCACTTCCATCCCGGAAATTCCGACCCTGGGGATTGATGCCGATAACCCAAAGCGCCCACTCATAAATATCAACAAAAAACCGGTCAACCAGTGTCCACAGCTAAAAATTATCCGTATCGACATGTCTGTTTATTTTGGTTCGTTAAACCATATTCAGGACACGATTCATAACATCGTCGAAAACCAGAAGATTTATCATATCTTGATCGTTTCCAGCGGCATCAACTTTATTGATCTAAGCGGTGCTGAAATGCTCATAACAGAAAACAAGCGCCTGAAGCAGCATGGCGGAGGCTTGTATTTTACCGGATTGAAATCAAAGGTGTATGAATTTGTCGCCAAAACCTATTTTTTCCGGGAAATTGGAAATGACCATTTCTTTGACAGCAGAAATGAAGCCATCCGCAGAATTTATAAAAAACTGGATAAAGAAGTCTGTGAATCGTGCAACGCACTTGTATTCAATGAATGCAATTAAGGCAATTAAGGCAAAAGAAGAGAAGAAGAAAAGAAGAAGAAAAGAAGAAAAGAAGAAAACAAAATAAGACACCCATAAAATAAAACACACCTCCCAGAAATATTTGCGTTTGCAGCAACCTGATCAAAAATTGATGATTTTTTCCGGACAAGGCAACAAATCGATAATTTTCCAGAAAACAAACTATTTTTCCGAATGAAGGACAACAGGAATCCTTCACCATTTACTCTGGCGACCTGAAAACAGAAAAATGAAAAAGTGATTGACTGCTATGAGGGCAATGGTTGTCTTTGTTTATAAACACGCTTTCCCGCAGATTGGCCTTTCAACCAGCATTGACCTAATCGGTTGGCAAACTGCTTCAGCTTTTCCAGCGTACCTACGGCCCGGAAAAACCGTCGGTCGTAGCGGTTGATGGTATCCAGCCAGGCTTTTTGTTCAATGCCCAGCCTGGACAAAATGGGGAGGGAGATTATCTGCAATAGCGTCTGTTTTGTCATCACGTACTGGGTTGAGGTCTACATAGCTCATACAGGTGAGTAGGGCCTGTCATCCAGGAGTGCCTGACTTTTGTAGCGTCCTTCCCAGAATCGTCCTGTGCAGTTGTCTTCTGTATTGGCCTGCCGGGCCAGGGATTCATTTAAACAGCGCATGAAGCAGCCCAGGCTTGTCAAACGGCTACGCCATTCCTGTACAAGCTCAGGCGCTTGTTTTTGTTCTGCTTTACTCAGGTGTTCGCCTTTTTTCATGCGATCAATTAACAGGGGGGCTTTGAATAGCAGGGTCCAGCGTTCAATCACTTTATTAGTGATCATGCCTGGGTTTGGGTGTCAATTGATTTATGGGTGTCTCGGTTTTTGCTGTTGCAATCGTGCTCGATTAACTGGAGACTCCAGGATCATCCAACCCATCGAAAAAAATCAAATTCAGCGCCAAAAGCAAGATGGACATTCGCACATTATGCGTCATATACCAAACATCTTAAAAAGCGAACAATGAAAGCATGAACATTGAAATAATTTTGTATCCCACATTGCTGGCGATCCCGGGGATCATATGGCTCGTTTTTCAGTTTATAAAGTCTCAAGAGACTGAAACAAAAAAATGGCTTTGGTGGCAACTATCGAAACTGATTTTATCGGCTGTAATAATTCTTTCTGTATCCGGCTGGACTATCTTTAGGGGTTTTATGGCATTACTTGGGATGGGTGATTTTGTAATATGGATCGCCATTCTATTTTTTATTTATGTTGCAACCAGTTTTCTATTGGGACGATGGATCAAATCAACCCGGCTTGGAAATATCTCAGCCTCAATCACGTTTGCAGTAATTGTTGCATATTTTGGTCTTATAAATCCGATTCTTATTGTTAAGCCGCTGGCAGACGAAAACATTGCCACTGCTCAATATTGGATGGGGTATTTTCATGAAACAGGAACAGGGGGTACAACAGGAAAAAATGAGAAAGCGGCAAGGGAATGGTACAGCAAAGCAGGAAAACAAGGGCATATAAATGCCGCACATGCGGCTATAAGACTACTTCCGTTAAAAAATTATGACCGTATAGCATTATTAAAATTGTTAGCTGCCAATGAGCCAGATGGGGGGAAATATTATGATTTATGGCAATCAACATCTTTTATGCCCTACTCATCAAAGTTTGAACAGGAAAGTGATGCAGACAAATGGTTAACCCTTGCTGCCGAGTATGGGCACAGAGATGCAATTTTACACGCAATGAATAAAAAATATTCACTGGAAAGTTCATGTCGTCTGTCACCAAAATCATATGAAGCGCTTCCTGAATTTGAAAAATGGGTAAGCGCTTATGAAAAAACTCGAGATAAATCAAATTTTGATGAAAAAGAACTACTGTTTTTTAAAGAAAAATTCACTTGCCTTGCGAAGAAAGTAGCAGAGGCAAAAATACAAGATCAGCAACTCGCCAAACACACACAGGATTTATTTTCTACAGACTTTCAAACTCAGATCAATGCGCTGACAACCATCAAAAAAATGGGTCCAAGGGCCATTGCGGCCATTCCGAATTTGCTTAAAGTGGCACAATCAAGAAATTCCTCTACAGCGTGGCATGCACTCACTGCTATCAATAAAATTGATCCGCAAGGTGAAATTGTGGCGGAAAAAATTGTCGCCATGTTATCTCACCGAGCACCCCACATAAGAGAAAATGGTGCCTACGGTGTGGCACTTTATGCGGATGTTTTGCCAAACGCGATAGCGCCATTAGATAAATTATTGGAAGATCCAAACAACAATGTTGCGGGCCGGGCTGCTTTAGCTTTATCTGAATACGGGAAGTTGGCAAATACCAGCCTGGAGAAAATTGATGCTTTGAAAAAAAGGCGAGATGGAAGACTAAACTCATATGCCCGTCAGGCCTATAATAAAATTAAGAATGAAAGGTGAGCACAATCCAATGCCATTAAGGAATGGAACACAATAACTTATATAAGTGGCGCTCTGATTTAGTGCGTATTCGTTCGTTCTGATTGAACAAAAGTGCAGGAATAGTCGTTCTATTCCGAGCTTTTGTGATTGAAGAACGGGCGAAGACGGGCTGAAGCAGAGGTGCCAATTGTATGAGTTATT
>WFQM01000249.1 GCA_015487095.1 Gammaproteobacteria bacterium | reverse complement strand
TTGAGATATTTGCGAAAGCCGTCAATATTGGCAAAGGCAATGTAAGCGACACTCAGTCCGATCACCGCATCAATAAGAAAATAATTGAGCTGGATGCCATTAAATGTGGCAAAAATCAGCGTTACGCTATGGCCCAGGGTAAACGCGGTGACATATTTAACGATATCGCGAAAACTGGTAAGGAAAAATATAATGCCAAAAACAAATGCCAGGTGATCGTAGCCCGACAACATATGCGTTGCGCCCAACCACATATAGCGCAAGTTGCCACCTTCGATAATGGCCAGCTTGTCGGCCTCGGACATGCCATGTGCCCAGGCAAGCTGTGATAACAGCGTTAATACCAACAGCACGGTCAGCAGGGAAAATAGTTTGAATGTCGATAGCATCTTTTTTTATGTTTCCATATGTTTGTTTTAATTTGATTGTAGCGCTACCACAAAACAATCCGTTTCCTCATTGGTAGGGTGGGCATGTTTTTTTGCCCACGCGGATGTGGAATCACCGCGTGGGCAAAAACTACGCGCCCACCCTACCGTTATAAACGCCCGTTCTGTTCAACAGCGGTCACCCAGTAAATTCCATGCTCAGCAACACCTAACCTTGCACCGCGTAACGTTTCGAGCAGTGAATCCACGTCACCGTCTTGCAACAGGATTTCCACCCGGACTCGCGGCGTATAACCGACAACTTTGTCCCGCGCCGAAAGAAACGGATCATCTTCAACCTGTACACCATGCCCTTCCACATGGCTAAAAGTAAACCCGGGCACCACGTCCATGTTACGCAATTGATCGGCCAGTTCCTGTTGCACATTGGTGTGAATAATCAGCGTCAAAAGTTTCATGTCCGTTTCTCCCGGGGTTGATGTTCCGACCCGCCTTCCAGCCAGGCGTACAAGGTGGGTAATAAAATCAACGTCAATAACGTGGAGGTAAATAATCCACCAATCACCACCACAGCCAAAGGCCGCTGCAATTCAGAACCCGGACCGCTGGCAAACAGCAGGGGCATGAGGCCCAGACTGGCAATCAGTGCGGTCATCAGCACCGGTCTCAATCGTCGTTCAGCACCTTCCTGCACGGCCTGCAATACATTGCGCCCGGCTTCCCGCAGCTGGTTAAAGTAGCTTACCATCACTACGCCGTTAAGTACGGCTACACCGAACAGGGTGATAAACCCCACTGAGGCGGGCACCGACAGGTATAAGCCCGATAGATACAGACTGACCACGCCACCAATCATGGCGAAGGGAATGTTGAGAATGATCAACCCGGCCTGCCGCAGGGAGCGGAAGGTGGTAAACAGCATCACAAAAATCAGCGCGATGGAAATCGGTACCACCAGACCAAGACGTGCAGCAGCACGCTGCTGGTTTTCAAATTGGCCGCCGTAAGTAATGTAATACGATGGTGGCAGTTGCAGCTCACGGCTAATCGTTGCTCGCACGTCATCGACAAAACCTACCACGTCACGGCCTTCGACATTCGCCTGAATAACAATCTGACGTTTGGCAGACTCACGGTCAATCGACACCGGGCCATCCACTTCACGAATGTCGGCCAGACTGCTGAGCGGTATTTTTTCCCCGTCCGGGGTTTCCACCCACAGTGCACCGATAGTCGCAGGTGAGCTGCGGGCCTGTTCTGGATAACGCAGTTGCACACCAATGCGCTGATTGCCCTGAATCACTTCGGTGACCACGCGACCGCCAACAGCGACTTCCACCAGCCGGTTGATATCTTCGATATTGATACCAAAACGTGCAATGGCCTGTGGCCGGATTTCTATTTGCAGATAGATCTGGCCGGATAGCTGGCCACGAAACACATCTACAGCACCGGGCACCTGGTTTACTAACGCTTCGATCTGTTTGGATTTTTCTTCCAGCACGTCGAGATCATCACCGTAAAGCTTAATCGCCATGGCCGCACGCACACCCGTGAGCATTTCTGACACACGCATGTCGATGGGCTGGGTAAAGGCGTAATCAATGCCGATAAATTCATCCAGTTTTGCACGCAGGTTTTCCTGAAACTCCTCCAGGCTTACCGTCCATTGATCCCGTGGTTTGGTAATAATAAAATTGTCCGTCTGATGCAGCCCCATAGGGTCAAGACGCAATTCATCAGCACCGGTACGTGACACCACACCAATCACCTCGGGCAGCTCCATCATTGCCTTTTGATAGGGCGCATCCAGTTCCAGTGAACGTTCCAGTGAAATACTCGGCAGTTTTTCGATAATCACTACGGTAGTGCCTTCATCCATCACCGGCATAAATTCTTTGCCAATCAGGGGGAATAATGCAATGGCTACCGCCAATGCAACCAGCGCACCACCCACCGCTGTTTTGCGTCGGGCCAGCGCCCAGTGCATGACCGGCAAATAAGCACGTTTTAGTGTGGCCAACACCCAGCCATCATCTTCATGACCGCCGCGCATCAGTAAACTGGCCAGTACCGGAATCACCGTGAATGACAAAATCAATGAGCCGATAAGCGCAAACGAAATAGTCACTGCCAGCGGGGTAAACATTTTGCCTTCCAGACCGGTGAGACTGAATAACGGCAGAAATACCACGATGATAATCAGCACACCGCTGATCACCGGTGTGGCAACTTCCAGTGCCGCCCGATAGACCAGATGCAGGCGATTGACCCCTTTGGGCGCACGGTTTAGCTGGGTGTGAATATTTTCCACCACCACCACGGCCGCATCCACCAAAATGCCGATGGCGATCGCCAGTCCACCCAGTGACATGAGGTTGGCACTGATGCCAAATATGCGCATCATGATGAAGGTAAACAACACCGACAGCGGTAAAATCAGCGCCACAGTCAATGCAGCGCGCAGATTGCCCAGCATGACTATCAATACCAGCAGCACCAGCAAAACAGCTTCGCCCAGCGCCTTCTCCACGGTCCATACGGCTGCCGATACCAATTCGGTACGATCATAAAAAGGTACAGTGCGTACGCCTTCGGGCAGTGCCGATTTCAGCGCTTCCAGCTCTGCTTTAACACCTTCCACCGTACTGCGACTGTTAGCGCCCAAACGCAACAAAGCCAAACCGGTAACCACCTCACCCTGTCCATCAGCCGTCACCGCACCGTAACGGGTCAGTGAGTTAATACGCACTTCGGCGACATCACTGATATGTACTGGTATGCCGTTGCGGCTGGCAACAGTAATACTGCGAATATCCGCCAGACCGTTCAGCTGCCCGGTGGTGCGCACCAACAACACTTCATTGTTGCGGTTGATGCGGTCTCCCCCCGCATTGCGATTATTATTTTTCAGCGCGGTTTCCAGGTCATTCAGATTCAGTCCGTGCGCCAACAGGGCTTCGGGATTGGCTACTACTTCAAAAACCTTGACCTCACCCCCCAGGGAGTTGACATCGGCCACCCCGTCTACGGTGCGCAAACGCGGGCGAATCACCCAGTCCTGAATGCGGCGCAATTCCTGATTGCTATACCCTTCGCCTTCGACGCGATACATAAAACCTTCACCTAACGGTGTGGTGATGGGGCCAAGTCCTCCTTCCACGCCATCGGGTAACTCACTCCACACCTGGTTAAGGCGCTCGCTCACCTGCTGGCGTGCCCAGTAAATATCGGTGCCGTCCTCGAAATCAATGATGATAATGCTGAGTGCGTATTTGGTGGTGGAGCGCAACACTGTTTGTCGCGGCAAGCCCTGCATTTCTATCTCAATAGGAAATGTAATACGGCTCTCCACCTCGGTGGGCGACAGCCCCGGGGCTTTGACAATAACCTGCACCTGCGGCGCAGCAATATCGGGAAACGCATCGATGGGCAGGCTTTTGAAGGCCCACACACCAGCGGCGGTCAG
>WFQM01000248.1 GCA_015487095.1 Gammaproteobacteria bacterium | reverse complement strand
CCAAAACCTGGATCATGGCAATAATTTCGTCCATATGCAGGGTGGCGCGTGGCTCCGCATCAGGGCGTAACACACCCAGCACATCAGCATCCTCATTCATTGCTTCAATGAAACGCTGAGTAAGCGTACCGATATCTTCACCATTTTTATTGGCGCGAGCGATAATTTTGTCATCTACATCGGTAATGTTGCGCACATAAGTCACATTGTCGTCACCAAACACCTTACGCAGATAACGGTTCACCACATCAAATACCACCAATACTCGCGCGTGGCCCAGGTGGCAGTAGTCATACACGGTCATGCCGCACACATACAGGCGCACGTTTTTGGGATCAATGGGTGTGAACGCTTCTTTGCGTTTAGTGAGATTGTTATGAATGTGTAGCATGGGTCACTCAGCATATGTCTTGTGGCGGGCAATGGTAGCGAAATCCCTGCTTTTCTACAAAAGCCATAACATCATTCCCTCAGACAGTGGCGCGGAAGCTTTCTCGAAACAGACAAACCCGATATCATTGCCCGCCAATGATCTTTTCCCTATCTGACCAAAGGAAGCAACCGATGATGAATGCCCTAATCCGACTCACCCTGCTTTGCGCCTTGTTTGTTTTGCCGTTCACCCAGGCCAGTGCCGACGACCAGCACCCGCGTGTGCGCATCACCACCACCCTTGGTGACATCGTGCTGGAACTGGATCGTGAAAAAGCGCCCAAGAGCGTAGAAAATTTTCTCAATTATGTACGGGAAGGTTTTTATGACGGCACCATTTTTCACCGCGTCATCGATGGTTTCATGGTGCAAGGTGGCGGCTTCACCCAGGATTTCCAGAAAAAGCCCACTCGCGCACCCATCGAGAATGAGGCCAATAACGGGCTGAAAAACCTGAAAGGCACTGTTGCCATGGCACGAACCAACGACCCGAACTCCGCCACCGCACAGTTCTTCATCAATGTTTCTGATAAAAACAGTTTTCTCAACCACACTTCGCCTACCTCGCGAGGCTGGGGTTATGCCGTCTTTGGCAAAGTGGTTGAGGGTATGGATGTTGTGGATAAAATTCGCAAGACACCCACAGGCAGCGGTGGCCAGTTCCGTTCGGATGTACCGCGCACACCCGTGGTGATGGAAAAAGTGGTCCTGGATGGCACGACATCAACAATCCCGGCTACACCGATAACGCAATAACACCATCGAAATACATTTATTTTACCCACCCGATTAAGGACTACACCATGATTCGTTTGACCACTACAATGGGCAACATCGATATTGAGCTGGATTTTGACAAGGCACCCAAGAGTGCTGCCAACTTTGAGCAATATGTGAAAGACGGTCATTACGATGGCACTATTTTTCACCGTGTTATCGATAATTTTATGATCCAGGGCGGCGGCATGTTGCCCGACATGTCGCAAAAAGAAACCCGCGCCTGCATCGAAAACGAGGCTGACAATGGTCTGAAAAATGTGAAAGGCTCATTGGCCATGGCACGTACCAATGATCCACACTCGGCCTCTTCGCAATTTTTTATTAACGTTGCAGATAATGCCTTTCTCGATCACAGCTCACCCACCTCACAGGGCTGGGGTTATGCCGTGTTTGGCAAGGTTGTTGATGGAATGGACGTAGTGGAAAGAATGAAAGCAGTGACAACGGCATCACGCGCTGGCCATCAGGATGTACCTGCTGATGACATTCTTATTGAAAAAGCTGAGATCATTGGCACTGAATAATTCCTAATATCTCCCCCAACAGAATCAGGCAAATGACATTGTGAGCACACTGTTTTGAGCACATTGTTTATTGCTGACCTGCATCTCTCGGGGGAACGCCCACACATCATTCGCCTGTTTCGGGACTTTCTCAGAAAAGAGGCCCGACAGGCGGATGCGCTTTATATCCTCGGTGATCTGTTTGAGGCCTGGCTGGGTGACGATGCCGTGCCAGCAGACATGGTTGATGTATTACATGACATCAACCACCTGACAAAAAGTGGTGTTCCGGTTTATGTAATGGTGGGCAACCGGGATTTCCTGCTCGGTACAAAATTTGAAAATATGACGGGTTGCATGTTGTTGCCCGACCCCAGTATCGTAAACCTCTACGGCACAGACACATTGCTGATGCATGGCGATACGTTATGTACCGATGATATCGATTATCAGGCCATCCGCAAACAAATACGCAGCCCACAATGGCGACAGGCGATATTGGCCAAATCCATTGAAGAGCGTGTAAAAATAGCGCGCGAGGCCCGCGCAGAAAGCCGGGCCCGCACCCGCGAAAAATCAAATGACATTATGGATGTTAATACGCAAGCCGTTGAAAATGCTTTCCGCACACACGATGTAAACCGCTTGATTCATGGCCACACCCATCGGCCTGCCGTGCATGAAAGTATCATTAACGACAAGGCCGTCACACGCATTGTACTGGGTGACTGGTACAACAAAGCCAGTGTTTTACGAGTAACGACCGATACTATCGAGCTAACAACGCCTGATTAAACGCCCCCGTCGTCGCCTTGGGCAGGTTCAGAGTCCTGCGATGCCTTTTCCGCGTTTGGCGCTTCCGTATCTGGCGTTTGCACCAAAACATCACCCACTGAATAGCGCTTGAAATCTTTTGGCAAATCCAGCATACCCTCGGATGCCGACAAATCCGTACGGTAATCTTTCATAAAACGTTGATAACCTTTCCTGTCCCATTCACGAATGGGTAAGCCATGGTCCATGTGCCGGGTGGCATAAAATATATTCAACGACAGGTCGCAGGCATCCAGCAAATCTTCTGGTGTGCGATCCACGGTGGTGGCATGTTCACCAGCCAGCACCATTCTGAATTCGCGCAGAGCAGCCAGCACATCGGGCATAAAATCCTCTGGCATAACCACGGAGTCATAACAATGCTTGCCATTGGCCGTAAAACGATAATGCGTTGCCTGCCTGCCATCGATTTTGGGAATGGCGCTGGAAGGCTGTGATTCTTCCTGATAATCCAGTTTTATGGGTGGATCGATCTCCACCGCTTTATTGCGAATCACCATGATGGTTTTGTCATCCTGCGAGACGTTATAAATGGTTTGCTCCTTGCGGTTAAACAAGACGAAATCGGCCGGTGAACGTGCATCCGACATATGCAAATAACCTTCATTCACAAACAGGCGCGTGGAGAACGACGCTGACCCCGCTTCACGCTCAACCAGAATCAACAAAGCGCCGGGTGTCGCTTTTAACTCTGCTTCTGTTTTGGCAACAGGTTTTGTGGACTGGCTCGCGCAGGCCGCCAAACCCACCAATAAAAAACCTGCCAAAAGAACCTTTACCACTCGCTGCTTCTCGTATTTCATCACTCACCCGTTCCTTCTAAATAATTTAATTCATTTTCACTAAAACCGGCCGCTTCGCGGGCGCTACGGTGAAGCCTGCCTTTTTTGCCAGCAGAAGCTCCCATGTATTGCTCAAAGAGACCTCGAAAGGTCGCATCGGGTTCCATATCGCGCTGTTCACACAAGATGTCGAAACCAGCGTGTACCAATTTCCACATGCCCGATTTCATCCTGGAAGATAATCTCCAGCACCTTCACTGCCGCAGGATCGCCATGATCCGCCAGTTTTTTCATAATACCTGGCGTCACATCCAGACCGCGTGCCTCCAGCACCCGTGGCACCAGCGCCATACGCACCAAAGGATCATGCGCGGTT
>WFQM01000247.1 GCA_015487095.1 Gammaproteobacteria bacterium | reverse complement strand
TGCCTGTTGATTCGAGGGTCTTCTATGCTGGAGAAGTGATGAAGTATTGAGGCTGTCGTTGGTTTTTTCATTTGATACCATTCAAATGGTTAACCTCAGTACCTCATCTAAATCCCGTTTTCAAGACATTTTAAGCCCGATTGCCCTGGTGGGAGTTCTCTCAGGTGTTGCTATTACCGTGTTTTTAGTTTCTAACCCGATTGTCTGGGGTACGGCAATTTTTTTGGCGGTAGGTAGTGCAGGGGCAAGTTGGGGGTTGGGGAAATTTGCACGTAATACCTATGATTTATTTGGGCCAATTGACTTTGTCACGGGTACGGGTACCGACAGGATATGTAAATAGTTAACATGTCTTTATTTGATGAAATACTTGGTAAAACTTTCATAATCCTGTTGCTGGGTCTTATGTTAAGCCTTGTGCTGATTTTTATTATGCATATTTTAATGCCAAAAAAGGTGTTGAAAACCTATTTTAAAGAACCGTATTTTGGTTCTGGGGAAATTGCCATGTTTACCGGTTTTCCTTTTGGTTATATGAGAACGACAATGTTTATGATGGCGCTGGCTTTTCCTGCCAGAGGAAAAAAACGGGGGGTAGAAAATGCCTATAAACTGGCACCTGTTTGGTATTGCAAAGTATCAAAATATTTTTTTATTTTTTTTATACCCGGTTTTTCATTGTTGATATTATTGGGCGTGATTGGATTCATACGTTACGAGCTGTGGAAATAATAATGATAGGTCATAGGCCAAGAAAAAGCCAAGGGGTCAGGTCGCACGCCGTTATCGGCAGCGTGCGACCTGACCCCTTGGTTTTTGCTTCCGTGTTGTGAACAACAGTCGAGGCCTATGGACATTCTACAAGGAAGTGGTGAGATTTTTGTACAAGTGGTTAAATCGGCGGAGTCAAAGGTGAAGTCTGACGTGGCCGAAACTGAAACGAGTGCTGGAGCGCTTTGCGCTTCTGACACCAGCTCAGCAGTTACGCCAGACGGTGAATCGGGAGGCTTGCGTTAGAATTTGTCTTACTGCGCGAGTGAGTATGTTTGAAGAGCCTTGTGCGGGAAAATCGCACGCAGGGGGACGTGTCGGGTAACCGGCATTTCTACTGCGACGCCCACGTAAATCGAGAGTAATTTAATTGCGGAATGTATCTGTATCAATCGAAACAACCGGTCACGAGCCTTTTATGGGGCACCGAGTAATTGAAATCGGTTGTATTGAGTTCGTTGATGGGAAACTTACGGGTAAATATTGGCATATGTATATAAAGCCGAACCGTGAGGTACCGTGTGATGCAATTGAAAGAAGCGGTATTGCTAATGAGTTTCTAGAAGACTTTTGTGGAGCCCATTATCTGTATGAAAACAGGGATTGGTTTAGATGCTGTCGTTATCATATTTTTAGCTTTTACCCAGTTGCTTGGAAAATAGTGACTGTATTAACCACGGGTAGTGTCGCAGCAAGTTTTGGCACGGGGAAATTCTCACCCATTTTATGATTTATTTCATTGCTTTTGTTTTTTTAAACAGTTGATCAAAAACTTTATCATGAATCTTCTTGAAGTTTTTAGAGGGGGCTTTACCTATAAGATCAATGGTTTCAATTGTACACAATGTTTTAGTTTCAGAGGTGCTATGCAGTACAGCAAATACTTTTGGATATCTGACCCATATATTTCTCATAAAAGTTGGATGCCAGTGCATGGAATATGTGCTTTTTTCATACTGAAATACCCAGCCTGAATTATCATCTCCATTTTCTACCATTAATAAAAATAATTCTTTAATTGGAATATTTTTGACGAAATTGTATTCGTATTTGACCATTGCTAATTAGCCCCTGTAGTTCGGTGAAGCAGCGTCAAGTGTAGATGTTATCTTAAAAGTCCCGAATTCTTCACGCGATGTTCCAAAAATATCCATTTTATCAATGTCTTGTCGATATCTGTAATGAATTTTGCTGGGTTGTTGTTTTCAGCGTTGTTAGTGTTAAAAAATCATCAAAGATATTCTGGCGGCTATCAGCAAGGGTAATGGTATTACCCTGACGGGGGCTGGAGTTACTGTAGCCTGTATACAAATTGCCACGATGAGCGTAATCCAGTGGTTTCAACGACTTTCCGGGTGAACGGCGAGCAATTCACAGGTTCACAATAGGGAAATGCACAAACAGATCGACGATTTTCCTAGACACCAGACATTAGACCTTGGACACTATCCCCCCAGAAACCAATAGCGCCACAAACCTGAAGTAATTCCATGACCGAGTCTCACGAACAATCGCCACCTAGCCAAGACCAGCCGGGACAGCAAGCCGCCCAGGCGGAAATGCCGTTTGCAGTGGTGCAGGGCGAGGCAATGACAGCCCTGCCCAAGGATCTGTACATCCCGCCGGAGGCGCTGGAGGTGATTCTGGAGGCTTTTGAGGGGCCGCTGGATCTGTTGCTGTATCTGATTCGTCGCCAGAATCTGGATGTGCTGAATATTCCCATCGCTGAAATTACTCGTCAGTACATGGAATACGTGGAGATGATGAAGTCGCTGAACCTGGAGCTGGCGGCGGATTATCTGGTCATGGCGGCCATGCTTGCGGAAATCAAGTCCCGCATGTTGTTGCCGCGCCCGGTGGAAGAGGATAATGAAGAAGATCCGCGTGCCGAGCTGGTGCGGCGATTGCAGGAATACGAGCGTTTCAAACAGGCCGCTGAAGATATCGATGGCCTGCCACGTATGAACCGTGAGGTATTTCAGGCTTCAGCAAAAACACCGGATCTCAAGCTGATCAAACCCGAGCCTGAAGTGGATATGCGCGAACTGCTCAGCGCGTTTAAAGACGTACTGATGCGTGTAGAATTGAATACCAATCATCAAGTGAGCATGGAGGCGTTGTCGGTGCGCGAGCGCATGTCGGATGTGCTGGACCAGCTGGACAGTGAAAAATTTACCGAGTTTTTCACGCTGTTTTCGCCGGAAGAAGGGCGTCCGGGGCTGGTGGTGACTTTTTTGGCGATTCTGGAACTCATCAAGGAATCTCTGATTGAGTTGATTCAAACTGAACCTTACGAACCGATTCACATTAAACCCCGGGCGAGTAGCTGATACTCGCACGATGTACTTATTGGATGTATGTTATGTCATCAAACTCTGAAACTGTAACGACGGAAATGCTGGATGCGACAGATGTCGAGCCAGTACCTGAGCCAGCATCAATAGATGAAATATCCGACCCAGTGTCGCTGGGTGCTGTAGTGTTGGACCCGGCGAAAGTCAAAAATATTGTCGAGGCCGCATTGCTGGCAGCGGGTCAGCCGCTGTCGGCGGATCGTCTGTTGAACCTGTTTCTGGATGAAAACCAGCCGTCGCGTGAAGAATTGAGTGACGCACTGGCAGCGCTGGCTGAAGAGTGTGCTAATCGTGGTGTTGAGCTGGTGGAGGTGGGTAGTGGTTTCCGTTATCAGGCCAAACAGGAAAATGCCCAGTGGATTGCGCGTCTGTGGGAAGAAAAGCCTGCACGTTACTCGCGTGCCTTGTTGGAAACCTTGGCATTGATCGCTTATCGGCAGCCGATTACGCGCGGTGAAATCGAAGATGTTCGTGGTGTGAGTGTGAGCACCAGCATCATAAAAACCCTGATGGAGCGTGATTGGGTGAAAGTTGTGGGGCATCGTGATGTGCCGGGCAAACCTGCCATGTATGCATCCACAAAACAGTTTCTGGATTATTTCAACCTGAAGGGGTTGAGTGACCTGCCGACGTTGGCAGAAATTCGTGACATTGATTCCATTAATGCTGAGCTGGATTTAACTGAGCCAGGCTCCGAACATGCTGATGCAAATACCGAAAATACGAGTGAAAATGAAAACAGTAGCGAAGACATGACAGTAACAGACATTGATGAAACAGAGGGCGGTGAAACAGAAACCAGTGAACAAGCTTCATTGGCCGATACCGATATGATGACAGATGAAACTCCTGACGCTGAAAAAATGACGGAACTGGATAATACAAAAGAAAACGCAGAAAAAAGTGCAGTGACCACTGCTGATCCAGCGTGAACGAAACACCGACAAACGAAAAGCTGCAAAAGGTGTTGGCGCGAGCAGGTTACGGCTCGCGTCGTGAATTGGAAGAGTGGATAAAATCCGGTCGCATCAAGGTTAACAACCAGGTTGCCACGCTGGGTGATCGCGTTTCTGAAACCGACCGCATTTCTGTGGACGGCAAACCTGTGCAACAGGCACGGTTGAAAGAACGTCGCAGTCGCGTACTGATTTATCACAAACCCATTGGTGAAGTATGTACTCGTTCCGATCCGGAAGGGCGCGATACCATCTTCAATCACCTGCCACGTTTGGCCAGTGGTCGCTGGATCACCATCGGTCGTCTCGATCTCAATACCAGTGGTCTGTTATTGATTACCACTGACGGTGATTTGGCGAATCGTATGATGCATCCCTCGCATCAGGTTGAGCGCGAATATGCGGTGCGTGTGTTAGGTGAGGTGACGGCTGATATGCTGAAACGCTTGAAAGAGGGTGTTGAGCTGGATGATGGCCCGGCACATTTTGATGTGGTGGCCAAGGCTGGTGGCGACGGTGCCAATCAGTGGTATCACGTCATCCTGCGTGAAGGCCGCAATCGGGAAGTGCGGCGTTTGTGGGAATCCCAGGGTGTGCAGGTCAGCCGGTTGATGCGTGTGCGTTATGGTGCGGTTTCACTGCCCCGGGGGCAACGCCCTGGCCGTTGGGAAGAACTGCCCGATGATGCTGTTAATGCCTTGCGGAAAAGTGTAGGACTGGAGGCAAAAACGACCCGCGGAGATAAAACACGCGGTGGCTTTTCCCGCAAGCAGTTTTCGGGTAAACCTTCTTCAGGTAAACGCTCTACGGGTAAAAAATATGCGGGCAGTACACGCAAAACGATAAAAGGCCGACGCCGATAGGTGTTTGCGATGACCTTTATCCAGGTCTATAACAAACTGTTGAAACATTATGGCCACCAACACTGGTGGCCGGCAGAAACACCGTTTGAAATGATGGTGGGTGCCATTCTCACTCAAAATACTGCCTGGACCAATGTTGAGCGTGCTATCGCCCGGCTTGAATCCCACTCATGTCTGACACCGCAGGCTATTCTTGAAGCTCCGTTGTCAGAACTGGCCGAATGGCTGAAACCCTCCGGGTATTTTAATATCAAGGCGCAGCGGTTGCGCAATTACTGTCAGTGGTACATTGATGCGGGTGAGTTCCCCCGCTTGTCATGTATTGATACGGATGCATTACGCAAACAGCTGTTGGCGGTTAATGGCATTGGTCCGGAAACCGCAGATGCCATTTTATTGTATGCTTTTGAGCGCCCCGTGTTTGTCATTGATGCTTACACGCGGCGGATTTTTTCACGTTTAAAATTGCTTGTGGTTGATGCAGGCTATGAGACGTTACGTCATCAGTTTGAAACAGACCTGCAAACGGATGTTGCGGTGTTCAACGAATACCATGCATTGATCGTATGTCATGCTAAAAATGCCTGTAAAAAACGTCCCGATTGTATTAACTGTTGTTTGGCTTGTGTTTGTCCATGTCGAATGTGAACCAAGAGCTAAAAAATACGCGACCTTTAAAAATTACGGGTATTTAACGCAGAGGTCGCAGAGACGTAAAGGCCGCAAAATTTTTAGTGTTTTTCTCTGCGTCCTTTGCGTCTCTGCGAGCTCTGCGTTTATAACAAGTCACTTGTCA
>WFQM01000246.1 GCA_015487095.1 Gammaproteobacteria bacterium | reverse complement strand
GTGCATCAGCTCATGAAGTAGCCCTTTAAGTCAAGAAAAATTGTTCACAGTGCTGAAAGAGAAGGGGGGAGACCTTATTTGTTCTGACGATGGCAGTTTATGAAATTTTTAAGAATGGAGATAAAGCTGAGCTGGCGCTGTTTTTAAAAAAATCTGACGATTATGCAAGAATTTGTCACCAAATACAGAGCTAGTGATATTGCTTCTTGCAGGCTGGAGAAACAAGAAACATGGCATCCCTTATGGAGGTGCGGGTGTATTAAAAAATACAGTAAAAACTTCTGTTTCCATGTTTTTCAAGCTAAAGAGTTCGTGTTATTGGTCGAACTGTAATGTTATCCATCCTATCTCCCAGTCTGCATTAAGTGTTGAAATTGCTTAATTTTTTTCAAAACTTAACGTATATTGCGTGACAGGTGTTTTGTGAGGTTTCAATGGTGAACAATCTGATTGTTGTTAATATTGCAGAGCAACGTTTACAATTATTCATGGGCGATACGGTAGCCATGGATGTGGCGATTGCCAGCGCAAAAAACGGGGTAGGTGAACAAGCTGGCAGTGAGCGTACCCCTCGTGGATGGCATCAGGTGCGGGCAATGATAGGTGGTGATGCAAAAACTAATGCCGTTTTTGTCGGGCGGCGTAATACCGATGAAATTTATTCGCCAGACCTACGGCGGGCATTTCCGAATCGTGATTGGGTGCTGACACGTATTTTGTGGTTATCGGGTCTGGAGCCCGGTAAAAATCGTCTGGGTGCGGTGGATACCATGCGTCGTTATATCTATATACATGGCTGTCCCGATGAGGATGAGATGGGTGTGCCAAGTTCACACGGCTGTGTGAAAATGCGCAATACAGATGTTATTAAATTGTTTAGTGCTATTGCGCCGGGTACGCAGGTGTTTATTGGTGAAAATGGCTTTTCTGACAATACTGAAAAATAATACTTAATCACTCTTGCTACAATGGAATATCGGCGGAAATTTATGCCAGATACAGAGCAAAAAGCATTAAAAGATGATGGCTCGTATATCATGCTTGTCAGTATTCATGGGTTGGTCAAGGGAAACAATTTAGAGTTAGGCCGGGATGCAGATACCGGTGGGCAAATAAAATATGTTGTCGAACTGGCACAAGCCTTGGTAAAACATCCAGATGTGGGGCAGGTGGATTTGCTTACTCGCCAGGTGTTTGACAGTAAAGTGGATGACATTTATGCCGAGCCTTTTGAAATACTGACTGACTCTTCTGGCGTTAATAGCAATGCACGCATTGTGCGCATCCCCTGTGGACCCCGGCGGTATTTACGCAAAGAAGTGTTATGGCCACACCTTGATGCTTTTGTTGATAATGTTTTACAGCATATCCGCCGGGTTGGGCGCATGCCTGATTTTATTCATGGTCATTATGCTGATGCGGGTTATGTAGCAACACGCCTGGCGCAATTGCTGGGTGTGCCTATGGCCTTTACCGGGCATTCATTGGGCCGGGTAAAACAGCAGCGCCTGTTAGAAAAAGGATTGAAAAAATCCAGTATCGAATCACACTACAACCTTATTCAGCGCATTGAGGCTGAAGAGGTTACTCTGGGCAATGCCAATTTGATGGTCGCCAGCACCAATCAGGAAGTGGAAGAGCAATATCAGATTTACGAAAACTATCATCCGAGACGTATGACGGTGATTCCTCCTGGGGTGGATTTAAATCGGTTCCGTAAACCCGGTATACAGGAAAGCACTTCACCCATGGAGGCTGTGCTTTCGCGCTTTCTGAACAAACCCAAAAAACCTATGGTGCTGGCTATTGCTAGGCCGGATGAGCGAAAAAATCTGGAGACACTGGTACGGGCCTTTGGTGAAAACAAGGCCTTGCGTGAAATTGCCAATTTGGTAATTGTGGCGGGTAATCGTGATGATATCAGTGAGTTGGACAAAGGCGCGCGTGAAGTGCTGACACAATTATTATTATTGTTCGATAAATACGATCTTTATGGCAGCGCGGCCTATCCAAAACATCACCAATCAGAACATATTGAAGATCTGTTCCGTATGGCGGCAAAAAGCAAAGGTGTGTTTGTGAACCCTGCATTAACGGAGCCTTTTGGATTAACGTTGATTGAAGCAGCTGCTTGTGGTTTACCGATTATTGCTACTGAGGACGGCGGGCCTCGCGACATTATTGATTTGTGCAAAAACGGTGTGCTTATTGATCCGTTGGATGCTGATGCCCTGGGAAATACCATTCTTGGCGCATTAAATAATAAACGTCGTTGGAGTCAATGGTCGAAAAACGGGCTTGATGGCGCGCATAAATATTTTTCATGGGAAAGCCATGCTGACAATTATGTGCGAATCATTCAACGGGTCATTGAAAAGCCGCGCCGTGCCAACCACCAGGTCTCTACCCGAAAAAAATCCCGCCTGCCGATTCTTGATCGTATTTTAGTGTGTGATATCGACAATACATTGCTGGGGGACGACAAGGCACTTAAAGCGCTGATCAAAACGCTCAAGGATGGGCGGAAATTAAATGCTCACCACAAAATTGGTCTGGCATTCGCTACCGGGCGAAAGCTGGAAAGTGCGCAGGATGTTATAAAGTCAGAAAATCTACCAGCCCCGGATTTTTTAATCACTTCGGTGGGCAGTGAAATTCATTACGGCCATGGTATGTTGGAAGACTACGCCTGGAAACAGCATGTGGATTATCGTTGGAAACCCAAAGAGCTGCGTAAAGCATTGGTCGATATTCCTGGCTTGAAAATGCAGGCTGACAGCGTTCAGCGTGAACATAAAATCAGTTATTTTATTGATCCCAAAAAAGCGCCCACAGTGCGAAAAATTCAGGCGCACTTACGCCACCTCGACTTGCATGCCAAACTTATTTATTCACATGGCGAGTTTCTGGATCTGTTGCCTGTACGTGCATCAAAAGGTTTGGCAATTCGTTATCTATCGATTAAATGGGGGTTGCCACCAGAACGTATTTTAGTTGCGGGTGATTCTGGTAATGATGAAGATATGTTGCGTGGTAATACTTTGGGGCTGGTAGTGGGTAACTACAGCCCCGAGCTTGCGCGACTCAAAGGGCGTGAGCGGGTGTACTTTGCGGAAAGCCGTTTTGCCTGGGGGATTCTGGAAGGCATGGCACATTATGACTTTTTGGGCGATATCGTTATTCCCGGTGAATAGGGAACGCATGCACTCCTAAGGAATGGAACACAATAACTTATATAAGTGGCGCTCTGATTTGGTTCGTATTCGTTCGTTCTGATTGAGCAAAAGTGCAGGAATAGTCGTTCTATTCCGAGCTTTTGTGATTGAAGAACGGGCGAAGACGGGCTGAAGCAGAGGTGCCAATGGTATGAGTTATTGTGTTCCATTCCTAAACCAAGGCAGGTATAAAAATGATCCAAGCTCGCCCCATTATTTTTGGCGAAGTTCTGTTTGACTGTTTTCCTGATGGTCAGGTGGTATTGGGTGGAGCACCGTTTAATGTTGCCTGGCACCTGCAAGGATTTTCCTGCGCACCGTTGTTGATTAGTTGTGTGGGAACTGACAGTCATGGAGATATTGTACGCACTACCCTGCGTGAAAAGGGCATGGACATATCCGGCATACAAATCAGCGATTGTTATCCCACAGGTCAGGTTGTGGTGACATTACAGGATGGCCAGCCCAGTTATGACATTGTGACAGAGCAGGCATACGATCATATCAATGCGCAGGCTGCGCTGAATTCATTGCCAAAAGACACACCGGCACTGGTTTATCACGGCAGTTTGGCGCTGCGGACAGAATCATCAAGAAACGCACTGGATATTCTGTTGCAAGAAACAAGTGCGCCCGTTTTTCTTGATCTGAATTTGCGTGAGCCCTGGTGGCAAATGTCTCTGCTTGAAAGTATTTTACAGCGCGCTACCTGGGTAAAACTCAATGACGAAGAATTGTGCGAAGTTACCCGCCGAACCATGAGCGATGGCCCCGAATTGCAGGCTTATGCAAAGGAGTTGTTTGCAGATTGCCAGTTAGAACGGCTTATTGTCACTCGTGGTGCGCAAGGAGCTTTTGTGTTGAGCAAAGAGGGTATAGTGGAAGGTCAGTCTGTACCAGTAAAAAATATTATCGATACTGTTGGTGCAGGTGATGCTTTTAGTGCTGTCACCATTGCCGGAATGTTGCAGGGTTGGTCAATAACAGAAACATTAAATAAAGCACTGAAATTTGCCGCGACGATTTGTTTGCAGCAGGGAGCCACCGCCTAACCATTTTGGCTATATTTTTTGCGTACATACTGAACTGAATAATAAATTATTCCACCTGCCAATGCGCTATATATAGCTGGGAGATTGTTATTAGCCCTAAAATTTCATTTTCTTGTGAGAAAGGGTAAAAGGGTTCCACATCACTGTGCATTATGCTATCCAGTAGCACATGGCTGTATGTGCCAATAAAGGCGCTCATAAATGCAATCCACCATGTAATTTTTACCGGAGTTGAACCGGACGTTGAGTTATTAGAAATACCGATAATTCTCAGCCCGGTTTCGGATAAATATTTACCTGACAATGCCGCAAATACTGCCAATAGTGTCGCACCAACATAGGTATGCGAAAAGCCATGAAGATGGCCATCGCCTGTTATAAGCACAAATAATGGCTGAATATCCATTATGATCTGTGCCCATCCAAATACCATCAAGCTAAAACTGCCTTGTAATAAAGCTTTAACAAGTATTCCTGGCCCCATATGGAAAGG
>WFQM01000245.1 GCA_015487095.1 Gammaproteobacteria bacterium | reverse complement strand
TTTGATATCGATGCCAACGGTATCCTTAACGTGTCGGCCAAAGATAAGGCCACCGGCAAGGAACAATCCATCGTGATCAAAGCTTCCAGCGGTCTGTCGGACGAAGATATCCAGAAAATGGTTCAGGATGCCGAGGCCCATGCGGCGGAAGACGCCAATTTCCATGAACTGGTGGCTGCTCGTAATCAGGCGGACAACATGATTCATGCCACCCAAAAATCCATGAAGGAAATGGGTGACGACAAACTGGAGGCCGGTGAAAAAGAAGCTATCGAAAAGGCTATCAGCGAACTGGAAGAGGCTATGAAGGGCGACGACAAAGATACCATCGAAGCCAAAACCAAAACATTGGTGGAAGCATCCGGTAAAATGGCTGAACGTGCTTACGCACAACAGGCAAAAACCGACCAGCCTGAAGGTGCGGCTGATACAAGTGGCGAAGCCAACACGACCAACGATGATGTTGTTGACGCGGAATTTGAAGAAGTGAAAGACGACGATAAAAAGTAAACAGGTATGGGCGCAGGTCAGTGAGACATGTGTCCGGAAGTAACAGCGGCGCGGCAGCGGGATTTTCCCTCTGTCGCGTTTCCGCATTCGGGACATCATTAAACCTGGATTCTGCCAACATGATTACGGGTAGAATCCAGGTTTAATGTCGTTTATTGATTAACCTTATAACTGGCTGAATTTAAAGATGTCTAAACGTGACTATTATGAAGTGCTGGGCGTACAACGCAACGCCAGCGAGGCAGAACTGAAAAAGGCTTTCAAACGGTTGGCGATGAAGCATCACCCGGACCGTAACCCGGACGACACCACATCGGAGGGGAAATTCAAGGAAGCCAAAGAGGCTTACGAGGTTTTGGGCGACGCACAAAAACGTGCGGCCTACGACCAGTTTGGTCATGCCGGTGTGGACGCCAGTATGGGGGGTGGTCATCCCGGTGGTGGTGCCAGCTTCAGTGATATTTTTGGTGACGTGTTTGGTGATATTTTCAGTGGCGGAGGCGGCCCGGGCAGTAGTCAGCAACGCGCACGACGGGGTGCTGATCTGCGTTACAATCTGGAGTTGAATCTGGAAGATGCCGTACGCGGTACCACCGTAAAAATTCGGGTACCCACCTCGGTGATCTGTTCCACCTGTGGTGGCAGCGGTGCCAAAAAAGGCTCCAAACCCGAGCAGTGTACGACCTGTGGTGGTGTTGGTCAGGTGCGCATGCAACAGGGGTTCTTTTCGTTGCAACAAACCTGTCCGCAATGCCAGGGTGCGGGACAAATGATCAAAACTCCCTGTGGCAGTTGTCATGGACAGGGCCGTACCCAGGAACACAAAACACTGTCGGTGAAAGTGCCAGCGGGTGTCGATAATGGTGACCGGATTCGTCTCACTGGCGAAGGTGAGGCCGGTGAACGCGGCGCGCCCAGCGGTGATCTCTATGTGCAAATTGCGGTGAAAGAGCATTCGCTGTTTGTGCGTGATGAAAACAACCTGTACTGCGAAGTCCCCATCAGCTTTGTTACGGCAGCCCTGGGTGGTTCGCTGGAAGTGCCCACGCTTGATGGCAAGGTCAAACTGAAAATTCCGGCGGAAACGCAAACGGGTAAAATGTTTAAGCTGCGTGGCAAAGGCGTGAAATCTGTGCGTGGCGGTCCAGTGGGCGATTTGCTGTGTCGAGTGCAGATCGAAACTCCGGTGAATCTCAATGGCAAACAAAAAGAGCTGCTGAAGCATTTTGATGAAACCATGAGCAGCCAGGGTGTCAAAAAACACAGCCCGAAGGAGCATTCCTGGCTGGATGGGGTCAAAAAATTCATAGATGACATTAAGTTATAGGCAATACTTAAAATATGAATTAAGTGTTTTTTTGCTGGAAATGCGGTCATTTCGGCATGTTGTTAGCCGGAATCCAGAAGTTTCGATCCCGTGGTGCTGGAAAGTGGCGGGTTATAAACGCAGAGAAAAATACTAAACACTCTGTGCCCTCTGCGTCTCTGTGTTAAATATGATTGTAAGGTTTCGCCGTCTCTGAAGGCCTGGACCATCACTGCCATTAAGTTAACAAATAACGGTATAGCGTAGGTTGGCGGTGAGCTTGCGAACCCCAACAGCATTGGCAACGTTGGGGTTCGCAAGCTCACCGCCAACCTACGATAAACAGAAAAGCCGACTTAACTTTGTGAAATTTTACCCTGGAGGCTACACCATGAAAAATGCACGAAACTGTTTATCACGAAATCATTTATTGTGGTTATCGCTGATAATGGTTTTCGGGTTGAGTGGCATTGCCCAGGCCGAAGAAGAGTTGCGCTTTCCGGGTGATCCACCCGATCACAAAGTGGTGTATCAGTTCAACACGGCGGATGAGGACACGCAAAAAGCCATCTTGTTTTCCGTTGGTGCCATGGTGCGTAAATGGGGTGATAACATCTCTATCGTCGTTGTAGGTATTGGTCCCGGCCTGCACATTCTGGCCAAAAACCCGGGCCGCCCGGTCAGTGAAGAAACGCGCCAGCGGGTTTCTAGTCTTGCCCAGTACGGTGTGAAATTTCAAGCCTGCGGTAATACCATGAAAGCACTGAAGTGGACGGAAAAGGATATGTTGCCCTTTGCCAGCGTTGTGGAAGTAGGTGCATCGGCTCTGATGGAATTGCAGGAACAGGGATATGCCTACATCAGCTGGTAAAACAGCGCAGATACACGAAAAAACAACGATAAAGATGAATTATTGCTGTGCAAATGGACAGCACAAGCAAACCACCAAACATCACGTTCGCCATAAATCATTCCCTCTCCCTCTGTGTGGAAGAGGGTGAGGGAGTAAAACCTGAAAATGACAAAAATCGCAATTACCGGCGCAGCCGGGCGCATGGGCAAAGCCCTGCTGGAAGCTGTTAATCAGGCCGACAAGGCGCTGGTCAGTGTGGCATTGGAGCGACCGGGCAGTACCGTCATCGGTGTGGATGCTGGTGAGTTGGCCGGTATCGGCAAACTGGGTGTGCCCGTAGTGGATGAGATCACAACCGCAGATACCTTCGACGTGTTCATTGACTTTACCCGACCTGAAGTCACGTTGGCCAATTTAGCCATGTGTCGCCAGCGCGGCAGCGCCATGGTTATCGGTACCACCGGCTTTGATGAAACACAAAAGGCACAAATCACTGAAGCCGCACAGGATATTGGCATTGTCTTCGCGCCCAACATGAGTGTGGGTGTCAATCTCTGCCTTAAATTACTGGAGACCGCTGCCAAAGTATTGGGCGATGAGGTAGACATCGAAATCATCGAAGCCCATCACCGACATAAAGTGGACGCCCCCTCCGGCACTGCATTACGTATGGGTGAAGTGGTTGCCGATGCGCTGGGACGTGATTTAAAAAACTGTGCTGTGTACGGCCGCGAAGGTGTCACTGGTGAGCGTGATCGCAAAACCATTGGCTTTGAAACCATTCGTGCGGGTGACATTGTGGGTGACCATACCGTGTTATTTGCGGGCGATGGTGAACGGGTGGAAATTACCCACAAAGCCTCCAGTCGTATGACATTTGCCAGCGGTGCAGTGCGTGCTGCGCAATGGCTGGCCGGACGTAAAGCCGGATTATATGACATGCAGGATGTGTTGGGGTTATCACTAAAAACCTGAAAGGGGAGTAATTTTGAGCATGTCCGAAAAACAACATGATGATGTGGACATTCTGTTAAAAAAGATAAAAACTAAACGGCAGGATCTTGCGGATTATCTTGCCAGAAATGAATCCCGACATTCACTGCTCGTTAATTCATCAATTGTTTTTGGTGCTTTAACCGCAGCGGCAACAGTGGGACCGGGTGTGGGTGGTAACGGATTTATTGATACTGTCAAAGATGTTATGCCCTTCGGCATCCCGGCCTGGCAACTGCTGTGTTTATTGGCAGCCACGCTTTCTGTTGCGGCAGTCATCACTAATGGCATGTTGAAATCCCAAAACCTCACCGTCAAAATTAGCAGTGCCAGAAGCTGTTCATCAAAACTTGAAGGCCTGGAAGCGTTATTGGAGTTGCGGCAAATGGACGTGAAACAGGCTGCCCCTCTCTATACGCAATATATATCCGAAGTTCACCACGTTTGACAGCTTATTTGAAATACGGGCCACACAAGTGTCAGAGGAAATGTTTATTTGCCTTCGCTGCCAACACAAATAGAGGCTGTATGTGGCACGTTTTGCATATCCCAATGCGTTGTAGCCCAGCTCAATAACAGGGCGGGATCGGCACCTTGTAATTCGGCAGGTGGCGGATGACCGAGAAAGGCCAGTGCCTTACTCAGTGTGGGGCTGGGATGTTGGATATCGATGGCTGTCGCGAAGTTTTGCTTGCTGAGTTTTTGACCGTGTTGATTAACGGCAAGCGGTAGATGGCTGTATTGTGGATATGAGTAACCGAGACACCTCTGCAAATAACGTTGTGGCAGAGTGGACCCCAACAGATCAGTACCACGCACAATATCAGTGATGCCTTGCTGTGCATCATCCACCACCACTGCCAGATGGTAAGCATAAAGGTCATCGGCGCGGCGGATGACAAAATCACCCACATCGGTTTGCAAATTGGATGTCACCTGACCTTGCAGGGTATCAGTGAACGTTTCATTCTCGCTCGGCACACGAATTCGCACTGTGCGAGGCGTTTCACCTGGGGCGAGTCCATCCCGACAAGTGCCGGGGTAAATATGACCATTACCGTTGACAGCAATGGTTTTACGACTACAACTACAGACAAAGCTGTGATGGTTTTCAATCAGTTGAGTCAACGCCGTTTCGTAGGCCTCATAGC
>WFQM01000244.1 GCA_015487095.1 Gammaproteobacteria bacterium | reverse complement strand
CAGTGTATTGGATGAGTATGTTGAGAAGGGATATTCATCCCAGGCAGCGGAAGGCCGCAAACCTTTTACCGGCCAGGTAAAGCCTGTTTTTATCTATACGGGAATGGGGCCGCAATGGTGGGGGATGGGTCAGGGGCTTTATCAGGGCAATGCCGTGTTCAGGGAAGCCGTAGAGCACGCTGATGAAATATTTCAGGAGATTGCCGGTTTTTCCATTAAAGCGGAAATGATGAAGTCTGAAGAAGATTCCCGCATTACAGAAACCCAATACGCACAACCGGCAAATTTTGTTATTCAATATGCGTTGACCGAGACAATGCGGTCTGAAGGCCTGGAGCCTGCGGCAGTGGTGGGTCATTCGGTGGGTGAGATAAGCTCTGCCTGGGCTGCCGGTATGTTGAGCCTGCGAGATGCGTTACATGTTGCTTTTTATCGTAGTCAGATTCAGAAAAAAGCAGCACACCAGGGCGGTATGCTGGCGGTTGGTTTAACACACGACGAGGCACTGGAAGCAATCACGATTTACCAGGGAAAGGTCAGCATTGCCGCAATCAACAGCCCCACCGGGGTGACACTGGCGGGTGATTCCGACTGTCTGGATGAATTACGGGAGCAACTGGAAGCGCGTGATGTGTTTGCCCGGGCATTGGCTGTTGAAGTGCCCTATCACAGCCCCATGATGGAGCCACTTAAGCCGGAACTAATGGAGAAACTGTCATCACTGACACCTGTTGAACCCACTATACCGCTTTATTCAACCGTCACTGGAGAACGTATAACAGACATACGTTATGACGCTGCCTATTGGTGTGAAAATGTGCGTAATCCCGTTTATTTTGAAAAAGCAATACGCACATTGATTGATGATGATTACCGTGTATTTATCGAAGTTGGCCCTCATCCCGTATTGCGTAATGCCATTAAGGAAATTTGTACAGATGTTGGGACAGAGGTAAATCTGTGCCAAACCTTAAACAGAAAACAACGGGAGCTTGAAGCTTTTTATCAGTCCATCGCTACCGCTTATGCAGAAGGAGCCGATCTGCAATGGCAGCTTCGCCACCCGGAAGGCCACTTTATAAAGCTGCCTGTTTATCCCTGGCAACGTGAAGTTTTGTGGCGTGAGCCTGAGTCCCAGCGACGTGATCGCCTGGATGATATTGAACACCCATTGTTGGGAATGAAAATCCCCGCAGCCAATGTGTGGCGTAGCGACCTTGCTGACTATCGTTTGAATTATCTGCAAGACCATGTTGTTGACGGGCTGCCCATTATGCCTGCCGCAGGCTATATCGAAGCTATGATTGAGTGTGCCCAGGGCACGTCGATGGATTCGGGCAAGGGGTGGCGACTGACGGATATTTCTATTGAGAAAGCGCTGGTGCTGGATTCAGGCAAAGCACTCAATATGGAAGTGACCGTGAATGAAGCGGGAGATACATTCACCGTGAAAAGTTTTGATGAACAAAGCCCTGATCAAGTCAGTCAACATGCGAGTGCATTTATTTATCCGTTGCGATTCCCTGGGAGTTCCAGAGTCGATATTCAAGACCTGTTGGCGAAGTTCGAGAAGCCACTACAGGCCGATAAGGTCTATCAGAATTTCACAAAATTTTCTATGCAATACAAGCCGCTGTTTCAACCAATAGCCTGTTGTTATTTGAAAGATAATGGTAGTGAAGTCATCAGCCAGTTGGTTTTACCGGATGATCTTGCCCAGGACAGTCATCACTATCAAGTTCACCCAAGTCTGCTGGATGGTTGCCTGCAAACCGTATTATGTTTGTTGGACCCTGAAAAAGGGGCATTTTTGCCGACAGCAATTAATGAGATGAAAATTTACGGCGCGTTTCCTGCGCGAATGTATTGCCATGGTCGCATGAAGAAACGCACTGCACGAAAAGTCGAATGTGATTTATGGGTGTGTGATGAAGATGGCAATATAGTCGCCAGTATCAATGGTCTGGTCTGTTCGGCATTACTGAACAAGGACAAGCGTAAAGAATATCCAGAGGGTGATCTCCGATTTGAGTGGAAAGCTGAAGAGCTTGGCGATTTTACGATAGCCAACAAAAAATGGTTGGCTATTGAAGAGGGTGATGTCTCAATTTTCGACACGATATGCACTAATATTACACAGCAGACCAGCACTGACTGTACCGTCGCCTCTATGGATGAAGTGGTATCGGGAAGCATAGACACAACAAAATTTGATGCCGTTTTGTATATGGCTGATTCAGGTTATGACAATACTCTGGACCCTGTCGGGATACAGGCCAGTACACGCCTGCTCGAATTAATACAAATGCTGGCAAAAGCCCCATCCACCCCCCGGCTTTATATAGTGACGCGGAGTGCTTTTATTATTGATGCTTTTGATACAAGCACTATTCCGGCCCAGGGTGCATTGGTGGGGTTGAGCCGGGTGGCGTTCAATGAAATAGAGAATCTCAACGCCACTATTATTGATCTGCCAAAAATGGTTGATGATGAGAATATTGCGGCATTGTTGAAAGAGCTGCTTTCCAATCGTAATAAAGATGAAGTTGCACTGCGAAGTTCAGGGCGTTATTTCTCGGAATTGTTACCTTCAGGGCTGTTTTCGGAAGCTCATGAAACGACACTGTCTGCTGGATCGGATGATAGATTTGAGTTGGTACCAGCAGAAAATGGAAATGCTTTTGGGTTGATCGAAGTGTCAACACCTAAAGTTGCTGCCGATGAGGTTGAATTAAAAATTGAGGCGATTAATCTGCCCCAAAATATAACCGGCTCTCAGGGCAATGTCAGTGAACCCGGATTGACAGGAGTGTGTGCCCGTATAACTCGCGTTGGCATGAATGTAAGCAATTATAATGCAGGTGATCGTGTTGCGGGAATTATTCCTTTCGCACTTTCTTCACATGCTCTGGTATCCCTGGATGCAGGATTGTTGGTGAACATTGATAATGCTGTGCCAGCTTCTTTTGTTGCCAGCGAGGCAATATGCAGGGTTTCTGCCCGACGGATCATGGATGCTGTTTCACTGTCTGCGGGATCAACCGCGCTGGTATGTGAGAATGCGCTGGGTCAGGCGCTCTCATCCCTGCTTAAGAAAAAACAAATCGACGTTATCACGGTGTCGGCGAACCAACACGATTGGGACAAGATTTCAATAGACGATATTGTTGGTGATAAAAACGTTTCGCTACTTGCCGTACCTGTTGAAGAATGGGACAAATCCTTTGGCTTTAATATGCTGGTACAGGGAGGCATTGTTGTTGACCTTGCGAATAATGAAAGTGCCTTTATGTGTCGGCACAACATAGGTTCGATGATTCGTTACAGTCTGGCCAGTGACCTGAAAAATAACAAAGCACAAGTTGTTCAATGTCTGCATGAGGTGATGACAGGAAACACAGAAGAATTCAAAGGACAAAGCACGAAATTAAAACAGTTTGTTCATAATGGTCCATCAATGACAGATGATAATTTAGTGCTGGATTTTGATGATGATTCAGAGTTGCCTGCACAGGCAATGGATACTGTTAATATTTTTCCCGATGCTGTTTATCTTGTCACAGGAGGGTTTGGCGGTCTGGGAAAAGAGACGGCAAAATGGCTGGCCAGGCACGGGGCGGGACATATTGTGTTGTGTAGCAGAAGGGCCGGAGAAAGCCATGATGATCAGGTATTTATGGAGATGCTGGGTGCCATGGGGTCGCATGTCACGGCACAACCCTGTGATCTTTCAAAGACGGCTTCCGTTCAGAATATGATCAAGATGATCGAAGGAATGGGGATGCCCTTTAAAGGGATTTTCCATACCGCAGGTTTACTGGAAGACAAACCCGTTGAAAAGATGACAAAAGAGGACATGCACAAGGTCATGCTTCCCAAAGCATCAGGTGCCTGGAATCTTCACGCCACCACACAGGCGCATAAACTGGATCATTTTGTTTTATATTCCTCCATTTCTGTCTTACTGGGTAATAGCCGTCAGGCTAATTATTGTGCGGCAAATGGTTTTCTTGATGCCTTGGCGAGGTATCGCCAGCTGCATAACCAGGCAGGCATGAGTATCAACTGGGGGGCAATTGGTTCTGTGGGCATGTTGAGTCAGGACAGCAAGATCGGAGATCACCTGACTCAAATCGGGCTTTCACCGCTTTCATTTAATCTGGGATTGAATGGTATGGAGCGCGCAATATCAACGGGCCAGGTCAATATTAGCATTTCTTCCCAGCCCGAATGGGGAAAATGGAGTGGGTATGAGATGAATGCGGTTCATTCATCGCGTTATCGCACAGTACTTGAGGAAGCAAGGGAAGAACATGATGATTCTGTCAAATCACGTTTGTCAGCAAAACTTGCGGTGCTGGATCAGGAAGTGCAGACACAAGTGCTGACTTCATTGGTGTCAGAAGTTTTTGCCACTGCATTAAAAATGCCCGTAGAACAGATTGACCCCTCCCGGCCCCTGGAATCACTGGGTGTTGATTCCCTGATGGCAACAGAGATCCGCGTGAGTCTGGATGCGACTCTGGGAGTATCCATTTCAGCGCTGGAGTTGATTGGCAGCAGCTCGATATCTGTTTTGGCGCATAAATGCCTCGATCAATTACAGATTGATAATCAGGAAGATATTGCGGCATAACAAAATATGGAGATGGTTGATGAGTGTGAATGCAGATTTATTAGAATCATTTAAGTCCGAATTTTTGGGGAAAAAGAAGATCAACGCAGATGCTGGTAGTGACAACACCCGTATCCATGCCATGGATGTTACAAAGACCGCAGATTATAAAATCATTGAAAAAATTGATGATGTCTATGGACCGGAAGGGATGAATAATCCCTACTTTATGCCGCGCTCCGGTCATTTGTCCAACAAGGTCACCAGCAGGGAAAAAGAATTTATTTGTTACTCGGGTTACAACTATCTTGGCCTGGCCAATGATGAGCGTGTTATTAATGCCGCCAAACACTCTCTTGATCAATATGGAACACATGCGGGAGCTGCACGCATGGTGGGAGGAGAGGTAGAGATACATGCCGAGCTGGAACACACCCTGTGTGATGCGTTTGGTTTTGAAAGTTGCGTAACCACGGTGGGTGGTTATATGACAAACGTTGCGACTATCGGCTACCTCATGGGTAAACGCGACCTGATCATTATGGATGAATATATGCATAACAGTGGTGTTATGGGCGCTGTTATGGCCGATAGCCGCCGGATTGTTTTCCCCCATAATGATTTCGATGCTCTGGCGACTTTGCTGGATGAGAATCGGGAAAATTATGAAAAAGCAATCATTATTGTCGAAGGCGCTTACAGCATGGATGGTGATCTGGCAGATCTTCCCCGCCTTGTTGAACTTAAAAAGAAACACAACTGTTGGCTGATGGTGGATGAGGCTCACTCATTGGGTGTGGTAGGAAAAAGCGGGCGGGGTTTATGCGAACACTGGAACATTGATGCCAGTCAGGTTGATATTATTATGGGGACGCTGAGCAAGAGTTTTGCCAGCTGCGGTGGTTTTCTGGGTGGTTCTGAAGAAATGATAAGACTGCTGCGTTTCTTTGCACCCGGTGTGCTTCTGTACAGTACCGGACTCCCACCCGCATCCGCTGCTGCCGCGAACAGGGCAATAAAGGTAATGCTGGAAGAATCATGGCGAGTGGAAAGCCTGCAAAATAATGTCAGACAGTTTTCCCAACTGGCAAGAGAACGGGGGTTTGATACCGGAGGGAGTGGTGCCTCAGCCGTCGTGCCTGTGATGCTGGGAGACAGTATGTTAGCTGTCCATCTGATGTCCGATTTACAACAGGTTGGCATTATTGCTCATGCTGTTATGTATCCAGTGGTTCCTGAAAATGAAGCGCGTCTTCGTTTTTTTATTACCTCAGAACATACACAGGAAGATTTCCTTTATACGCTGGATTCCTTAAAGCGAATACTGGCGAATACCACAGCTTACGCAGGAGTGTAAAAATAATATGGATTGTTACGCCAAATGGATACTGGCGCGCCCCTGGTTTGTCTTCTCGATATCATTGTTGTTGATTTTTATCATTTCAGCAGGCATTGCCGGGTTGGAGTTCAGAAGTGATGCCCGGGTGTTTTTCTCGGATGAAAACCCGGAACTTCTGGAACTGGAGCGCTTTGAAAAAAAATATGGTCGTGAAAATACGCTGGTATTTATCGTTTCTGCCCGAGAGGGCGACCTGTTTACCCCTTCAAAACTAAAAGCGTTAACCACACTAACGGATAAAGCCTGGGCGATGTCACACACTAAACGTGTGGACTCAGTGACAAACTTCCAGCGTGTTGTTGCACGGGGAGACGATATTGTCATCGACCATCTTTATCGGAAAGAGGATGAGATTTCTCTCCCGGATGCACAGGCTTTAAAACAAGCCGCCATACAGGAGCCCATGTTACTTGGGCAACTGTTGAGCCGTGATGCAAAGGTAGGATTGGTGGCTGTGGAGTTTCGTCTGGATGACACCCTACAGGGAGACCCTGCATTTGATTTAACGGAACAGGCAAGGAAAATTATTGCCGATTTTGAATTAACACAGGATGAGCTTGATTTACGGCTGTCCGGTTCATTGGCATTGGACAACGCATTCGGTGAAGCCGGTGCCAATGATGGGGCATTATTAACCCCGATTATGATTACGCTGATGCTTTTTCTGCTCTGGTTGATTTTCAGATCAGTATGGGTGGTGTCGGCAATAACGGTCATTATGCTGGCGGCTATTGCCTGTGGAATGGGGGTTGCCGGAATGTTGGGTATACCCCTCTCATCTCCCAGTGTCACCGCACCCTTTATCATTCTGACGCTTGCAACCGCGGATTGCATACACCTTGTTTCGGCGGTTTCCCGGTTTCGCCGGGAAAACCCTGATAAGGATAAATCCTGGGCAATACAACAGGGTCTGAAAGAAACAATTCGCCCCATCACCATGACCAGTCTGGCCACCGCAGTGGGTTTCTTTTCCCTGATGTTCAGTGAATCACCTCCCTTTGCCCATCTGGGAATGATTGCCGGTTTTGGTACCTTGTTTGCCTGGGGCTTCAGCCTTACTCTGTTACCGGTTTTGCTTCGGATGTTGCCCTGGCGTGTGTCTCAACAACGTCCATTGGTACCTGAGTCGTTGTGGATTTTTTTACATGGACTGGTGACCCGCCACACAAACAAAGTGATTGTGACCTCTCTTGTGCTGGGGCTTGGTCTGGCCAGCCTGGCATTGACCAATAAACTGGATGATCGTTATGTCCAGTATTTTGATGAGCGCTTCGATTTCAGAAATGATACGGATTATATGAATCAGCATATCGGTGGTTTTTATACCATTGATTACTCACCGGCAACCGACCCGGATGGCATCACAGAGCCTGAGTACTTAAATCAATTAAACCGGTTTTCAGACTGGCTGAGAGAACAGCCAGAAGTTTCTCATGTCCACTCTTTGGCCGACATCATGAAAACCATCAATCGAGCCATGAATGGTGGTGATGAAGAAAACTATGTTTTGCCCACCGATAAATATGTGGCCGCTCAATATTTATGGTTATACGAAATGTCCCTGCCCATGGGGCTTGGGCTCAGGGATCAGGTGACCGTGGATAAAAGTGAAAGCAGGCTGACAGTATCACTGTATGATGCCTCAACATCTGAAATGCTTGATCTTGTTCAGCGCGCTGAGCAATGGATGGGCGAGCATACTCCACTATTGAGTAAAACGGCTAAAGCAACAGGGACGAGTATTCTTTTTTCCTATATCGGCCAACGTAATATTGACCAAATGCTGAAAGGAACGCTGCTTGCGCTGCTAGCAGTCTCTGTTCTTCTTTTTTTCCTGTTTAAATCTTTTGTACTGGGCGTGTTTGCCACCCTGGCCAATTTTATTCCTCCGGTTGCCGCACTGGGTGGCTGGGCGCTGATCGTTGGTGAAGTCGGTATGGCGGTTGCTGCCATTGTTGCCGTTACCCTGGGTATTGTCGTGGACGACACCATACACTTGATTGAAGCGTTACGCAGGGAACGAAAAGTCAAGGACGTTGATCACAGTCAGGCAATCCTGAATGCGATGAAAAATTCAGGGCCGGGGATTCTCATTACAACCATTGTGTTGGTCGCCGGTTTTTCCTGCCTGGCGATTTCAGGATTTCAAATCAACGCATGGATGGGATTGATGACGGCGATTGTTATTTTTCTGGCCCTGATATTCGACTTCCTGTTTCTGCCATCCGTTGTTTATAAGACAAGGAAATTATAATGAAAAAACGAGCAATGTTATTTGGAGCAAGTCTGCTGGCAACGTTTTCGGCTTTTGCCGATATTGACCGGGGGCTGGAAATTGCGGAAGAAACACAGCGTCGTGATTCCGGCTTTGGTAACTATGCGGTATCGGGAATAATGACCCTGGAAGGGCCGGGAGGGTTTACCAGTGAACGAAAATTCAAAATGTATACGATTGAAGTTCCTGACGATGGCGACAAGCGGCTGGTCAATTTTCTGGAGCCCAGAGATCTGGCCGGAATGGTCTCTTTAACCTATTCGCATGGCCTGGAGCCGGATGACCAGTGGATTTATATGCCCGCACTTCGTCGTACTAAACGCCTTGCCGCCAGAGATAAAAGTGGAAGCTTTGCAGGCAGTGAATTGTCATTTGAAGATATTGGCACCTGGGAAGTCAAAAAATATACCTACAAATACATCAAAGACGAGCTGCTGGATGGCAAGCCAACATTTGTCGTTGAAAATACACCTGCTTATCCTTATTCCAGTTACAAAATGATAAAAGAATGGGTGGATCAGGAAATCTACCATCCTTTGCGGCTGCTATATCATGATAGTAACGGAAGGCCGTTGAAAGAAATGCGTTTTTACGATTATAAAAAATTTGCAGGCAAATACTGGCGGCCGATGAAAATGGTGATGACCAACCTGAGGACCGGTGCTGTCTCGACGATTGTTTGGTCTGATTATGAGTTTGGTGCAGACTTCAAGGAAAGCGATCTTAATCCTGCCGCGTTGAGAAGATGGTCCAAATAATAATGAAGAAAGGCCACGCTTCCGTATTATTGGTTTTTTTGATGTTAACTCTATATTCGACAGCCAATGGGGCAACGTTTAAAGGAGAGGTGGAAGGCCGGTATGAGTATTATGCTGAAGCCCCGTTGTTCAGTGAACAGTCTGATCGTCAAAGCCAGTATGCACTTGCCACAACTCTGGATTATAACGGCCAGATAAACCGCAATACCGACATCAATGTGTCTGTTTTTGGTCGTTATCATCCTGCGGCGAATAAATCCGGGCGGGGTGATGTGCGTGAACTTGCATTGAGTTACTACGCTTCACAGCTTGAAATGTCTGGCGGTATGCTAATGGAGCGCTGGGGTGTGCTGGAAGCATTCAGCCCGGTGGATATACTGAACCCGAGAGATCGCGTTGAGGATTTCCAGGGAGATATAAAGCAAGGTATTCCAGGAGGGAGGATCTCCTGGTTACTGGATAATGGCAGGGCTGATGTATGGTTATTGCCTTATAGCCGGGAAGAGCGTTTGTCTGAAGGGAAAGACCGGTTCAGGAACTCAGCATTTGCATATTCTGATGCTGAGTTTGAAAAAGGACAAAATACACTTTCTTCTGCGGTTCGTATTTCACAAATGTTGGCATCCGTGGAGTTTGCTTTCTCTTATTACAAAGGCCATGCCCGCTCACCTTATTTTACACCTAACCTGGAAGAGGTTGGTAGTGTCATCACATTGCAGCCTAATTATGCCCGGATAGAGCAGGCAGGGTTTGAGCTGTTATGGATCAAAGGACAGTTACTCGCGAAACTGGAGTCAGTTTATCGCTCTACAGATGGTGAAAATTTTACAGGTCTGGGGATTGGTCTGGAGCGTGAATTTCCCCGTATTGGTTCCAGCAAAAATGCGCTGACATTGTATGGTGAGTATTATTATGACGGACGAAAATCTGGCAGTAGCTCACCTATAACACCTTTTCAAAATGATATTTTTCTTGGTCTTCGCCTTGCCGTAAATGATTTAAACAGCACCGAATATGAGCTTCGGTTAACCCGTGACCTGGATTATGATTCAACTTTTTGGGATCTTCGAGCCAAAACGCGTATTAAGCATCAATGGTTTGTTGAAGCAAACCTGTATAAATTTTCCCATGTCGATAATGATCCAGCACTAAAATCATTTGCATCTGACTCAAGGTTAAGTTTAAGCGTGATGTTAGGGTTTTGATATCTAAGGAATGGAACACAATAACTCATACAATTGGCACCTCTGCTTCAGCCCGTCTTCGCCCGTTCTTCAATCACAAAAGCTCGGAATAGAACGACTATTCCTGCACTTTTGTTCAATCAGAACGAACGAATACGAACTAAATCAGAGCGCCACT
>WFQM01000243.1 GCA_015487095.1 Gammaproteobacteria bacterium | reverse complement strand
TTAAATTGAATCTGATCTATAGTTTTTTATACCCTCAAGTTGAAATAGGTTGAACATGATGGATGCGCTGCAAATTATATCGCCAGTGGATGGAAGCCTGTATGCAGAACGGCAATTTTCCCCGGAACAGAATATCAACCACGCGCTGGACTTAAGCCGTACAGCCCAGCCTGAATGGCAACAGACACCCCTTGCAGAGCGCCAGTCTATTTGTCTGGCGGCCGTCGATGCATTACTGAAAAACAAACAAACGCTTGGTGAAGAACTCAGTTGGCAGATGGGACGTCCCATACGGTACACACCCAGCGAAATAGACGGGTTTGCGGAAAGAGCCCGCTATATGATAGATATCGCAGAACAATATCTGTCCGATACATCGCTCACCAATGACAAGAATATTACCCGTTACATTCAGCGTGAACCGCTTGGTGTAGTTTTTTCCATCGTGCCATGGAACTACCCTTATCTGACCGCCGTGAATTCAATCATTCCCGCCATTATGGCGGGTAATTCGGTATTGATGAACCCCTCTTCACAAACGGTAATTACCGCAGAACGCATCGCCGAGGCATTCAAATCCGCCAATCTTCCCGAAGGTGTATTTCAATATTTATTACTGACACATGAGGCAACAACAAAAATTGTTGCCTCTGGAGAAGTTGATTACGTTGCATTCACCGGTTCCGTGGAGGGTGGAAAAACCATTGAGCATGCTGCTGCCGGGCGCTTTATTGATGTTGGTCTGGAACTGGGCGGAAAAGATCCCGCTTATGTGCGTGCTGATGCCAATCTGGCATTTGCAGTCGAAAACATTGCGGATGGCGGATTTTTCAATTCCGGGCAATCCTGTTGTGCCATTGAACGCATCTACGTGCATGAGGATATTTATCAGCCCTTCGTGGATGACCTGGTGGAACGGGTAAAGCAATACCGGTTAGGCAATCCTCTTGATCCCGCAACCAGTCTTGGTCCGATGGTGCGCACAGATATCGCAAACCGGGTCAGAAGACAAATTCAACATGCCGTGGAAAAAGGTGCGCAGGCCTGTATCGACGATAAGACATTTGCTATCGACCCGGAAAAACACGGCATGGCCTATCTGGCACCCCAGGTATTGCTCAATGTCGATCACACAATGCCACTAATGACCGAAGAAACCTTTGGCCCCGTGGTCGGCATTATGAAAGTCTCATCGGATGAGCAGGCCATTCAACTGATGAATGACAGTGCTTACGGCCTGACAGCATCAGTATGGACACAGGATCAACAGGCCGCCATCGACATTGGTCAGCAAGTGCAAACCGGTACCTGGTTTATGAATCGCTGTGACTATCTCGACCCGGCACTGGCATGGACCGGTATTAAACAGTCCGGCAAGGGATGCAGTTTGTCAGGGTTTGCCTATCACAGACTGACAAGACCGAAATCATTTTATCTCAAGGCGGGTGACTAAATGCCGTTACAGAAAACTGAAAAAGCTAACTGGAATTACCCAACGACTATCTGGTTTGGTAATGGCCGGATATCAGAACTGCCCAGCGCCTGTTCAACATTGGGAATGCATCATCCGTTACTGGTCACCGACCCGGGACTGGCAACACTGCCCATGATTGCAGAAGCCCTTAGCGCCAACCAGCAGGCAAGCATGGCCAGCGGACTGTTCAGTGACATCAAACCCAATCCCAACGGTACAAATATCGAAGCCGGAGTCAAACAATACAACAATGGCCAGCACGATGGCGTTATTGCATTTGGTGGTGGCAGTGCGCTTGATGCGGGCAAGGCTATCGCGCTAATGGCCGGTCAGTCACACAGTCTTTGGGATTTTGAAGATGTGGGTGATAACTGGAAAAAGGTGGACGCTGACCGTATCGCCCCGCTCGTCGCGGTTCCCACCACGGCAGGCACTGGCTCCGAGGTGGGTCGCGCTGCGGTGATTGTTGATGAAAACCATCAGCGAAAAGTTATTATATTTCATCCCGGAATATTACCCGGCATTGTAATTGCGGACCCTCAGCTCACCGTGGGCCTGCCGCCGGAAATCACTGCTGCCACGGGGATGGATGCGTTATCGCATAACCTTGAAGCCTATTGTTCACCGGGCTATCACCCCATGGCCGATGGCATTGCACTGGAAGGAATGCGCCTGATAAAACAATGGCTGACCGTGGCTCACAATGAACCCGCAAACCTGACAGCAAGAGGCCACATGCTCATCGCCTCCAGCATGGGTGCCACCGCCTTTCAAAAAGGCCTCGGGGCCATGCATGCGCTGGCTCACCCTTTGGGAGCCTTGTACGATGTACACCACGGTTTGTTAAATGCAGTCTTAATGCCTTATGTCATTGCGTACAACCGAGCAGCAATAGAAGACAGAATGCAACGTCTTGCACGTACTCTTGAACTGGAAATCACATCAACCGGGGTCGATGCCATTTTGGCTTTCATTATTGATTTACGACAACAACTCGCTATTCCACAGGACTTGAAATTTGTCGGCATTGATACCGCCCGGATACCGGCCATTGCGGAAATGGCCACTCACGACCCCTCCGCTGGCGGCAATCCCCTGCGGTTATCAAAAAATGACTATGCGGAACTGTTGGCCAATGCGATAAAGGGTGTGTTGAGCTGACTGGTCTTGTTTTTTCGCCGCAACGTAAACACTTTGACGGGTGATAAACACAAAGCATCAAAAAACATCTGTTTTAAGAATCATCGAGTATTTAACGCAGAGGTCGCAGAGACACAGAGGCGCAGAGTTTTTAAGGTTTTTCTCTGCGACCTTTGCGCCTCTGCGACCTCTGCGTTTATAACTCGCCACTTGTTATTAGCACGACAACATAACCTCTCAATACACTGAAACGATTGTCCAAGCACCTCTGATATTGCTCACACTCGCATTAACGCGCATATTTTTTATCCAACGAGCAACAATAATACGCACGCCACCGTCTCTACAGCAATAAACATTTTGCCCTGTGTTACCCGTTTGACAGGTACGTTATATCCCGTCAAATTAGAGTGTCGGGGGAAAACATTCCGCATTCCCGCATGAGGTAAAGCAGCATGAAGATACACACGGCACACGGACTGAATGTCCTGCTACCAGCAGTCATCCTTTTGGTATCTGCCTGCGGTGGGTCCAGCGGGCCTGATGACACGACGCCCGCTCCGACACCCACTCCTGCCTCCATTCCGGCAGACAGTTATTTTTCCCTGGCCGTCACTGAAAATTCGCACAATCACACAGGTGCCAGAATCCTTTTGCTCGATTTTATGGAAACCGCACCCGCTACGGGAGCTGGCTCTGACAATGTCGTTATTTCACCGCGTATCAGCAATAACAGTATTACTGCCGATGGTGACAGCGCCGACTGGAACAACGCTAATCTGACCACGATCAAGGGTCTGGTACAAAACAATTATCCTCTAAGCCAGTTCATTGATGCTGTCCCGACCGACATCACCATCGGCTCCGCTTGGGACGATGAGTACCTTTATTTTCTGATTCAGTGGGAAGACGCTGGTCATACACAAAGCACGCAATATCGAAAATGGGTTTATGGTGATCAGGGCAATAGTGAAACTGGCTGGACAGCGAAAGTTCATACAGGCATCAGCTCTGGCAGTCCCAATGAATCAGCGGCCAACGCCAGCCATGTGCTTGCGGGCAGTGAGGATGAGGACCGTGTGTATCTCATGTTTCCGGTCACTGACAGCGAAAATGCATTCGCGGCCAACGGACTGGGCTGCGCGGCTTTCTGTCACGCTAACCTTGGCGCAGACAATCCCTTCCAGAACTATACCGGCACCGATGTCGCCGTGATGCATACCAATAACAGTAGCGACACTGCCGATGTCTGGCAATGGCAGTCCAGCAGGACCGAACCCGCCGGTGTTGCCGATGACCTGCTGCTCACTTATTCATCCACGGGCGACAGCGGCTTCGTTCCCGATACCGGAAACCCCGCCTATACCGACAATGCCCTCAGCGGCGGCAATCCCGCTTCCATGCATACCAGTGGCCTGACTTATATCGGTGATGTGCTTTTGCAGATGGACACCACTATGTTTAACGGCAGCCCGAACGGTGGCAATCAAATACCGGCGGTGATCACCCAAACACCAGACAATAGTCGTGCTGATATCACATCCGGTGCATCCTGGGATTCTGTGAGCGGACGCTGGACAGTGGAATTCCGCCGTCTGCGCAACACGGGCTATGCAGATGACAAGCAATTTATCCCCGGAACAGATGTGCAACCCCTGACTGTCCCGGTCATCACCTCCACGGACACCACAGCGGGAAGCATGCTCTACGGAAACCTTTGTGGAGGCTGCCATGGGGAAAATGGCATCGGCAGCCTCACAGGAAATAGCTGGCAATTTCCACGCATACAACGGACATCGGGTTCCTTAATATTAAAAGCGATACAAACGGTGCCTGCCATGAGCGGCATTAACATCACCCACCAGACAGCGGAAGACATCGCCGCCTTCCTGCAAGGCCAGAATACCTTCTCCGCAACCTATCGTCTGGACACCATTATTTCCGGCGTTACGGTTCCCCCCACAGGCACCGTTACCAGCAGCCAGCCCGGCATAAACTGCCCGGACACCTGCGATTACAATTTCCTGCCGGGATCATCCATCACGTTGAATGCGAATTACGTTGATGGCTACACGTTCTCCGGATGGAGCGGTACAAGCTGTAACGAAGGCCCGCAAACCGGGAGCGCATGCTCGTTTGCACTCAACAGCGGACAAAACGTGACCGCCAGCTATACACCAACCGTCGTCAACTACACACTGACCGTCAGCACCGGAGCCAACGGCAGCGTATCCAGCTCACCCGGCGGTATCACCTGCGCCCCCGACTGTACGGCACCGTTCAGCGAAAATGCGGCAGTCACACTCACTGCCATACCTGATACCGGTTACAGGCTTGATACCTGGGGTGGTGACTGCACCGGTTCAGCAGGCTGTACTG
>WFQM01000242.1 GCA_015487095.1 Gammaproteobacteria bacterium | reverse complement strand
GACATACCGCCGATGATCATGGTTTCTTCGTTGTTCTGTGTGGATTGCAAGGCATCCTCAAGCGATGTGTAGACCTCTATGCCATCGGCAGTGTATGAGGGATTTCGGCTGATGATGATGTTACGCCGACCGGGCAGGGGCTTTGCACCAAAAGATTCAAAGGTCAGACGACCCATGATAATGGGTTTGCCCATGGTATTTTGCCGGAACCATTTCATGTCCGCAGGCAGTTTCCACGGCAGACGGTTTTCGATGCCAATGACGCGGTTATCAGCCATGGCCCAGATCAGTGACAAGGTCATACGGCGACGGGTGCCTTGATGTGTTCATGGGACTGATAGTCGATCACTTCAAAATCATCAAAGGTAAAAGCAAACAGGTCGTCGATGTTGGTGTTCATTTTTAATGTGGGCAGGGGCAGGGGTTCACGCGAGAGTTGCAATTCTGTTTGTTCCAGGTGGTTGGAATACAGATGCGCGTCGCCCAGGGTATGAATAAATTCGCCAGGTTGCAATCCGGTGACCTGCGCCATCATCATGGTTAACAGCGCATAGGAGGCAATGTTGAACGGTACACCGAGGAAGATGTCGGCGCTGCGCTGATAAAGCTGGCAAGAGAGTTTGCCGTCGGCCACATAAAACTGGAAAAAGGCATGGCAGGGCGGCAGGGCCATGTTATCGATTTCTCCCACGTTCCAGGCAGAAACGATGAGGCGGCGTGAATCAGGGTTATTTTTGATGTGTGCGATTACCTGACCGATCTGGTCAACATAACGGCCATCCGCAGTGGGCCAGCTGCGCCACTGGGAGCCGTACACCGGCCCGAGATTGCCGTTTTCATCAGCCCATTCATCCCAGATTTTCACCCCGTTATCTTTCAGGTACTGGATGTTGGTATCACCTTTCAAAAACCACAGCAGTTCGTGAATAATGGAACGCAGGTGCAGTTTTTTGGTAGTGACCATGGGGAAACCTTTGGTCAGGTCAAAACGCATCTGGTAACCGAAAACGCTGCGGGTACCGGTACCGGTGCGGTCGGTTTTGAGGGTGCCGTTTTCATAAACATGGCGCATTAAATCAAGGTACTGTTTCATACGACTCTCTGTAGGGTGGGCACCGCCCACCAATTTACCTTTATATCGAGGCCTGTCTGCCGGGCAGAGTCCATCCTACGTCGCTCTTTTTTTCTGTTTCGTTACTTCTTTCTTTTCTTCCGGTTTTGGCTTTTTATAGGCCAGCACCAATAAAACAATGCCCAGTATGATCAGCGGAGCGGATAACATCTGCCCTTGTGACATCCAGTCGAAGGCCACAAAGCCCATATGTGCATCGGGCTGGCGGAAAAACTCCACAAAAAACCGGAAACTGCCGTAACCCAGCGCAAATACACCGGATACCGCCATGCGGGGGCGGGGTTTGGCAGAGTAAATCCATACGATAATAAATAACAGCACGCCTTCGAGGAACATTTCGTAGAGCTGTGAAGGGTGGCGTGGCAGCGGTCCTCCATTGGGGAATACCATGCCCCATTGTGACGTGGTAACCCGGCCCCACAGTTCGCCATTGATGAAATTGGCAAAGCGCACCGCACCGATGCCGAAAGGTACCAGCGGCGCAATGAAATCGGTGATTTCAAAAAAGCTTTTTTTGCTTTTGCGCCCAAACAGGTACATGGCCACCAGGACACCCAGCAAGCCGCCGTGGAAGGACATGCCGCCTTCCCAGATACGCAGGATGGAAACAGGGTCGGCGAGAAAATTGGAAAACCCGTAAAACAAGGTATAGCCAATACGTCCGCCCAACACGGTGCCGACAGCCCCATAAAAGATCACATCAGAAATTTGCTCGGCATTCCAGCCGCCTTTTTCAACAGGAGGGGTTTGCCTGGCACGGCGTTTGCCCAGCCACCAGGCCGCGCTAAAGGCGACTAGGTACATGATGCCATACCAGTGGATTTTAACGGGCCCCAGACTGAGGGCGACAGGATCGATATTCGGGAAAGTCAGCATGGGGCGGATATTAACACGGTCGGGCCCGGCAGGCCGATTTTGCTGCCGGGTTGTTTCAGAGCTTAAGCCATGGGTTTCGCCACCCACAAAACCCATATGTTAGATGGCCCATTCGGCTGAAAGTACCAGAATAAGGCATGAATTGTGCGATAATCTGGCTGGTTTTGTGATTTTTTGGGTGGATTTATCCCGTAACATATAGGGAATATCATTTTTTTAAATGGGTGGTGGCTCAAATCCCCTCAATGTCTTCATAACATGTTTTAATGGCTGACAGTTTCCAGCTTGAGGCGAAGGGAACTTTACATTGCGTAAGGAACGTAACCTGTGGCGAGAATACTGGTGTTATGGCGCTAGAAAAGCATAAATTTCCCTGTTTGGAATGGCAGGATGCTGAGGGTTGTTGCTATCGTATCAATGTCATCGAAAGATTATATATCGGGCGGGTTTGTCAGGGAGTACCTGCGGATAAACGGATTATTATCAGGGATGTCAACGTATCCCGAGATCATGCGATTATTACTTGTGCAGGGAATGCTCTGACGATCAAGGACTCCAGTCGGAACGGGACGTGGGTGAATAATGTCCGCATAACTTCGGGGGGAGAACAAAAACTGGTTTCAGATGATTTTGTGCATATTGGCTCAACAAAGTTACACGTCATTTTTTCTGAGCAATCGGAGCACTATAATTCTGCTGGTGTCAATCAGGTTGAAACCACTCGGGTTTTGTCCCGACAGGAAACGGTGACTCACCTTGTTGCCGACATCAGAGGTTTTTCCATTCTTGCGCAACAAACAGAATCTTCTTTATTGTTTGAAGTTTTGTCGCAGCTCTATGAGTCGTTGACGAACATCGTCCATGAAAACCGTGGCACAGTGAAAGACTTTGCAGGCGATGCCATTTTTGCTTTTTGGGAGCATAACGACAAGAATGATTTAGTGGTCGTACGGAGTGCCTGTCATGCTGCCTTGCTTCAACAGCAAGCGGCTGTCGCACTATTTTCCAATTTACCGGAGAAGTTTTCAAAATTGCGTCATTTGAAATTAGGCTGGGGCATTGCTACCGGTCCTGTTACCGTGTCTCATTATGGCGTGCGTTCAGAAAACCTTGCGCTGGTGGGGGATAGCACTAATCTCGCATTTCGGTTGTCTGGAATGGCAAATAAAGAATTATCATCCACCATCGTTATTTGTCACAAAACAGCAAAAATGGTTGAGCAATGTATGCGTGTTACCCCGCTGGGTGAGGTAGATACAAAAGGGCGTACAGGAAAAGAGACCGTTTTTTCTATTACCTGACTGATGTTACGCAGGCCACAAATGTGAATTAAGTGCTAAAAATATCCGTTTTAAGAATCACCGGGTATTTAACGCAGAGGTCGCAGAGGCGCAAAGAAAAACACTAAAATTTTGTGCCCTTTACATTTTTTCGCCTTCTGCGTTTATAACACATCACTTGTCAGTATCATGACAACATAACCTCCCAATAGACTGGAGCGGTTCTCTGAGAACTTCTGATGTTGCGTAGGCTTCAGTTAGAATACAAGTTGTAGCATCATGTGAAAACCGTTAGTCATTAAACCTAAATTAATCAGTTGAGCCTACTGCGAACGTCTAATGCACTCAATCTCAAGGACTTTTTCGAACATTTTGAACTCACCGTATGGGTGATACGCTTTCATTCAAAATAACCAAAAAAGTCATTGATCTTGAGCACCTTAGCCGCTCTCGCTACGACTCAACTGATTAATTTAGGTTAAACCGGGAAATAAATTTTTCTAATTTTCTGGAGTGTCGGCAATGTTGAAGGTATGGCAATTGTATGCCAGACAGCATGATTATCTTTATTTCTGTGTGCAAACCAACCAAATATCATTGTTATTCCTTCTCGTTTAATCAACGCCAGCGACTGTCGTCTGGTCAACAAAATGGAATGTTTCCAAATGTAACTTGTTTCATACGAAGTCGATACATTCCGTAACATTTTTCCTACAGACGGCCTGGATAACAAAGTGGTGTGATAGGTGGGCGTTTCCACCTAAACATTTATCACCAAGGAGTCCCCATGAAACGGAGAACATTTATCAAAGCCGCTGCTGCCGCGACAGCTTCATTAAGTCTGACTCATTTAAGTGCTTGTAAATTGTCATCAAAGGTTGATGTCGTTGTTATCGGGGCCGGTTTATCCGGGTTGAGTGCTGCACGTGAACTTGTAAAAAATGATGTGTCGGTACTGGTTGTCGAAGCCAGATCACGGGTAGGCGGGCGTACTTATAATCAGCCAGTTAATACATCCGGTGCCATCATTGACGGTGGTGGACAATGGGTAGGGCCAACACAAAGCGAAATACTTGCTTTGGCACGAGAATTGAAAATTACTATTTTTGATACCTGGAACGAGGGCGAGGCCGTTGGTTTATTCGAAGGTCAACGTTTGGTCGGCACGGAGCTGGACTCTGACCCTGAAACTGTCGAAGATTTGGAACGTGTTATTGGTCTTATTAATGAAATGGCAGCAACCGTGCCTTTACAAGCACCCTGGGACGCGGTAAATGCCAATAGTTGGGATGCGCAGTACCTGGGTGATTGGCTTGACGAAAATACACGGATGCAAGGTGCAAGAGATGAGCTGGAAGCGGGGGTAGCCTCGATATTGGATGCTGCCTCCTCTCAAATATCATTGTTGTGGTTTTTATTTTACGTTCGTTCCGCAGGCAGCTATCAGGTATTACAATCGATTGAAGGGGGAGCACAACAATATCGTTTTGTTGAGGGAGCACAACAAATCAGTATCCGCATGGCGCAGGAATTGGGAAAGCGACGAATTATTTTGGGTGAACCCGTACAGCAGATTGCGTCGGACCAGGAGCATGTTTATGTTCAGCTCAGTAGTGGGATCGTGGAAGCAAAACAGGTTATTGTTGCGATGATGCCAGCTGATGCTGAAAAAATTACTTTTTCCCCACCTTTGCCTCATGCACGCTCAAGTTTACAGACAAACTGGGCGACCAGCTCCGGGTTTAAAATACATATTGTCTATCCATCAGCCTTTTGGCGTGAGGCCGGGTTAAGCGGACAGGCGACCACAGATACTGGTGTTAGCAGTGTCTTTGATAATTCCCCAGCATCTGGCACACCCGGGATATTGATTGTTTTTGCAGAAGCCGGGCAGTTGCCGAATGATAAAATGCAGCGCATGCAACAAGTTGTTGGCACACTGGTACAACTCTTTGGCAATGAAGCTGCCACCCCTGTTGAATACATCGAAATGGACTGGGCTAAAGAAACGTTCACCGAGGGATGTGAATCACCGCTTGGGATAAACGTGTTAACCCGCTACGGGCATGCATTGCGTCCACCTACAGGGCGTATTCACTGGGCAGGTACTGAGGCTGCATTGGTTTGGAATGGTTATATGGAAGGTGCGATACGAGCAGGGAAACAAGCTGCGGTTAACGTAATCGCTGGATTGTAATCTGCATCAAGTGCTAAAAATACTCTGTTTTTAAAAGATCATCGGGTATTTAACACAAGGGTTACAGATGATGAATAGCATTGAGGATGTGAGAAGCTGCGACAGGGGAGCAACGAGCCGGAGGGGCCGGGTTCAAGCCATAGGGCTTGCGTGGCCGCTAAAAAAAGAACGCAGTCGCTGGAACAACGAAGCACCAAGCTTGCGCCCTTCCTCATCCTGGATTTCAGCGACCTGATGTCGTATTGCCAATTCCGGTTGCAGTACCAGTTTTTTCTGATAACGCAGAGCTGATAACAGGTAAATTTTCAATAATCCCAAATTAATGGGCTTAATAAGGTAACGATAAATCTGTCCTTCATTGATCAAACTGATCACGCGGTGTGAGTCCGCCTCCTCCGTAATCACCACTGAAAGAATTTGTGGATAATTGGCTTTGGTTACCTTGACGAAGGCCAGATCTTCCTTAAGATTGTCGCTTGAATTTGTGACCACGATATTGACATCGTGAGCGGCAAGATAGTCCATGGCATCGATTGGTGAAGTCACTGAAAAAATCTGTGCCTTTCTGCCTATGACTCCTTCCAGAGTAAGTTTCAGACTGGCACTGGAATCCAGAGTCAGGATAGTCAAGGTCTCGTCGTTATCGCCACTGATTTCCGACTTATTCTCTGCTACAACTTTGACATCAAACAGCTTGAGTGAAATATCTGCCGCCTGCTTGACAACACTGAACAGCTCATCGTTATTCCAGGGTTTGGTAATATAACGAAAAATCTCACCTTCGTTGACCGAGTTCACCACAGCCGATAAATCCGAATAACCGGTGAGAAGAACGCGCGTGGTATTGGGCGACAACTGCTTCACTTTGGAAAGCAATTCAACGCCCGTCATTTCGGGCATACGTTGATCCGAGATAATGACATGAATGCGATTATTGCGCAGGATATCCAGTGCCTCTTCACCACTGTTGGCAAGAAATGTCTGATAATGAGGGCGCATTAAACGACCCAGAGTACGAATAATTCTCGACTCATCATCAACAATCAGAATGTTTGTTTGTATTCCCATAACCATCTTCACCGGTTTTCGTTGATTTTACGGTTATTTATTCTTGTGGTTTTTTCTTCACTGGCAGCACGAAGACAAAGTTGGTGCCTTTTCCGGGAATGGACTTGAGCAGCACTTTGCCACCATGTTTGGTCACAATACGGCGCACAATAGCCAAACCCAGACCGGTTCCCTTACCTACATCCTTGGTAGTAAAGAACGGCTCGAAAATTTTGCGGCGGGTTTCATCATCAATTCCTTCGCCGTTATCCATAATGCTGATCATGACTTGCTCCTTCTCAAGCGAGGTACGAATCTTGATCAGGCCATCGGTACGACCGGTTGATTCAATCGCATGGGCTGCATTATTGATAAGATTAATCAACACCTGATTCATTTCTGCGGGAGAACCAAAAATCTCTGGTACATCCTTGAGATCCAACTGCACTTTTGTTCCCGAGGTAATTTCTTTCTTCGCCATTTTGAGTGCGCTTTCCACACACTGCTTGATGTCAAACCAATCTTCATCCGAGCGGTCCTTGCGGCTGAAGTCACCCAGATCTTTGATCACATGCTGAATCTGTTCAATGCCACCTTCCATATCATCGACAATTTCGGGCAGTTCATCCAGCATTGCTTCATCCTGAGTGTTCTGAACAAGTATCGAGAAGTTGTCGATACGCGCACTGATTTGATCACTATTGTCCATGCGGCCCAGGTCATTTTTCAGTGTGAAAAATTCATTCATCAAAGCCTGCATTTTTTCCATACCATTGTGGAGAACCTGTAAATTACTCCCCAGATATCCCAGCGGGGTATTGATTTCATGGGCAACGGTAGCCACCATACGTCCCATTCCCTCCATACTTTGATCCAGGTTCTTGTCCACCATTGAGCCACTGGCTTCGGCAGAAGCATGCTCATAGGCTTCTGTTTTCTCGGCAATACCCTGTTCAAGTTTTTCAGTAAACTCCTGACTCTGGCGGAACAACATGACCGCACCTGTTATCGCTGCAATCGCCAGTAAAAGTGCTGCAATGAGGCTAAAGATAAAGTGAATAAATTGCTCATCGTACTGCGTCGCCAGAGCATCAGTATAATAAGCCTTATACTGTGTAATCAGTTCATCGCCAATCTTGTTTGTCTTCAGGTTGACCACCCGTTCAATACTGGAATCCAACTGAATTTTACGCTCCACCAACACCCGGGCATGTGAAATAAAGTTACCCAGCGGATTGGCAATACTTTCTGGAAATTCCATTAGAACTTCATCTTTCTTGTTCAGGTCCATCAACAAGCTTTCCCGGGTTCCTTCATCCGGTCTCTGCAAAAAGGCATTGGTTCGTTCATACAGATCATTGATGCTCGCGGCATGTTTCTCATCATCCATCTTGCGCAGCTTCACATTCAGGGCGCGTGATGCCAGTGGTAAAAATTTCAGTGAATTGCGCATCACCGCAAAGTTGGATTTGAAGTGTTCAATGGACTCTTCCTTGCTCTCGATCATCAACAGGAAACGCATCAATTTATTTTTGAGTGTATCCGGCACATCGCCCGTTGCCAGATCACTGATACTCAATGTTTCCCGCAGTTCTCGAACACGAGGCAGGTATGCCGCCACCTCGTCAAAATCCGAATTAGGTGTGGAATATGTATACAGGGCAGCCAGTGACCAAGCGGCATCCAGTGTCTGAAGTTTCTGAATATTCTCTATATTGTCCGCGAAGGCGATGTCCTGCTGAACAGGCATCGTTTTGACAAGGTAGAACCCAAGCGCACCACTGAAGGCAATCGCCCCTACAAGAAGAAAAATACTGGATATCTTCTTCATTTTTTCATCTCCGGGTGTTCACCTACCAAGGTTTTAAGAAATGCGACCATAGCCTCTTTATCCTTTTTCGGGGCTTTACGGCCAAGCTGAAATTTGAACATGACATCTTCTGCATCAAGCATTGTTTTTGCTGTACCGTCATGCAAATAGGGTGGAGTAAGGGCGACCATGCGCAGGCTGGGAACCTTGAAAACATGTTTGTCTTCCGGGTTGCCTGTAACATTGAAGCGCCCCATATCTGCTTCAGTAATATTTCCGCGCACCTTGAAATAGGAGTTTATTGCACCAAAAACCTGGAACATATTGCCGCCTACGGCGACTCCCTGGTGACAGGAAATACAGCCGTAACGCTTAAACAGCATGTAGCCGCGCTTTTCCTTGGCAGTGATGGCATTTTCATCGCCACGCAGATATTGATCGAAACGGGAGTTGGGTGTAATCAGACTGCGTTCAAACTCGGCAATGGCATTTTTGACATTTTCACGGGTAATGCCGTCATCATAAATCGCCTTGAACATGCCCGGATATTTGTCATCGTCGTAGAGCTTGGCCAGCACATCGGGCCATTGGCTACCCATTTCTATCGGGTTTTGTATTGGCCAATCGATCTGGTCTTCCAGTGTTTCTGCACGACCGTCCCAGAACTGCCGAAACAGCAGGCCACTGTTATAAACCGTCGGGCTATTGATGATGCCTTTTCTGCCTTTTATTCCAATGGAAACCTTAGTGCGGTCAACACCACCTGTTTTCAGGTCGTGGCAAGTTGCACAGGATACCGTATTGTCTCCGGACAGTCGGGGCTCATGAAAAAGCAGACGCCCCAGTGCCACTTTTTTGAGGTCCACATCGACCGTCAATGGAATTGGCTTGATAGGTTCATCCAGCAATGGTTCGCCCGCTAAGATTTGCGGTGAACATATCACTGCCACACCAAGAAGGCATAGCTTGACATTCCGTGTAAACTGCCAGGAAAAATGCTCACTGTTCTTCATGATTTGTTTTGTTGTTAGCATCATCTGGGTAACTTCACTTAGTTGACTAAAAAGGTGAGTTTTGGAGTAACAAATTTTTTTGTATTCGCATCTGTCTAATCTCAGATTATATTACGGTCTTGTATTTCAATTCTTTAGCTGTGTAATACAAGTATTCAATATCTACCGACCCCCGGTTTCAGGGTCATTGTCGCCTCGGTTGAAATGTAAATGATAAGGGTCGCTTTCCGAGGCCGAACGTTGCCAACCTGCGCGCCTTCACCAAACTCGGGCATGATCCTGCACCCTCGGTTTTCATTAGCGCGTGATGCGGGATTGGCGGTACTTGAAATGCGGCCAGGGGCAGGGGCTCAAAGCAGACGGCAGCGCAATACTAATGGTCGGATGAACAGTAGATCAGGCTGGGGAGGTGAGTGGCGCTGTGCAGAACCCGTGCCGGGTTACGGGTGAGCAGTACAAATCCTGCGTTCTCGCCTAGCGCAAGCAGGCGGTCTTCTTTATCCAGTGCGGTGAGCCGTTCAGCATTTTGGTAGCTGTTACTGCCACCGATCAGGACATACGACGGGTGGCAGGGGCGATGAGCAAACCGGATTGTTGAACCAGCTGATGAATGATGTGTGCAGGAATGGCTTCGTTCAGTCCAGCGTCATTGGCAGGGACCGAGAAAAATAATGGAATCGGGGTTTTGCCAGTGTAGATGGCCATGGCCTGTGCGGCGGCGACATGACACATTTTGAGGATAGGGTGGTAACAAAACGTGATCTTCCCCGGATATCGAAGTCATCCTGTAACGGGGGTAATGCATCATCGGGTACCAATGCCATGATGATACGTTCACGCTGCCGGGTGAAGCAATCGACAGATTGGTAGCCACTGATATCGGCCCTGATTGCATGATAACTGGTGTTGGTATCTCCTCCGAGTGTCGTTATTGTGCCTATTCCGGCTATGTATACCCATGACTGCGTTGTTGTCCTCGCAATAGAACGACTATTACTCGTCATTTCGCCTCGCCTAAAGCGCCTACTGTTGGTGCCATGAAATAAATATGACGCACATCGACACCTAAATCTCAAACGTCATGGGTATAAGTGCGTGGTGTGTCATCCATATAAAGCTTCCCTGGTTCAAAATAAAGAACCTTACATTTGCATAGACTCTCTTATATTGAGAGTAGCGAATTTATAAAACCATCGTGAGTCTATCCGAAAGTGAAATGCTCATCGGACACCATCCAGCAGAGCAGGCAGTGCTTCCCGTTAACAACTGACAGCTGTTGCTCTGTATTGGCAGAATGCTGATTGTTAACGGGAAGTTGTTGATCAGGTATTGCTGCTGTCCTCATTCGCAAACCATTCCGCCAGTGATTCTGCGCCACCCACATAATCACCGTTGATGAACACCTGCGGTACACTGTCGATACCGGCTACGGCGCGCAGAGTGCGGCTGGTGTAATCACGGTTCAGTACCAGTTCTTCATAGGCAATGCCGCGCTGCTGCAACAGATCCTTGGCTTGGGCACAATATTCGCAACCGGGGCGGGTGAAAATGCTCACATCCAGTGGCCGTTTGGCATCGGGGGCAATGTAGTCGAGCATGGTGTCAGCGTCGGAAACACCGTAGGGATCGCCTGGCACGTTAGGTTCAATGAACTGCTTCTCGATCACGCCGTCTTTTACCAGCATGGAATAACGCCAGGAGCGTTTGCCGAAGCCGAGGTCTTCCTTGTCCACCAACAAACCCATGCCATCGGTGAAATCACCGTTGCCATCAGGAAGGAAGGTGATGTTTTCTGCTTTTTGGTTAGCTGCCCATTCGTTCATCACAAAGGCGTCGTTGACGGACATGCAAATAATTTCGTCTACTCCATGCTCTTTGAAAACAGGAGCCAGCTGGTTGAAGCGTGGCACATGTGATGACGAGCAGGTGGGCGTGAAAGCCCCCGGTAATGAAAACACGATGACCGTTTTACCTGCGAAAATATCCTCACTGGTGAGATCCATCCAGTCGTGATCGCGGCGGGTGTGGAGAATGACGTTGGGTATACGTTGACCTTCTTTGTTGGGGAATGTTTTTTTGCTCATGATAGGTGTCCTTGTATTTACAAAATAGTTTGATGGTTAATGTTAAAAAAACAGGTTTTGGTAAAACTTGGGGACATTGTAGTGTTACCCTTTCGATTGGTAAAATAGAATATTTATATGATTGTGATCGAATTTATAGAATAACAATGCCAGCACCTCGCAAAAACCAAGTCTGCCTGGATTTAACCCCTTACTACCACTGCATTTCACGCTGTGTACCCAAAGCACTTCGTGGGGCAGGCTCTCCGTCGTGCTTTTCTCTGTGGCAACGATGAATTCTCTGGCCAAAGCTACGAACACCGTAAACAGTGGGTCGGGGACAGACTCGTAGAATTAGCCAACGTTTTTTCTATCGATATTTGTGTATGAGCTATG
>WFQM01000241.1 GCA_015487095.1 Gammaproteobacteria bacterium | reverse complement strand
TTAATGAACGAAGGTTATTGCAGCTTGGCTCGAATGATTATTAGCATCGGCCATAATCAACTATCACATCGAGCGCACAATTCGAAAAGCGCAATCATTGTCAGCATGGTTTTTCTGATTGCTGGCAGGAAATCCTGCAATACACCAACTCATCGGCTTTAATTGAAGCTAAAGTAGCGATACATGCGTGGCTACAAAAAACCTGTCCACCTTACGGCTTTCAATAAAGCCGCGCAAACACTGGCTTTTTGCCACATTGAACCCAATCCGGCACGCCGGTATAATGCTGGGCCATTTTGTCTGTGGAAAAACATTAGTTATATGCTGAAAACAGCGTTATCTAATTGATTGTAAAAACAATAATGCTTTCCCCAGTAAATTTGAATAAATGACCCAGGTTGTAACTGTCCAGTGAAAAACAGCGTGAAAAAAATACTTAATCAGCCGCCCAGTGTGCAGAGCCTCTACCGTCCCGGTTTTGAAAAAGACAATTGTGGCTTTGGTCTCATTGCCCAAATGGACAACCAGCCCAGCCATTGGTTGGTGCAAACTGCCATTGGAGCCTTGGCTCGCCTGACCCATCGCGGTGCAGTGGCTGCTGATGGTAAAACCGGTGACGGTTGCGGCCTGTTGATGAAAAAACCGGACGGTTTTCTGCGTCTGTGTGCCGATGAGTTGGGGTTTGCCCTGGCCGATAATTATGCCGTGGGCATGGTGTTTCTCAATACCGATGCTGTCTTTGCCAATGTTGCACGTGCTCAACTGGAAACCGAGCTGCGTACTGAAGGCCTGGGGGTGTTGGGCTGGCGTACTGTACCTACCGACGCCGCTGCCTGTGGCGAGGAGGCTCTGGCCTCATTGCCTGTCATCGAGCAGATTTTTGTGAACGCTCCAGCCGACATGGATACGGTGAGCTTTGAACAACATCTATATATTGCCCGTCGTCGTTGCGAAAAGGCTATCGAACCCAATGATGACGTATTTTACATTCCCAGCTTGTCATCGAGGGTAATCTCCTACAAAGGTCTGGTCATGCCCGAGCACCTGCCGGAGTTTTACACGGACCTGGAAGATGAACGTATGGAAACGGCTATCGCCGTGTTTCATCAGCGCTTTTCCACCAATACCTGGCCGCAGTGGCGATTGGCCCAGCCGTTCCGTTATCTTGCCCACAATGGTGAAATCAATACGATACAGGGCAATCGCAACTGGTCTGTTGCCCGTGGCCACAAATTTGAAACCCCGGCCATTCCCATGGCCGATGTACGTCCGCTGGTATCCGCGTCGGGTTCGGACTCCAATTCCATGGACAATATGCTGGAAGCGCTGTTAGCGGGCGGTATGGATATTTTCCGCGCCATGCGTCTGCTGGTGCCGCCTGCCTGGCAGAACGTGACCAATATGGATGCCGATCTGCGCGCTTTTTACGAATACAACTCCATGCATATGGAGCCCTGGGATGGTCCCGCAGGCATTGTAATGACTGATGGCCGTTATGCCGCGTGCTCAACCGACCGTAATGGTCTGCGTCCCGCACGCTGGGTCATTACTAAAGATCGTCACATTACTCTGGCTTCGGAAATTGGTGTTTATGATTACAAGCCGGAAGACGTAGTGGCCAAGGGGCGCTTAAAACCTGGCCAGATGCTGGCGGCTGATACAGAAACCGGCGAGTTGTTGTTGCCGGAAGATGTCAACGCTCACCTCAAAAATGCGCAAACCTACAAACAGTGGCTCGCTGCCGGTGCCCGGCATATCACCACCGCGCTGGACGGTGAAATCTGTGGCCTGCCTATGGACAGCAAGGCGCTGGATATTTATCAGAAGCTGTTTCAGGTGAGTTTCGAGGAGCGGGATCAGGTGCTGCGGGTGTTGGCCGAAGCGGGTCAAGAAGCTATCGGTTCCATGGGTGATGATACGCCCATGCCCGTGTTGTCACAAAAAATACGTTCGTTATACGACTATTTTCGCCAACAATTTGCCCAGGTGACCAATCCACCGATTGACCCCATTCGTGAACAGATCGTTATGTCGCTGGAAACCTGTTTTGGCCGCGAAATGAACATGTTTGAAGAGTCAGCCGAACATGCCAAACGTCTGTTGATGAATTCACCGGTGCTGTCTACCACCAAATTTGATCAGCTGACCGGATTGGAAGACAGCAGCTATGCCAGTGACCGGATTGATCTGTATTACGATGCTGACAGCGATTTGCAAGCCGCCATCATGCGTATTACCGATCAGGCGGTGGCTGCGGTTAAAGATGGCAAGGTGCTGCTGGTTTTATCGGATCGCAATATCGCCTCCAACCGTGTACCAGTACATGCGTTGCTGGCCACGGGGGCTGTGCATCATCGCCTGATTCGTGAAGGCCTGCGTTGTGATGCCAATATCATCGTGGAAACCGGTACGGCGCGTGATCCCCATCACATGGCCGCACTCATCGGCTATGGTGCGACTGCCGTGTACCCGTATCTGGCCTACGCCTGTATTCAGGACATGCAACGCACTGGCGAAATTCCCGATGCCGATTGTGTCAACCTCATGCACCAGTACCGCAAAGGCATCAACAAGGGGTTGTTTAAAGTCATCTCGAAGATGGGGATTTCCACGATCTCCAGTTATCGCGGTGCGCAACTGTTTGAGTCCGTCGGCCTACATCAGGACGTGGTGGATCTGTGTTTCACCGGTACTACCAATCGTCTGCAAGGCACCCATTTTGAAGACCTTGATTTCGACCAGCGGGCTTTGAGCAAGCTGGCCTGGAACAACCGTAAAGATATCGAGCAGGGCGGCCTGCTCAAATTTGTCCACGGCGGTGAAGAACATGCGTACAACCCGGATGTCGTGCAGGCTTTGCAGCGTGCGGTAAAAACCGGCGATGAAAATGCCTATCGGGAATACGCCACTTTAGTCAATGAGCGCCCGACGCTGGCGCTGCGCGACATGCTGAAGTTGCGCACGGATGTGGAATCGATCTCCATTGATGAAGTGGAGCCCATGTCCGATATCGTTAAACGGTTTGATTCGGCTGCCATGTCATTGGGAGCCCTGTCTCCCGAAGCGCACGAAACCCTGGCCATGGCCATGAACCGTCTCGGCGCGCGCTCCAATTCCGGAGAAGGTGGCGAAGATCCCAAACGTTACGGCACCGACAAACGCTCCAAAATCAAACAAGTGGCCTCCGGCCGTTTTGGCGTTACGCCGGCTTATCTGCGCTCCGCCGAAGTGATGCAGATCAAAGTGGCCCAGGGTGCCAAGCCCGGTGAAGGCGGACAATTGCCCGGTCAAAAAGTCAACGAACTCATTGCCGAATTGCGTTACTGCAAACCCGGTGTGTCGCTGATTTCCCCGCCACCGCATCATGATATTTATTCCATTGAGGATTTGTCACAACTGATCTTCGACCTCAAACAGGTCAATCCTGATGGTCTGGTCTCCGTCAAACTGGTGGCCGAAGCAGGCGTGGGTACCATTGCAGCCGGTGTGGCAAAGGCTTACGCAGACCTGATCACTATTTCAGGTTACGACGGTGGCACCGCAGCCAGCCCTTTGGCTTCGGTGAAATACGCGGGCAGCCCGTGGGAGCTGGGTCTCACTGAAACTCATCAGATTCTGCGAGCCAACAACTTGCGCGGCAAAATTCGCCTGCAAACAGACGGCGGTCTCAAAACCGGCCTGGATGTTGTAAAAGCAGCCATTCTGGGTGCGGAAAGCTTCGGTTTTGGTACCGGCCCCATGGTGGCCATGGGCTGCAAGTTCTTGCGTATCTGTCATTTGAACAACTGTGCCACTGGTGTGGCAACACAAAACAACGTGTTGCGCTCAAAATATTTCATTGGTGAAGTGGAAATGGTGACTCACTACTTCCGTTTCATCACCGAAGAAGCACGCGAAATCATGGCCAGCCTGGGGGTGCGCAAACTGCAAGACCTCATTGGCCGTACCGATCTGCTGGAAGCCATTGAAGGCACAACCAGCAAGCAACGTCGCCTGGATTTATCGCCCATCCTGTCTGATGGCGGCGTCGCTACGGACAAACCGCAATATTGCATTTCACCGAAGAACGAGCCCTTCGACAAGGGTGAGCTGGCGGAGCAAATGGTCGCTGACGCCTTGTCCTCGATTGAAAACAAAACCGGTGGTGAATTCACTTATACCGTAAGAAATACTGACCGCTCCATCGGTGCGCGCCTGTCGGGCGAAATTGCGGTACGTCATGGCAATCTGGGCATGGATAAAAACCCCATTCAACTCAAACTCACGGGTTCTGCCGGGCAAAGTTTCGGAGTATGGAATGCCGGTGGATTGCAAATGTACCTTGAAGGTGATGCCAACGATTACGTCGGCAAAGGCATGGCGGGTGGCAAGCTGGTGATCCGCCCACCTGGCGGTAGCAACTTTGAATCCCACAAAACCACGATCATTGGCAACACCTGTCTGTACGGTGCCACTGGCGGCAAACTGTTTGCCGCAGGATTGGCGGGTGAGCGTTTTGCGGTGCGTAATTCCGGTGCCCATACGGTGGTGGAAGGTATTGGTGACCACGGCTGTGAATACATGACCGGCGGTTTTGTCACCGTGCTTGGTCCTACCGGCGTCAACTTCGGCGCGGGCATGACCGGTGGATTTGCCTATGTGCTGGATCAGGACAATCAGTTTGTTGATAACTACAACCATGAACTTATTGAAATCCACCGTGTGAACACCGAAGACATGGATTCCCACACCAAACACCTGCGTGACACGATTCAGGAATTCGTTGACGAAACCGGCAGCGAATGGGGACAACATATCCTGGATAACTTTGCTGATATGGTTGGCAAATTCTGGTTAGTCAAACCCAAGGCGGCAGCATTGACTTCATTGATTGATGACCTGCAACGTCGGGCAGCCTGAAATATACCTGCGGCGTTTGGGATTTAGAAGGCAGGTTGGGGTGAGCGTAGCGACCCTCAGCAAATCGATGCACAACGTTGGGGTTCGCAAGCTCACCCCAACCTACAAGAAGTTAAAAAATGGCAAATAATTTTCAATTCGTCGATGTTCCAAGACGCGATCCGGCTAAAAAACCGGCGGCCGAGCGTCGTCAGGAGTTCGCCGAAATTTATGGTGATTTTAACGCCACTTCTGTGACTGAACAGGCAGACCGTTGTCTCGCCTGTGGCAACCCCTATTGTGAATGGAAATGCCCCGTGCATAACTACATTCCCAACTGGTTAAAGCTCATTGCAGAAGGCAACCTGACAGAAGCCGCAGAAATGTCACACCGCACCAATTCCCTGCCGGAAATCTGCGGCCGCATCTGTCCGCAGGATCGCTTGTGTGAAGGAGCCTGCACGCTCAATGATGACTTTGGTGCCGTCACCATCGGCTCCATTGAAAAATACATCAGCGACACCGCCTTTGCCCAGGGCTGGCGACCTGACATGTCGGATGTCAAATCCACCGGAAAGCGCGTGGCGATTATCGGCGCAGGCCCGGCCGGACTGGGTTGCGCCGACATCCTGGTGCGCAACGGTGTTGCCCCTGTAGTATTTGATCGCCATCCGGAAATTGGTGGCCTGCTTACCTTCGGCATCCCCGAGTTCAAGCTGGAAAAAGACGTTGTCAAAAATCGTCGGGCGATTCTGGAAGAAATGGGTGTGGAGTTCAGACTCAACATTGAAATTGGCAAGGACATCCCCTTGCAAACCCTGCTCGATGAATACGATGCCGTATTTTTGGGGATGGGCACCTACACCTACATGAAGGCTGATATTCCCGGCGAAGACCTGCCCGGCGTGCATGCCGCGCTGGATTTTCTTATTGCCAACATCAACCACCGTAAAGGCTGGGCCAAATCTGCTGACGAGTTCATCGACATGGCAGGCAAACGTGTGGTGGTGCTCGGTGGTGGTGATACCGCTATGGACTGCAATCGCACCGCCATTCGCCAGGGCGCGCAAAGCGTGCAGTGTGCCTATCGCCGCGACGAAGCCAACATGCCCGGCTCCAAACGGGAAGTGGCCAATGCCAAAGAAGAAGGCGTGGCGTTTCTGTGGAATCGCCAGCCTGTGGAAATAGTGGGTAATGGCAAGGTAGAAGGCATCAAACTGGTCACCACCAAACTGGGGGAACCCGACGAACATGGGCGTTGCCACCCGGAAATTGTCGCAGGCTCGGAAGAAATCATCCCTGCGGATGCCGTAGTCATCGCCTTTGGTTTCCGCCCCAGCCCCGCTGACTGGTTTGCTGATTTTAATATCGACACCGATGATCGTGGCCGCGTTATTGCACCGGCTCAAAACAGCTACCAATACCAAACCACCAATCCGAAAATTTTTGCCGGTGGTGATATGGTGCGTGGTTCTGACCTGGTCGTGACTGCTGTGTATGAAGGTCGTCAGGCTGCTGAAGGCATTTTAGATTTTTTAGACATTTAAGGAGAAGCGCAGAGATCGCAGAGGCACAGAGACGCAGAGATTTTTGAAAATCATTTTCTTTTTCTCTGCGCCTCTGCGCCTCTGCGGCCTCTGCGTTAAAAACACAAAACATGACAACATTAAAAAATGATCGTTTTCTGCGCGCCCTGAACCGCGAACCTGTCGATGTCACTCCCGTGTGGATGATGCGCCAAGCCGGGCGCTATCTGCCCGAATATCGCGCCACCCGTAAAAAGGCAGGCAGCTTCATGGATCTGTGCCGCAACGCGGAACTGGCCTGCGAAGTCACCATCCAGCCACTGGAGCGCTATCCACTGGATGCCGCCATCCTGTTTTCCGACATTCTCACCATTCCCGACGCCATGGGCCTGGGGCTGACGTTCAACACCGGCCACGGCCCACAGTTTGCCCACCCCGTGCGCAGCGCAGCGGATGTGAAAAACCTGCCCATCCCCGAGCCCGAAGGCGAATTGCAATATGTAATGAACGCCGTGCGCACCATACGCAAAGAACTCGATGGTCGTGTACCGCTCATCGGCTTTTCCGGCAGCCCGTGGACACTGGCTACCTACATGGTGGAAGGCGGTGGCACCAAAGAATACGGCAACATCAAAGGCATGCTGTTTGACCAGCCTGACACCCTGCATCAACTGCTCGATAAACTGGCAAAATCCGTTATTTCATACCTTAACGGACAAATCGCCGCAGGCGCACAAGCCGTGCAGATTTTTGACACCTGGGGCGGCGTACTTACCCCGCGCGATTATCAAGAATTCTCATTGCGCTACATGCAGCAAATCATCGATGGCCTCACCCGCGAAGCCGATGGTCGCAAAGTTCCGGTCATTCTCTTCACCAAAGGCGGTGGACGATGGCTGGACAAAATGGCCGCCACCGGTGCCGACTGTCTCGGCGTGGACTGGACCATTGACCTTAGCGATGCCCGCAAGCTCGCTGGCGACAACATTGCCCTGCAAGGCAACATGGACCCGTGCATTCTTTATTCCAACCCGGAGCGCATCCGTGAGGAAGTGGGTAACGTACTGGCCAGTTATGGCAAGGGCAACGGCCATGTGTTCAATCTCGGCCATGGTATTCATCCGAAAATTGACCCTGAAAATGTAGGTGCGTTTATTAACGCAGTGCATGAACTGAGTGCGCAATATCACAAATAGAGAAACCGGCATAAAAAACCACCGTGAATAAACTGGGTTATACACTGCCCAGTAATGAGTGGCCGTTAAAATACGGGCGCACAGGAGTTTTCCCGTGCGCCTTTTTTATGAATTCTGGTATTGTTCGTCAATAGTTAATTTAGGTTTAACGAGGATGCTCGCATGATGATATCGAACCTTGAACTGATTCCCGGTAAACGAATCTCCAAACACCTGGGGCTGGTGCAAGGCAGCACTGTCCGCTCCAAACATGTTGGACGTGACTTCATGGCCGGACTGAAAAATATTTTTGGAGGGGAGCTCAAGGGTTATACCGAGTTATTACAGGATGCACGCGAAGAAGCCGTGGCCAGAATGATCGAACAGGCCAGTTCTATCGGTGCCAATGCGGTACTCAATGTTCGTTTCTCAACATCGTCAATAACATCGGGTGCCGCTGAGCTTTTTGCCTA
>WFQM01000240.1 GCA_015487095.1 Gammaproteobacteria bacterium | reverse complement strand
GTGCAGGCCAAGAGCCACTACTACGATGTTGCGCGGGACCTTGGCCGACGGGTGAGCGAGTCAGGCAGCGGTCCCGAGGATTGCCGACTGGTGGTGATGACCGGTGGCGGGCCGGGGATTATGGAGGCGGCTAATCGGGGCGCCAATGATGCCGGTGCCAAGACCATCGGCCTCAATATTACCCTGCCCCATGAGCAGTATCCCAACCCCTATATCACCCCCGAACTCTGTTTTCGATTTCACTATTTCGCCCTGCGTAAAATGCACTTTTTGATGCGGGCGAAGGCGCTGGTGGCTTTCCCTGGTGGCCTGGGCACCTTCGACGAACTGTTTGAAACACTGACCCTCATTCAGACCCGCAAGATAGCCCCGCTACCCGTCATCCTGGTGGGGGCTGACTACTGGCAAAAAGCCTTCGATTTCGAGTTTCTGATTGACGAAGGTGTGGTGGATGCCGAAGACCGCAAACTGTTCTGGTTTGCCGAAACGGCTGAAGAGGTTTGGGAGGGCGTTCTTTGTTGGCATGAAAACAATGGCACTCCTTTGTTTAACTGATTTGTTTGGCTGAATTTTTTCAATGCCCCGCATTCGTTGTGAAGGTACGTATTCAGGGTTACATCAACAGGAGATAACACGATGAAAATTTCCTTTCACGGCGCGGACCAGGAGGTCACTGGCTCCTGCCATCTTATTGAATGCGGGGGTAAACGTATTCTCATCGACTGTGGTATCTATCAGGGCAATCACGAGCTGTCTGAAGAAAATGCCGGGCCTTTTGGTTTTGAACCAGCCGACATCGACTACCTGCTGTTGACCCATGCCCATCTGGATCACTGTGGCCGTATTCCGCTACTGATGAAGCGCGGTTTTAGCGGCGAGGTGATTACCACCTCGGCCTCACGCGAACTGGCAAGACTGGTGATGCTCGACTCGGCCCACTTGCAGGAGGAGGAAGCGGCTTATCAGGCACGCCGCGCAGCGCGAGGTAAAAACAAACATAAAAAGCAGGTTGAACCGCTCTACACCGTGCTTGATGCCCTCAACAGTCTGGATGCTTTCGGTCGTACTGCCCATTACGATCAACGCATGGCGATCTGTCCCGGTATCCATGCCACTTTTATCGATGCCGGTCACATTCTCGGTTCGGCCAGCATTCATCTCGAACTGGAAGAGCAAGGCACAAAACGCTCAGTGCTCTTTTCCGGTGATCTGGGCTACGGCGGCCGGGTGATTTTGCGTGACCCGGTCACGCCCCCTGCGGCGGATGTGGTGGTTATGGAGACCACCTACGGCGATCGGCTGCACAAACAGTTACAGCCCTCCATCGAAGAGCTGTACGAGGCCATCGAAGATACCTTTCGCCGGGGTGGCAACGTGGTCATTCCCACCTTTGCGCTGGAACGTGCCCAGGAGATTCTCTACTTTCTTCAGGAGGGGGTCAGCAGTGGCCGCCTGCCGGGCAGTACCCAGGTCTTTCTCGATTCGCCCATGGCCATCTCTGCCACCGAGATTTTTCTCCACCACCCCGAGTGTTATGACGCTGAAACCGTGGCGCTGTTTAATCAACAGCGCGATCCCTTCGCCCTGCCGGGCCTGCACTTTACCCGCGAGACGGCGGAGTCCATGGCGCTAAACAACATCCGGGGCGGGGCGGTGATCATGGCCGGCTCGGGCATGTGTACCGGGGGGCGGGTGCGTCACCACCTCAAGCACAATCTGTGGCGCAACAACTCCAGCGTGATCTTCGTCGGTTATGCCGCCCAGGGCACCTTGGCGCGGCAGATTGTGGATGGTGCCAGCTCGGTACGCATCTACCGTGAAGAGATTCAGGTGCGGGCAAAGATTTATACCATCGGCGGTTTTTCTGCGCATGCGGATCAGGCCCAGTTGCTGGCGTGGCATGAGAAAACAGGCAGTCCGAAGTGTACCTTTCTGGTTCACGGTGATGAGAAAGCGATGAAATATTTTGCCAGCCTGCTTGATAACACCGAAGTGAAGATGCCAGCCAATGGCGACAGCTTTGAACTCTGACCTGAATACTGCCCCAATAAAAATGCTCTGACTGCAACTTAGGAATGGAACACAATAACTCATGCAATTGGCACCTCTGCTTCAGCCCGTCTTCGCCCGTTCTTCAATCACAAAAGCTCGGAATAGAACGAGTATTCCTGCACTTTTGTTCAATCAGAACGAACGAGTACGAACTAAATCAGAGCGCCACTTATATGAGTTATTGTGTTCTATTCCTTAGGTTGCTGAAGCGCTAAACAGCTTGCTCTAAGGTGGACGAAATTCCGCAAATATTGAGGGTGAGCGCCTTGTCGCGAAACACCATAGGAACGCTGAACCCGACAAAATAACATGGGCAATGCGCGAGGAGGCTGTCCGAGAATAGAGAGCCGCTGCGGAAAAACCAAGCCCGCTAATCGTGAATAATAATGCGCCGGGTATCCGTCTGAATATCCACCACCTGTCCGGCCTCATGGGCAATATCTGCCAATTCGACCAGTGCCGGTTCATTGTTTTCTTCCGCGATAGTCTTCAGCGTATCCGCCGCATGGCAATCGATGTGATGCGTGGTTGCGTCACCGGCTTTACAACCACAGGTGGGTGCGTCGATGGCCAGCACGAAATCTTCCGGCATTTGCAGGATCACCGGCTCAGCGTGATGCACCTGTGCGACGGCTTTTTTGGCACTGATCGGACCCTCCCAATGGAGGGTGGGCATGTTGCTGTAGTCACGCATGGTTATCTCCTTTATTAACCCGACAACAATCCTGATATTGAATAACCGGAACAACAATAACTAACCTGAATACTGCCCCAATAAAAATGCTCTGACTGCAACTTAGGTTGCTGAAGCGCTAAACAGCTTGCTCTAAGGTGGACGAAATTCCGCAAAGAATATTGAGGGTGATGCCATGGGCATAGCACGCAAGAAGCTTGATCAGGTTGCAGAATTGACTCGTCGTCTGAATAAGGATTATCCAGTCGAGACCCGTGCCTTTCTCGGTTTTTTGCAAAAGGCCGAACAGGGCAAGGCACTGGACCTTCGAATCAAGGAACTGATTAATGTTGGGTTGGCGGTAGCCGGGCAATGTGAGTGGTGCATCGCCTTTCATGTTGAGCAGGCGGTGAAGGCCGGTGCCAGCCGCGATGAAATAGTTGAAGCCGGTTTCATGGCCGTTGTGATGCATGGTGGGCCAGCTTACATGTACATGACGCCACTCTTCGAAGCTGTGGATGAGTTTTGTCCAGGCTGATAGGGAAGAACTGGCCATGGAATTAGATTTACAGAGAAAGATGTTGCGCGACATGTTGCTGGCGCGCGCCTTTGAGGAACGGGTTGCACAGGAATACGCGCAAGGCAACATCGCCGGGTTTCTGCATCTCTATCCGGGCGAAGAGGCCGTGGGTGTTGGCGTTCTGCATGCGGCGGAACCAGCGGATTACGTTGTTTCCACCTACCGCGAACATGTTCATGCCCTGGTGCGGGGTGTGCCAGCCAATAATGTGATGGCCGAGCTGTTCGGCCGCAAGACCGGTTGCAGCGGCGGCATGGGTGGTTCCATGCATTTGTTTAATCGCGAGCGGCGTTTCATGGGTGGCTATGCCATCGTCGGTGAAACCTTTCCCATCGCCACCGGTATCGGTTACGCCATCGCCATGCGGGAATTGCCCGAGGTGGTGATCTGTTTCTTTGGTGACGGTGCTGTGAATCAGGGCGCCTTTCACGAAAGCCTTAACATGGCGGCACTGTGGAAATTACCAGTATTGTTTGTCTGTGAGAACAACCACTATCAGATAGGCACTGAGATTCACCGTCACTCGGCGGTGGCCGAGGTTTACAAACGCGCCTGTAGTTATCGCATCCCGGCGCGTCGGGTTAACGGCATGGATGTGCTGGCTGTACACCAGGCGACGGAAGAGGCGCTGGCGCAGATCCGCGTCGGCAACGGGCCGCAGTTTATCGAGTGTGAAACCTATCGTTTTCGCGGTCACTCCATGGCTGATCCTGGCAGTTATCGTCCCAAGGTGGAGTTGCAGGCCTTCGAGAAAAACGAAGACCCGGTGAAAATCGCCATTGCCGAAGTCGTCTATCCCTCGGCAGAACAGATCACCGCCGTCGGTAGAGACAATATCGCCAACCTGACGGAGAGCCTGCGTAGCGGCGGCCACTTTCCAGCCGAGCACGTCGATGTCATGCAGGCAGACGTTGCCGCAGAGGTGGAAGAGGCCGTGCGCTTTGCTTCTGAAAGCCCCGAGCCCACGCTGGACGATGCCCGGGCGGCATTGGATTGCAATCGTCAAGGGGAGGTGCTGGTCTGATGGGAACGTCCAGATCACTGGCGCGGACACCTTACTGGCTGCTGGCTTCCACGCTGCTGAATGCGGTATTGGCGATACTCAAACTGGGCTGGGGTTTGATGTCCGGAAGCACCGTGGTTTTGGCCGATGCCATTCACAGTTTTACGGATGTCTTGGGCGCCTTGCTGGTTTATGGTGCTGTGCGATTTTCTCCGCGCCATTCCCGCCGTTTTCCCATTGGCATGTACAAGTTAGAGGACATGGCTGCACTGTTGGGTGGATTGGCGGTGTTGTTTGCAGGTTATGAAATTCTGCGTTCTGTCTTTTTTGGTGGCGGAGTGATGAATGCGTCAATGCCATTTGCCACGCTGGTCTTCATGGCTATGGTGTTGTTAGCGCAAATGTTTTTTTATCGTTATGAAAAGCGTGCTGCTGCAAGCTTAAACTCGCCCGGCCTGAATAGTGATGTGATCAACTGGGTGACTGATATGGGGGCTGGTCTGGTCGTCATGGCGGGTGTTGGCGGCCACCTCCTGGGCGTATCCTATGCTCAGGAGGTGGCGGTGATTATTATTGCCGTGATGATTTTTCAGGGTGCCTATGAAGTGATTCGAGACAGCCTTTTTTCTTTGCTCGATGCCTCTGTTACCAGCCGGGAGCGGGAGGTTATTCTGAAATACCTGAACGCTATTCCCGTGGTGGAAGGGGTAACAGATTTATTTGTGCGCAATGCCGGCAGTGTGCTCTTTGTCAGGGCTACCCTGGTATTGAATGAACAAAACTTTTCCAGAGCGCATCGCCTGGTTGATGACATCAGTGATCAGCTCAAACAGCACGTACCACGTATCCAGGAAATAACACTGCATTATGAGCCGATGACACAGCGACACAAGCGTATTGCCATCCTCTTCGAAGCTGATCGTAAAACACCCGCCAGCCATTTTGGAAAGGCGCATTACATCCGTCTTGATGATGTTGAAGGCGATTCTTCGTGGTTTATCAATCCTTTCAGGGATGACGAGCATGGCAAAGGAATGAGGCTGCTGACATGGTTGGTCAGAAACCGTGTTACCGAGATCCGTGTACAAGGAGGCAGCATACCCGATGAACTGGCTGAATTATTGTCCATGGTTGAAATTGCTGTTCATCCGATCAGTGAGTATGGAATGGCCAGTACGGTACGAAAGCACGATGTCCAGGAGAAGGTAGCATGATTACGGGTGCTGTTCTGGTGCGGTTGGCCACATTTGATGGGGGACTATTCAAGTGAATGACAAGGTCTATTATTGGCAGGCACTTAATCGTTCTCTGGATGTGGAAATGGCTGCGGATGAGTCGATCATTGTACTGGGTGAAGATGTGGGGCTCTACGGAGGCAGTTATCGGGTCACCGAAGGTTTATATGCAAAATACGGTGAATGGCGCTTGCGTGATACGCCCATCTCCGAAGGCAGTTTCACGGGCCTTGGTGTTGGTGCGGCGATGGTTGGACTACGTCCGGTGGTGGAAATCATGACCATCAACTTTGCATTACTCGCCCTGGACGCCATCATTAATATGGCGGCCAAGATTCCTTTTATGTCCGGTGGACAGTTTCCCATGCCGCTGGTGGTACGCATGCCCGGTGGCGTCGCCAAACAACTTGCCGCCCAACATTCGCAACGCCTGGAACAGACACTGATGAACGTGCCCGGTCTGCGCATTGCCGTGCCGGCCACACCACAGGATGCCTATTGGCAGTTATGTCAGGCGATCAACAGCAACGAACCGGTTGTGTTGCTGGAGCATGAGCTGCTCTATTTCAGCAAAGGTGAGCTGGACGAGTCACGTCAGGCACCCCCCATGCATCGTGCCCGGGTCTGTCGGCAGGGTAGCGATCTCACCATCGTCACCTATTCGCGGATGCGCGACCTGGCTTTGCAAGCGGCAATGCAGCTCGCTGATACGGGCATCGAGGCGGAAGTGATTGATCTGCGCAGCCTGCGCCCCATTGATTGGGACAGCTGTATAGCGTCACTGGAAAAGACTCATCGGCTATTGATTGTGGAGGAGGATTCAGGCTTTGCCGGGGCCGGGGCTGAGATCACGGCGGGGCTGACGGAGCGCTGTTTTCTGATTATGGATGCGCCGCCGCAACGTGTGGCTGGCAAAGAGCTGCCCATCGCCTATAACGCCGCTCTGGAAGCGGCCAGCATTCCCCGGGTGGCGGATATCGTCAGCGCTGCCCAGCAACTGTGTCGTCCCTGAGGAGTCATTGCCATGCGTGAACCTGTTTTGATGCCGACGCTGTCTGACACCATGGAAACAGGCCATCTGGTCGAATGGTTGAAGCAACCGGGTGATGTGGTGAAGAAGGGTGAAGCCATTGCCGAGGTGGAGACGGATAAGGCGGTGATGGAGGTGGAGGCTTTCTATGACGGTTATCTGCAAGGCCCTTTGGCGGTGGCGGATACGGATATTGCGGTGGGCGAGGTGATTGGTTACATCAGCGATAGCTTGGGTGCAGAAACAAAACCGGCAAAACAGAAAGCAGATAACGCCCCTGTCGCCAAGGTCGCAAAAACTGAAATAAAAACACCGCCGCCGATGGCTGAAATATCGCCCCACGCACAGACAGCCACCCAGGCTCCGCTATCAGTCAAACCAGTGGCCAGTGAGATGGCATCGGACAAGCACATTCCCGCTTCGCCCTATGCGCGCGGGCTGGCGCGAGAACTGGGCATTGATCTGGCACGATTGGCTGTGGGACCGGACGGTAGCATTCGTGCGAGTGAGGTGGTGGCCGCCGCAGTGGGCAGGGCTATGCCGAATCTTGACGATGGCCCGGACTATGAACTTCAACCCCTCCGTCCGATGCAAAGAACGATAGCCAGCAACATGATGGCTGCCGCAACGATTCCTGTATTTCATATTAGCGCCCGTTTTTCGCTTGCCCCATTAATCGCTCTGGCGCGCGAAGAAGGTTACTCCCTCACCTTGCTGTTGGCTTATGCCTGCGCATTGACCGTGGAGGCGCATCCACGCTTCAACGCAGTGTTCACACCACAGGGGCTGGCGCAGCGACAACAAATAGATATTGGCATCGCGATGGATGTACCCAGGGGATTGGTTACGCCTGTGTTGCGCGATGTTGCTGGTCACCCGATCAAAGAGCTGGCCGAACGCTGGCGCACTTTAAAGCGCAAGGCACTGGGCAAGCAAGGTAATCAACACCTGCGACGAGAAGACTACCGTGGCGCAACATTTTATCTTTCTAATCTCGGTATGTTTGACACAGTCTCCCGTTTTGATGCCGTCGTTCCTGTGGGGGCTGCGGCAATTCTTGCGGTCGCCGCAATACAGGATGGCTTGGCCGAATTTACACTCAGCTGTGACCACCGGGTGATCTACGGCGCCGATGCCGCACGCTTTTTTGAAACGCTGGCAGTATTGCTGGGTGACCCGAAGCACCGGGTGCTGACATCAAGTAATCCTCTATCGTGAAGCTGTCAGAGAACATCAACGAGGAATATGGCCAGTCCCTTTTCCTCCATGGCCATGGAGGAAATAGGGCGTGCAGTGACACCTGAGTCTCAGTCGCTATGGGTCTAAGACTACAAAAACCTTGCCTACTGACCAACGCTAACTTGCGGTTTGATCCTTTCACGAATCTGCTGATATATAGGGATATTGATATCCTCTTTCACCTCAAGCGTCACTGCCAATCCATATGGAATAAGTTCATCAAGCGAAGCAGTCGCATCTTTTTTGCAAACCACTCGAATTCGCAACATTTCACCATCCTGATAGGCGGCAATAGTCTTTGAACCTTCAAGCACTTCGTGCTGAACCGTTCCACGCTGCACCTGATTGTGATCACCATCCTGACGACTTAGCTTTAATGGCACCTCGCCCCATTTGCTTCCACCTGGCTCCAGTGATAATTTCGCCTCACGCAGGTTGCGATGATCAGGGTTAATAGGCGAGAACCATGCAAGCGTCACGACGAGCCGTCGCCATAGCTTTTGCGCAGACAAACCAATAGGCAACGGAAAAGCATATTCATGCACTTCATTTTCTCGAATTTCGCCACATCCAAGTACTGTGGCGCGCTGCTCGGTGCATGTCAGAACGCGCTCAATGTCAGCTGAACCATAACCGATATAACGCGAGATGACTCGTTTGAATGTACGTGAATTACCCTCATTCTTTAATGCTGTACCCAGTTGTTGTTTAATATTTTCGGGTTGCCTTGCACCGTGAATGAGCAGAGCCTTCATCAACACAGACATCAGTGATTCAGGCAAATCTTCTCCGCCTTGATCGCGTAGCTCACTCAGCATGTCATAAACACGGGCGGCACTTCGGGTTGCCAAAGCCGTAGCATTACTCGTGCCTCTCG
>WFQM01000239.1 GCA_015487095.1 Gammaproteobacteria bacterium | reverse complement strand
GTGCTGTGGATATTCCCCGTTACATTGTTATTGAAGGCCCCATTGGCGTGGGAAAAACCAGTCTTGCCAAACGGCTTGCAGAAGATTTTGGTGGAGAACTGCTGTTGGAAGGCGTCGAAGAAAACCCCTTTCTGGAGCGTTTCTATCGCAATCCTCGGCACGCAGCGCTGCCCACCCAATTATTTTTCCTGTTTCAGCGAGCCCAGCAAATTCAGGCGCTACGCCAGTCCGACATGTTTGCGCCGGTACGGGTAGCCGATTTCATCCTGGAAAAAGACCGCCTGTTTGCACAGCTGACACTGGACGACGACGAACTGCAACTTTATGAACAGGTCTACGACAACATCACCGTGGATGCACCACAGCCTGATTTGGTGATTTATCTGCAAGCACCAGTGGATGTGTTGTTAAACCGGGTGCAAAAGCGCGGTCGGGAATACGAGCGTTTTATCGAAACCAACTATCTGGAACGACTGGTGCAAGCCTATACCCGCTTCTTTTATCATTATTCGGCAACACCATTGTTAATTGTCAACGCGGCGGATATTGATCTGGTCAACAACCAGCAGGATTATCAATTGCTGGTCGAACACCTGCACAAAACCACCAGCGGCCGACACTACTTCAATCCCGGATCATTTGATCTCTGAACCAACAATCCCGGTTAGAAAGAGGAAGCCCACCATGAGCCGCATTACTACATCTACCCTGCGAAAAATGAAACAGGCCGGTGAAAAAATTACCTGCCTCACCGCCTACGACGCCAGCTTCGCACAGATTCTGGTAGAAGAGGGAGTGGAGATTCTCCTCGTAGGAGACTCACTGGGAATGATCCTCCAGGGGCGGGACAGCACCCTGCCCGTCACGCTGGATGAAATGATTTATCACACGCAAATGGTGCGTACAGCCAGCCAGGGTGTCCTGGTAATGGCAGACCTGCCGTTTATGAGCTACGCCACTCCGGTACAGGCGCTGACCAGCGCAGGGCGTTTAATGAAAGAGGGTGGCGCACACATGGTCAAACTGGAAGGAGGCGCACTCATGGTGGAAACAGCAGGCCTTCTGGCGGAACACGGCATACCGGTATGCGCCCATCTTGGACTGTTACCGCAATCAGTCAACAAACTGGGTGGATACAAAGTGCAAGGGCGTGATGAAAAGCAGGCCGAAGCCATGCTGCTTGATGCGCGCGCCATGGAAGATGCCGGAGCTGACATCTTATTGTTAGAGTGTGTCCCCTCACTGTTAGCTGCAGAAATTACCGCAGCAGTGGATATACCGGTGATCGGCATTGGCGCAGGCCCACAATGTGATGCGCAAGTGCTGGTACTGTACGACATGTTAGGCATCACCCCCGGAAAACGCCCCCGCTTCAGTAAAGACTTTTTACAAGAAGCGGACGATATTCGCGGAGCCGTGCGCGCCTATGTACAAGCTGTCAAAGATGGTAGTTTTCCTGCTGACGAACATTCTTTTTAGTTTCAAACTGTTTAGTCTCAGGCCATGAAAATCATTGATACCGTTGCCGAATTACGCACCACGGTTGCCCGGTGGCGGGTGAATGGTGAACGTGTAGCCCTGGTGCCCACCATGGGCAATCTTCATGCCGGACATTTTCAGTTAGTCGAACGGGCAAGAAAAAACGCAAATCGCGTTATTGTCAGTATTTTTGTCAACCCCATGCAGTTCAGTGACCTCAATGGTGACAGCGGTGATTTTGAGCGTTATCCGCGGACCTTTGAAGACGACTGTAAAAAACTGTCTGCTATGGATTATCAGCCCGATATAATTTTTGCACCCTCAGTGCAAGCGATGTATCCCGCAGGTTTTGAACGGGAAACCCGCATCGAAGTACCGGAGATTTCCAATATCCTGTGTGGTGAATTTCGCCCCGGCCATTTTGTGGGTGTCGCCACCGTAGTGGCCAAATTTTTTAACATGGCACAGCCGGATGTAGCAGTATTTGGCGAAAAGGACTTTCAACAGTTACTGGTGATCCGGCGTTTTGTCACCGACCTGTGTTTCCCCGTTGAAATTATAGGCATGCCCACCGTGCGCGAAAAAAATGGCCTGGCCATGAGTTCACGTAATGCCTACCTTTCCAGTGAAGAACGTGAGCGTGCCGCCACGCTGCACCAAACCCTGCAACAGGCGCAACAGCAAATAGAAGCCGGTGAAAAGGATTTTGTCATGATTCAAATACAGGCTGCTGCAAAGCTAGAAAAAGCAGGATTCCGGCCGGAATATTTTGAAATACGTCGAGCACAGGATTTGCAGGCAGCTACCGACACAGATGAACAGCGGGTGATACTCGCAGCCGCCTGGCTGGGTGAAGCGCGGCTTATTGACAGCATTGTGATGGAAAACCCGGATTAATAAAGTCAGGATATTCTCTAATGTCATTAAGTTAAGAAGTGAATGCTTGTTTTTGTCAGTTAAGCAAACATTGGCAGCCAGTGTCTATGGTGAGTGATATTTAGAGGTCCAATGTGTACCACAGAATGTGGAAACAAAAACACACAGTGTCTGTCACGCAGAGGTCGCAGAGACACAGAGGCGCAGAGTTTTTTAGTGTTTTCCTCTGTGATCTCTGCGTTTATAAGCACTGGATTTGGAAAAACGACAGGTTTCCAGGCAGCCCCGGTTTTTGAGGAGTATCTTTATTCATAGGGAGAATTATACTTCCGGAAAAGCTACTTTCTCTGGCAGGTTTAGAGGTGTCAAAACCATTGTTTGGCATGAGATGGTTGAATAGAGGGAAGTTGAGGCGGTTAGTTTTTTATGATTTCTATCCAAAAGGGTTTTCTTGCGCCCTCGTTGTGCGCTGATCAAATCATGGTAATTTGCTACACTTAGGGTTAGCAACCTAATGGAGGTGTCATGTCAGCCGCATTTAAGCAAGTAATTGAAAACATTAAAGACTTATCGCCAGATGAAAGGGCTCTTGTTGCTCATTGCCTTATTTCATCCCTGGAATCAAGGCAAGATGAAGGTGTAGATGAGGCATGGGCCGAATTATCGGAGAAGCGGCTCATGGAACTAAAGTCGGGAGAGGTGAAGGGGGTTTCCTGGGGGGAGATTAAAAATAAAGTGAAGGGGAAAAATGGCTGAAATTATATTTCACCCGGACACTGTCCTCGAGATAAAGAGTTCATATGAGTGGTATCAGAATCAGGCTGAGGGATTGGGAGAGGATTTTATCGAAGAGCTAGAGTCAGCATATGAGGCAATAGCAGAACTTCCCAGGACATGGCCGAAATTCACAAAAAGCTGTCGTCGGTTTTTACTGAGCAAATTTCCATTTTCAGTCATTTATCAAGTAAGTAATAATTCTATTTTTGTGTTGGCCATCATGCACAACAGCAGAAAACCAGGTTATTGGGAAGGCCGCACATCGGATTAGAAAACTGACGATTATGATTATGTTGGTATCAACAGGAATTATTTGTATTTACTCCTGGCTCTCTTTGAAATAGTAGCTTCCATATCATCTAATGTTTTGGTTTTGTCTTTGGAACTCAAGCAAGAGGCAACATCTTTAATTCTGCTTTCCTTGAATGGTATTTTTTTAAGCTTTGGAAGAACCCCGCCCCCTGTGTCAACAATAATGAACTCCTGGATCTGATCCATTAATCGTAATTCCTGCATTGTTTTCACCCTTATTGCTGTATGTATATATAGAATTGTTGAGTATCATGAAAGTGATGGAATTAAGCAGTACACCTTGATATTGGATAGATGTTGATTAAATTGACATTGATTTCTGTATATTCAATAAGTTGCAAAGCCGTGTTTTAGGCCGATATCCCGACAATATTCGGCGTATACTCTAAAAAACCCAAAACCGCTAATATTACGGCGTACGCCGGATATTAAGAGTTAAGTGCCCATTCATATTTTTAATACGGTTAAGATCAATCTATTGACTCTATAAAAAAAACTGCTACCATTAAGGTCAATAAAATGATCTTAATGGTAGCGTGATGCTGACAATTTCACAGAAAGAAATCGTAACTCGTTTTCACTTTGATAACCCATGGTGGGAAAGTCGTAGTGTCGAGCAAAGGTATAAAGAATTCCCAAGAAGGTTCTATTTTGAACCGTTTTATAAACTGATTAAAGAGTCCTCAATTAACAGAGCTGCTGTTCTAATGGGGCCTAGAAGAGTCGGTAAGACAGTCATGGTTTATCATGCTGTTCATCGATTATTAGACGAAGGTGTATCTCCAAGTAATATCCTTTATGCGTCATTGGAAACACCTATTTACACAGGGCTATCCTTAGAAAAAATAGTAAATATATTTCAAGAAGAATTTTCACATAAAAGAGATGAATCCCTTTTTATCATTTTTGATGAAATACAGTACCTTCCGAATTGGGAAGTACATTTAAAATCTTTAGTAGATTCTTATCCATCATATAAATATATAGCAACGGGTTCTGCAGCAGCAGCACTGAAATTAAAAAGCAGAGAGTCTGGGGCTGGTAGATTTACTGAATTCCTTCTTCCTCCGCTAACATTTGCCGAATATATTTCTTTCATTGGAAAATCAGATAGTCTGATCAAAACTGGAAACAATGATTGGGAGGCAAAAGATATTAATGAGCTAAATGATGAATTCATCAATTATCTAAACTATGGCGGGTATCCAGAAGCTGTTTTCTCGGACGTAATTCAGGGAGATAGTTCTCGATATATTAAAAGTGACATCATTGATAAAGTGTTACTGCGTGACTTACCTAGTTTATATGGTATTAATGATGTTCAAGAATTAAATAAGTTGTTTAATGCTATTGCATATAATACTGGTAATGAAATAACTCTAGAATCGTTATCTCAGTCTTCAGGCGTTTCAAAAAACACTATTAAAAAATATATTGAGTATCTTGAGGCAGCCTTTTTAATTAAAATTGTTAACCGAGTGGACGTTACATCCAAAAAATTTAAACGAGCAACAACATTTAAAGTTTATCTAACTAACCCGTCTATGCGTGCAGCTCTATTTGGCCCAATTACAGAAGAGCATGATGCGATGGGATCTCTTACGGAAACAGCTATATTTAGTCAATGGTTTCATAATCAAAATATAGAAAACCTACATTATGCTCGCTGGAAAACGGGCGAAGTTGACATAGTCTGGCTGGATGTCGCCACACAAAAACCTTGTTGGTGTGTTGAAGTAAAATGGTCTGATTTACCGTGCTCAGACTCAAGGTTGGTAAAAGGCGTAGTGGAATTCATCAAGAAGAATGACTTAAAATATGCCTTAATCACAACTAAAACTATAAGCCAAAAAGGTGTATTTGATGGGGTGTCGATTAATTTCCAACCAAGTGCTTCGTATACATATACTTTAGGGGTTAATATATTAAGTGAAAAGTCTCTTGATCGACAATTGGCTAAAAGCCTTGAAGTAAATAAGTCAGAAAGTACTTAACGAGACACATCAAGCCTGACCATTTTGAGCGTGGTTTGTTTATGCAATTCGTTCCACTCATTTTAGCGAAAACAAGCTACGCTTAAAACGTCAGCTTATGTGCGACATTATATGGCTCAGTGGCCGCAAGTAAATAGTGGAGTAATATGCAAATAATTTTGTTACCTGGAATGGATGGAACAGGAATATTATTTGAGTCGTTATTGAAAGAGCTCTCAAAAGATATCGAGGTTCAGATCATTAGCTATCCGTGTGACAAAAACCTAAGTTACAGACAATTAATCGACTACGTAAAAGAAAAGTTACCTCAACGTGAAAAATTTGTGCTAGTTGCGGAGTCATTTTCAGGGCCTATAGGTTACTCTATTTCATCTAGCCCCCCTGAAAACTTGAAGTCAGTGATATTTGTATCAACTTTTATACATCCACCAAATGCTATTTTATGGTTAGTAGCTAAGCTTCCTTTGGTGTTTTTGCTGAAAATACCAATTCCACTCTTTATTATTAAAGGATTCATGTTAGGAAAGGATATTGAAAATCATACAATTAGCCTATTTACAAAATCGCTGGAAATGGTCAATAACGGTACTCTTGCTTATAGAATAAAAGAAATGGCAAGGCTTAGAGGTGGAGTAAAAAAAATCGAGGTTAAATGTGCCTACATAATGGCTAAAAATGACAGGCTAGTATCGCGTAATCACGTTGAAGAATTTAGATGTTTAGCTCCAGATATTGAAGTGGTTGAAATAGTAGGGCCGCATTTCATCATGCAAGCAAAGCCGAAAGAATGTGCTCAGGTGTTAAAAAAATATATTGCCATATAACGAATTAGGTTAGATTTTGTGAGCTTGCGAGCCAAAACCTGAACCGGTTTGTTGGGCAAGTCTGATTTATGACACATGAATTTATTATGAAGATAGCTTTTTGTAATAAGGGGGGGTGCTACCCTTATTTGGCCAATCGAAAGACTTTGGTGAAGCATAAAAGGGTAGGGGGCAGGTCGCTTTATTATGGTAATGTCAGATGAATGAATTCTTTAGACCGTTTCAACCAACAATCACTGAGACAGGATTAAATAATTTTGGTCTTTCGTTGAAATATTCGTATCCGTGTAGAGCTTTAAAGGGAGTTGTTCATTCTTATTTGTAAATCCGGGCTGAGCGGCCAACACCTTACCCAGTTATACCTGATGGCTACCAGTCAATATTCATATCGCCCCAAGGTTCAATGATAGGTGGTGCTCCGTTCCTGCTGAGACCAGATTCGTAGGAACAAAAAGTCATGTTCCTTTGCGTTTAAACCGGTTCCACTTTTAATATCATGCCATCAACGCTGATGACTTTTACTTTTTTATCTTTTTCGCAGTCCGGGCCGCTGACCTGCCAATACGAATCATCGACGTGAATTTTTCCATAACCATCTTCGATGGGTTCGACCAAGGTAAATACACGCCCGATGTATTGTGTCGTTCGTGCATTCAGGGTGTTGTCTTCAGATTCGGTGGGGTGTTTGTTCAGGCGAATGCGCCACAGGGCGATGCTGACGATGGATATCACCGAAAATAACAGTAGTTGTGATTCCCAACCTATGTCGGGGAACATCCAAAGAATAAGACCAACGACACCCGCCGATACTCCCATCCACAGGAAAAATGCACCCGGTACAACAATTTCCAGAATGATGAGAAGAAGGGCCAGTATCAGCCAGTGCCAAAAATCAATGGAGTCCATCATTATTTACTATCCTTGTTGGCGTTTTTGAGCAGGTCGGCTACGCCTCCGATGGCTCCAATGACTCCGCTGGCTTCTAACGGCATAAAGACCAATTTTGAATTTTCTGCAACACCGATTTTTTCCAGTGACTCAATATAGCGTTGTGCGACAAAATAGTTGATGGCATTAAGGTCACCGGCGGCGATGGCTTCAGAGACCATCCGGGTGGCATTGGCTTCGGCTTCGGCCAGTCTTTCACGGGCTTCAGCATCACGTTTGGCGGCTTCCAGCCGACCCTCTGCTTCCAGAATAGCCGCTTGTTTTTCACCCATGGCCCGTTCGATTTCCGCCTTTTTTATCCCTTCGGCTTCCAGCACCACGGCACGTTTTTCACGCTCGGCTTTCATTTGTCGTGCCATGGCGTGTTCAATGTCTGCGGGCGGCTTGATGTCTTTTATTTCCACGCGAGTGACTTTGACGCCCCAGGGGTTGGTCGCTTCGTCAATGACGCTTAATAAACGGGCATTGATGTCATCACGTTTGGAGAGCAGCTCGTCCAGGTCCATGCTGCCCATCACTGTGCGTAAATTGGTGGTGCCCAGATTGTGAATGGCATAAGTGAGATTGTTCACTTCGTAGGAGGATTTTGCCGCATCCATGATCTGGTAATAAAGTACCCCATCGACAGTGGCTGTTGCATTGTCTTTGGTGATGATGACCTGGCGCTTGATATCCAGCACCTGCTCCATCACGTTCACCTTGTTGCCGATCCGGTCAATAATGGGCACGATGATATGCAGGCCAGGGTTTAATGTTCGGGTGAACTTGCCGAAGCGCTCCACGGTGAAACGGTGTCCCTGAGTCACAACTTTTACGCCGGAAAAAATCAGCACACCAGCCAGGCCAACCAAAATCAGTGCAAAGACACTAAAACCAAAATCCGGCATGTCAATCTCCTGTTATAAGATGATGAGTATAAGAGCAGTATACAGGCCTTCGGGTGTCGGGTTTGCTGGTAATGTCACCAACTTGAGTCGAGCTTTCTGCTTGTTACCGGTGGGCGGTGCATGGCAAATTTTTTCTGACGTGTTGGTTTTAACGGGGGAAACACGCACAATGCAGAAAATTATTTTTGGGGTATGGTTTTGCCGCTTTTAATTTCTCGTTTGGCCAGTGCTGCGGTGGTGATTTTCGGTGTGCTGGTGTTGGTGTTCCTGTTGATCCATCTGGTGCCGGGTGATCCGGTGGAGGTCATGCTGGGTGAGTCGGCGCAGGCGGCGGATCGTGAGGCGCTGCGGCAATCATTGGGGCTGGATCAGCCGCTGCTGTCGCAGTTCATCACTTACCTTGGCAATATTGCGCAGTTTGATCTCGGCACTTCATTACATTCCAAACGTCCCATTTCCGATATTCTGCTGGAGCGCCTGCCCGCTACGCTGGAACTTGCGCTGGCAGCTTTGCTGGTGGCGGTGCTGGTGGCTTTTCCATTAGGCGTGATGGCGGCGGTGAAAAAGGATTCGGCCTGGGATCATGGTGCTATGGCGGTGTCACTGTTGGGGGTGTCGATTCCTAATTTTTTGATGGGCCCCATTTTGATTCTGGTGTTTGCGGTGTGGCTGGGCTGGTTTCCGGTGAGTGGGCGTGATGGGCTGGCTTCGCTGGTGCTGCCCGCGATTACCCTGGGTACGGCTATGGCGGCGATTCTTTCACGCATGGTACGGGCGACTTTATTGGAAGTGTTAGATGAGGATTACATCCGCACCGCGCGTGCCAAAGGGCTGGGGCCGGGTGTGGTGATCTGGCGACATGCGTTGCGTAATGCGTTATTACCCGTGATTACGTTGCTGGGTCTGCAATTAGGCGCGTTGCTGGCAGGCGCGGTGATTACCGAGGCGGTATTTTCCTGGCCGGGCATTGGCCAGTTGGTGATTGAAGCGATTCAGCGCCGTGATTACCCCGTAGTGCAGGCCTGTGTGCTATTGATTAGTGTCACTTATGTGCTGGTGAACACGCTGACGGATATGGCCTATGGCTGGTTTGACCCGCGCATTCGCATGGGGGGGGCGGGGTGAGCAGCAATATGGATACTACGGTTACGTCGAAACCATCACGGTTTGGTTTGGCCAGTATATTGGGCCTGTGGTTGCCGTTGATAGTGATTGTGTTATGGGCGCTGGTGGCACTGACAGCTTCCTTTTTACCGTTAGCGCCGGACCAGATCGCATTGGAGCATATTCTCCTGCCACCGGGCAGTGAATTGTGGCTAGGGGCCGATGACCTTGGGCGCTCGCTGGCGGAACGCACGCTGGCCGGGGCGCAGACTTCGTTTATCGTTGCGCTATGGGTGGTGCTGGTGTCCGCCGTTGTTGGTACGGCTATTGGTACGTTTAGCGGTTATCTCGGTGGTCGCTGGGATTTACTGGTGGTGCGCATTATCGATATTTTTCTCGCTTTTCCCGGTATTCTGCTGGCTATTGCACTGGCGGGTATTCTTGGCCCCGGCATTGAAAACGTGGTGATTGCACTGAGTGTGGTGGGCTGGGTGGGGTATGCACGACTGGCGCGGGCGCAGGTACTGAGTCTCAAGCACCGCGAACATGTACAGGCCGCCATTGCGCTGGGCGCAGGTCCGGGGCGTATTGTGTTTCGGCATTTACTGCCGTTGCTGATGGCACCGTTGATCGTTGAAGCCAGTTTTGGCATTGCCGGTATTGTTATTGCTGAAGCCGGTTTGTCTTTCCTTGGGCTGGGGGTGCAGCCGCCGGAGGCCTCCTGGGGCAGTATGATCCGCGACGGAGCACGCTATTTGCTGGTGGCCCCGCATATGGTGCTGGTGCCCGGTGTAGCTTTGATGCTGGTGGTGTTGTCTGTCAATCTGCTTGGCGACCGCTTGCGTGACAAACTGGATGTGCGTAACCGGAAACGATAAGTATCTATACCCGTGGTGTTTGAAATTTAGGTCGTGTGCACGCCCTATTTCCTCCATGGCTGCGTTGAAACTCCTTGCAATAGACAGAATGGAGCGTAGAGGAACTCGGGACATATAACTGCCAGTATCCCGAGTTCGTTACGTTTCACCTTAGGGGGGACACTGTGCCTGTTTTAACAGGCACAGTGTTTGTAACGAATAGTCAGTGTGGCGCTCTCAGTACAGGTCTGGCCAGCTGAGCAAAGCAGCTGGAATTAACCAAGCCATCGAGGTCAGCGGATCGTCGTTCCAGATCGTTGAAGCGTCGGGTGATCATAATTCCAGGAGGTGGAGCAGGATCGGTAACTGTGATGCCTGTCATGAAGCCTGACAGCGCGGCGGGGATTGCACCGGGCTTGATGTGAGTAAAGGAAGTTCCTGTTTCACGGGTATGACAACCATTGCAAGTATTCAGTGAAAATTTTTGGCGTTGCTCCGCCTGAGTCAACGTCGTTGGAAAATTGGGAGCATTCCAGAAAGAACTGGATACTGTTGACGCGCCACCTAGGAAGGGATTGGTCATAGTGGGGAAGCGTAAAGGCACGTCACTGATTCCAGAAGCGAAATAATTGCGTAGTGTGGGCGTGTTATTCAGGCTGCTGTCGGGTGTTAGCGCGACGGTGTTGGGTTTCAGAAAATGCTGATTCCAACCGGCATCAGCAATGACGAATTCACGTAACTCCCACGGTCTGTCCAAGGCAATTTCATTGGTCCGTAACTGATTTAATGCACTACCGTTAGGTTTGGACGGTGCAGCGTTGGCCTGTACGAAGCTTTCTGTGATGTTTTCCAGTGCGGTATTATAAGCGGTGCTGCCCAGCACCATATTGCTGAGATTGACCCAGCGCTGACCCCAGTTTTGTACCGCAGAGCAGCTTCGTTTTTCGATACCGTATTCAAAGATCACGGTGAATTGCATGGGGTTACAGCCATCCATGACCTGAAACACAAAGCGTCCTTCACCGGCACTGCCACCGCCATAAGTCAGGTTCTCACGCAAGTCTACCCGGTTGACTACGGCCAGTAATTGGAATGGAGCCTTATTTAAGTCCAGTGGGTTTTCAGGGCCGCCACTGGCGGCTTCCCAAGGGTTAATGACACGATTGCGGATGCTATTTTGTCGATCAGCAATATTCCAGCCATTTACATTTTGTGAAGTCTCCCATTGCGAAAGCCACATGCGCACAAACTCTTCTGGTGTGACTCCGGTTTTAGCTTCATTCGCCATTTCGGTGACAAGATGTTTGAAGGTCCATACACCATTCGGATTGCCAGCACCCGTGCAAACATCAAAGGTGCGCGAGGGGTCTTTTACGACAGCCGGGTCACGAATTAACAGAGATTTTTGCTCATTGATAGCTGATGGAATTCCAATAGGTTGAAGCGGTATCGGTTTGCCAAGTCTGATAGCAGTGGGTAGCATTTCTTCCGACATAATTGGTGTGATTCTGAATTTTTCTTCTTGCTGGGAAATAACACCTTTTACCTCGTTGTTTAACTTATCTAACGATCCTTTTTTGGGTAGGGTAATAGGTTGTATTGTCGGCTCGATAGAGAATTGACTGTTTGATGAGATGATTTCTGCACGCCCGATTAGCTGTCTGTTTTCGAAGTGAGGAGGAAGGGCTTCATTACCTATCTTGTTTTTCCACTCTTCGATTCGCCCGTGTTTGGTGAAAAGGGCATTGAAATCGAATTCGACAAAAGAAGAAAAAATACCATCACCTGATTTTTTATCACCATCACGGCCATCGTCACGCAGAGTAACGGTTTGTTTTCCAATAAACAGTTTTTGATAGCTGGGTGGTTTTTCTCCATTGATATGCCATTGTTTGAGATCGTAGGTCACACTGATGAGAGCATTGTTCTGTCCTTGTAATTTCTGGCCCGTTAGTGCCTGCACGAAAGCTGCGCTTGCCTCGGGTTTGAAAGGTTGTGCTGCCTGCGCTTGCGATAAGACCAGAGTGCTGCTGGTAACCAGAAAAAGTACAGAGGCAAGTGTTGATATATTGCGGCGTTGGAGGAGGGGGCTGCGTGGATTTAAGGGATGTATGTACATGTAAAACTCCTTTTATTTGTCATACGATGAAGAGCTTAGGAATGGAACACAATAACTTATATAAGTTATTGTGTTCCATTCCTTATGTGATCTGTGTCACCGCTGCACCCTAATATATTTTAAGTTGCTCTTGCAAAGGAAATATTACCTAAACTGTGCGCATTGCCGTGGAGTAATATGGCAAACTGATTTGTGAGTTATATTTTTACGTTTCAGGTTCTGTAGTATCTCCACAAAACCTGATTCAGGTGGGTAGGGTACATTTTATATGCTACAAAACGATGGCGCTGGTTTAGCCAGTATGAATTTTTTGGTAAAACGAAATATTTTGACGTGCAAAACTTTGCTTGGTTAGTTTTTAAGGATTTCCATTAACAGCAATCCAGAACGGGAAAGACGGGAGGCTATACTCTTGCACAATGTCAAAGGTTTGGGTGTCGATCACAACAAATTTGTCTTCCGCAGTAATGGCGACATAAAGCCAGCGACCATCTTTGCTGCTGCGTACACCATGAGGACCAAAGCCAACTTTTATTTTCTTGATGACGTTTAAGCTTTTCGCATCAATGACAGTCACCACATCATCAGCAATGGCACCGGTAAAAATATATTTTTCATCGGGGGTAATATCAATTCCGGCATGACCTTGCCCAACGGTAATTACCTTTTTCATTTTTCCAGAGCTTAAATCCAACACGCCGACAGTGTTGCTAAGGTCACGGATATAGACCGTTTTTCCATCTTTGGAGATATCCAGATTGTGTGGATTGGGAATTCCCGGCGTTGGGATGACTTTTACATACTTGCGTGTTTGAGTATCGATAACACCAAGGCCTGCTCCCCCTTGCAGGGTGACATAAGCCCATTTTCCATCATTGCTGAAACGAATATTATGTGGTGTTTTATCAACGTTTATTGTGGCGACAGTTTTGTAATTGAGCAAATCAACGACACTCACCGTTGCTTCGGCTTCGTTGGCCACGTAAGCTTCTTTTCCGTCCGGTGACACCTTTAAGCCTTTGGGGGCTTTGCCGACGCTGATCTTTGCCAGACGTTTGTGTGTGCTGGTATCAAAGACGTAGATACTGCCTGTTTTCGGGCTGCTGACCACAAGGCGTTGGCCATCCGGCGTGATGGCGTTGTAAAGCATGACCGGGTCACCCTTCCAGACGGATTGTCCGCCATACTGGGCAATTTCCCCAGAGTCCTTGAGCGTGACAAAAATATTTTCCGGAAACACTTCTGATGCCTGTGTGTTCAATATGCCCGACAGACACAAACATCCAATAGCAGTTTGTAATAATACTTTTTTCATCAGATTCTCCTTGCTGTATCCAGATCCGACAATCTTTCAGATACCCGTAGGTTTTCCATCAAGACTGACGGCGTTTTTGTCTTTCCAGTATTGTTCGACACCTTGCGTGCCTTTTACTTCTGCCCAGTGATTAAGTTGGTCGCGTTCGTCCTGGTAGTCATAAAAAGGTACAGCCATGCCACAAGAGCTTTGTACCAAATCAATGTTGAGCGTGAAAATTTGTCGGGCTCCTGGCAAATCGGGAAAGTGTTGACTATGTTGTTCCCATTCGGGGTCTTGAGGCTGTGTCATTGAGGCCATGCCATAAAGTCGCAGAATCATCGGTTTGCCTTCGAAGGCGCAAAACATGATGGTCATGCGTTGATTTTCGAGTACGTGTGCGGCGGTTTCGTTGCCGCTGCCAGTGACATTGAGCCAGCGCACAGTGTGTTCATCAATGATGCGAAAGCTGTCCATGCCTTTGGGAGAAACATTAACTTTCCCCGTACTTCCCGCAGTGCCGACAAAAAATATTTTCTGAGCCGTGATGAAAGCGTTTAACTTTTCAGGTATTGCATCATATTGTTTGCCCATGGATTCAGACTCCCGGTTGTTTGTTCAATGTAATGAAACTGTATGCATGAGGATTTTTTTCGTCTGCGGGAAAATCATTGTGTGCTGTTTCCTGCCACTCATGCAAATCGAACTCCGGGAACCAGGCATCCCCTTCAACATTGGCATGTATCAGCGTCATATAAAGGCGGT
>WFQM01000238.1 GCA_015487095.1 Gammaproteobacteria bacterium | reverse complement strand
TGAAACCTGAATCAGTCACCCTGCACCGTAACAACTATTTTTCGCTGATGTCCCACAGTACGATGTTCCCATAAAAACACCCCTTGCCAGATGCCCAATGCACAACGGCCTGCCGTCACTGGCAAAGTCAGATCACTGTGTGTCAAAATAGTACGCACATGGGCCGCCATATCATCCGGGCCTTCATCCCTGTGCAGAAACATGGCATCGCCATCGGGTACCAGTTTTGCCATAAAGGTTTCCATATCCCGCCGCACATCCGGGTCTGCATTTTCACATAGCATCAACGATGCACTGGTGTGTGCAACAAATACATGACACAACCCGACCTTGATACCCGTTGTGGCCACAATCTGTTGCACATCTCTGGTGACGTTATAACTGCCTCGTCCTCGTGTTGTCACTGATAATGTTTCCTGTTCAAACATCACGCCTCCTGACTGTAAGCTAATCCGGTTTTTGGTAAAGACACATAAAAAAACAGGCTCCCCTGTTTCAGAGGAGCCTGTTTCAAAGCATAACAGCAACGCCAGCGTGGCGTGTGTATTTGGCTATTCGAGCAACACAGTTACAAATCCCGCAGTGATCGTGACACGGTCATCATCATACGGACCATTCGCCGCAACATGTTTCACCAGTGCGCCATCCCGCAGACGGGTTTCAAGGTCCGCCGTAAAATTTGCAAAACGGGTATACACCTGAACGGTACCTGATTGCACAAGCCTGTACATTCCTGCACCATTTTTATGCGGTACAATGCGTGGCGCTACATCCGATGCGGTGAGATCAATAGCTACTCTGGCACGGGAGACATGGTGAAACCTGCCCACACCTTCCAGGTTAAGCGTCAGACTGTCAGCAGAGCTGCTTGCAATAGCGGTCAGTGATGCCGGAGTCCAGCCAATGGTCATCACCGCTTTCAACGCCGTTACATCCACAATGGTATGCGCTGAAAAATCACTGGGAGCTGCGGCAGTCACTTGCCCGAAAGGTCGCACAAAACCACGCACTTTCACCGGAGTACCACTGGTCAACGCACTCACATCCAGTGTCGCCACATCAATTTCATAAAAGGAAGAATCAGAATCATTTGCGGCCTCGTCACCCGTACCATTGAAATCAAACAAACCAATATGACGACCATCAATGGCTTGCAAGTCCAGCACAAAGGGTAATGGCTGTTCGGGAATACTCACCACATCCAGCACTGTGCCGCGCAGTGTGGTCAAGCGCATTTTCACCCGACCCCGGTTATTGACTCCGGCATCCATTTCCAGTTGGTTGGCCATATCATTGGTCAGCACACCAAATACACGCACCCGCTGACCCACGGAAACATCATCGATATCGTAATCCGTACCCATGGAAAGCTGACGTTTCACCAAGGTCAGATCACCCATATTCACGGTGACTTCATCGTTAAAAATCACGCTGCCACCGGCACGTATCAGGGTGACACCTTTCACGGTGAGTGAATCACCATTACGCGCAATAACATTACCCGTCACCACATCCAGTTCACCTCCTGGCACACTGGAGCCAACATAGACTTCCCGTGCTTCGAAACGGCGTGGGTTGAGTTTTAAATCTCCGATAACAATGGTTGCCGTGAATATTGGCTGTTCGTCCAATGCAACCAAACCTGCCCGTCCCTGATAATCATCACCATTGATTTCAAACAGTGTAGCGTTATTGGTCACTACTTCCAGTTGACCAAAATGACGACGGTGACGATCTGTCGCCAGGCGATGATGAAACGGACGCAAAATAACTTCAAAACTGCTGTCCTCCACATCGACACTGGCCAACGGTCCACGCAAGCGGTGTATTTTGGGCCGTTCCAGCTCCACATCAGCCAATAAAAAAGGCTCGACAACTTGCGTTGGTACACCGGCACCATCAAAACGCACTTTGTTGGAAGCCTTGAGATCAAAGTCCAGCGTGAGATGGCTGGGGATACCCGGTGCGATCACTAATCTGGTGCGGCCTTCAAGATTCACAGCCACATCCAGTTGTCTCAACGCCATGCCATCCGTATCCACGATGTTATCAACTTTCACCGCATCACCCGCCGCATTTTCCACCCAGATGTCGGCATCGCTGTAATCCAGCACCATGCTGGCTTTGACGTAAACACCATTGGGTACCGTGGCTGCCGTCAGGAATTCCGTCATCTCGGTGTATTGCGCAAAATCCACACGGGTCGATAAAGGCAGTGTTTCCACCACTGCACCATTGGCTTTGGTCAGTGTCAGCGACAACACATCCACGGTATAACTGGCAAAATCACCTTCTGCATCGGTGAGGCCAATCACAATTTCACCATTACCCTCTGCTTCATTTTTTGCTGCGTTGTCACTGGAAGCGCCACAGCCCACTAGTGATATGCTGGTAAACAGTAAAAACAAACTGAGTAAAAAATGGCTCCGCATCGGGCCAAACATCGCTGCTGCCGTATCCCGGCACCGCAGATAAAATATTTTCATGATGATCTCCTGATCAGTGTGTACGTTTGCATTTGGATAAAATCAAATGTTCATCCCGTACAACGCAGAACCGATCAGTTGGTTGACACAAAAAATATTTTTATTTAGAAGTAAAGAAACGACTGTGTTTTACCAGCTATAGGCCAGCCCTGCTCCCGCAAACCTCACCGGGTTTCCACCCTTTTCCAGGGTTTGATTACCCACCCGTAAACGCAAGCGCCACTGCTCACCAAGATCGGTGGAAAACCGTAGCGTATGCACAAAACTGGCTTCACCCGTGACCCTGGAAATACTTTTAAGCCATGAAAAACTCCACAGGACACCATCACTAAACCAGGAAACAGCAACACTGTTTCGACGATCTTCCAGCCCAGTAGAAAGATTTAATGTGGCCGCTGAAAACTGGCGTTGCCAGCGCGGATTCGACGCCAACACTTCTATCTTTTTATCATATTGATGACGGGAAAAACCCAGCGAGAATGACCACGGCCCATCGGTGTAATAACTCATATCAAACGCTGTTCCTGTGCTTTTCACTTCCTGACAACCCGGCCGCACACAGTCTCTGTCAAAGGTCAGCGTGCGCCATTGTGGCCGCAGGGAAAACTGCCAGTGTTGCAAATTGACATCCATTACTGCCCGCAAGGTATCCGCTTCCAGAGAGCCCTTTTTACCCCAGGTTTCCAGGTCCACGCCGACACTGAGACGTTCCAGCGGGTCCGTGCGAAATCCCAGCAAAACGTTGCGGGTGGTAATAGGATTATTCTGACTGGTGGAATGATTCCGTGCTATTGATGCCAGCAAGCGTGACTCATCGACGAAGGCATAATCCAGATCGAGGTAATAATCGCGATTGCCCAAGGTGTCATTGCCGCCCTCAAAAGAGAGCACCGATGGCAAACCATCGGCTTGCACCGCTACGGATACCCCTACCAGGACCGCGCCCAAAAGGTGCGGTAAAATGAAATGCCGTTGCTGCAAAATATAACCTGCCCTTAAATACCCGCCAATCAGCAGGTAAAAAAACACTGATTATACGCACATTACCGACTATTCGCGGGTCTGCGAACAGCGCTCTTATGAAATGGGTAAAGATGGGCTGAAGCAGGGGTGCCAATTATATAGCTGATGTTACGCATTAAAATAATGAATAAATGACTGAAGCCTGTGCAATATCAGAAGCTCTCGGACAATCGTTCCAGTGTATTGGGAAGTTATGTTGTCGTGGTACTGACAAGTCGTGTGTTATAAAAGCAGAGGGCGCAGAGGATGCAAAATTTTTAGTGTTTTTCTCTGCGTCCTTTGCGCCTCTGCGTTAAATACCCGGTGATTCTTAAAACAGATGTTTTTAGCGCTTAATTCACGTTTGTGGGCTGCGTAACATCGGTTATATAAGGAATGGAACACAATAACTCATACAATTGGCACCTCTGCTTCAGCCCGTCTTCGCCCGTTCTTCAATCACAAAAGCTCGAAATAGAACGACTATTCCTGCACTTTTGTTCAATCAGAGCGAACGAATACGAACTAAATCAGAGCGCCACTTATGTAAGTTATTGTGTTCCATTCCTAAGTTATTTAATTTCCATTCTTTAGTGACGCCGCTGACGACGCATTTCCTGTCGTTGCTGCCGTTGCTGTCGGTTAATTTGTCGGCGCATTTGTCGCCGCTCCATCACAGCACGTCGTTGCACTGGCGACATCTTTTGCCAGCGTTCACGCAGAGCTGCACGTCGTGCAGGGGGTAAATTGCGGAAATCACGAAACCGTGCGCGCAACCGCTTGCGCTCGGCCGGTGGCAATGACATGAAATGTTCAAAACGATTCCGCACCCGTTGGCGTTTTTCCGGTGGCAATTGCTGCCAGCGGGTAAAACGTTTTTGGGCCCGGGTCCGTTGCTCCGGCGTCAGCTGTGCCCAGCGCTTAATGCCCTTGCGCAGGCGTTGCTGACGACCTGGCGGCAAGCCTTCCCAGTTTTTTGCAAATGGTGCCAGCAGGGTTTGTTCTTCAACACTCAGTGAGCGCCAGGCAACCCCCTTGCCATTGCCATTACCTTTAGCAACAGTAGTCTGTTCTGGATTTATTAATGATTCAGCATCACTGGCCTGTGACAGCAGCGGGCTGCACACTAACAATAAACATAGAATCAACCAGCCACTGTATGTCAATTTTTTACTGTGCATCTTGTGCTTCCTCAACTTTCGCGGTTTGGGTTTCCGCGTCCAACGCATCCAGATCCTGCATAAAATCCAACGGGTCTTGCCATTCGTTTTCACTGATTTCCCAGTCGCCGAGAAATTCCAGTAATTCAAGGCTGGGAGTTTCCTCGGCAAACACAAAGCATGGTACACACAGTACACACAGAATGAGTACGCGGTTCACACACTCACCCTGCTTCTTGTTCATCTTCATCATCTAACCATAAATAGAAATCCAGCTCTTCATAAAACTCCAGGGACTCGGCATCACCCAACAGCGCAAGGTCTTCCAGCGGTGGCAATTGTGTGCTCAGATCATGCTCCGGCGGTGTCAACCACAAAGATACAGTCAATACCGCTACGGTAGCCGCTGTAGCCAGCCCACCCACGGGCAACAACCAGGCCGAACGTTTTTCACTGACTGATGGTTTGCCCGCCAAAAGAGCTTCGCGACGTACGCAGCGCAAATCCCGTAGCGTGGCATCGTCCAACCCGTCTACCGCCTGATCCAGTGTGGACTTCGACATTTTCAGCAAACGGTCTGTGTCTTCGGGTTCATTCACGTTTCATACTCCTGCCAATGGTCCTGCAATTGTGTACGCAACGCTTTCAGCGCACGCGAAAAATGGGTTTTCACACTGCCTTCGCCACACCCCATGGCCTGCGCCGTGTCACGTACGCTGAGGCCTTCCCACTGGCGCAACAAAAACACCTGTTGTTGGCGCAAAGGCAAACGGTGCAACGCGGCATCCAGTTGCCTGATGGCCTGTTGTTGCTGCAACTGCGCACCAGGCTCCGGTTCAGCTGTAGCGAAATGGGCTTCGATAGGATCTTCTTCCGCCGCCGTTTCACAACCTTGGTCCCGTTGATGTTTTTGGCCTAAAAAAAACCGGAACCGGTTGCGTACCGCAGCACGCCGATACCAGTCGCGAATCACACTTTGCACAATGCGGTGAAACAATGGCCCCCACTGCTCGGCATCGCGGTCGGCGTAGCGTTTAGCCAGACGCAACATGGAATCCTGCACGATATCCAGCGCATCCTCGTGGTTACTGGTGGCGATTATCGCCATACGATATGCCCGCCGTTCCACGCTTGCGAGGAATTGATCCAATGCTGCCGAGTTGTCCAGCGCCTCTCTCCTGCATGGTCTGTGTCCTGTGGTTTTGATTCTGGCCATCCATGAGTCACTTTGTCCAGTGTTCCACGGTGGAAAATTCCACAACTGTCATTCTCTGTATCTGTAAACGCAGCGCCAGTGAATCGGTTGACATGAAATAGCAAATATTTACCGAGTACATCGTCAAGACCATTTTGACGGATTCAGCGTTACGGTGGTGTTTTTCGCCACAAGGCTCTGCTTGCAGGCAAATGGCCATCGTCCTTGTCACACACAACAGTAGGCGCTTTAGGCAAAAGCGGTAACGCCATGGCGGAGCACCACTCCAGGAAGTAACAGCCTGCAAATTCTGCGGACAAAAAAAACCGCACTGACAAGAAGAAAGCAGTGCGGTTGGGTTCAAACAAAATAGGGGGTTTGTTTGGAAGTGCGTCTAATTTAGCAAGATTTTCTTTTCACTGTAAATGATATTTATTTATATTAAAATCACATACCAAGATAAATAATTTTTCTAAAGACCTGAAAAAGCAACGCAAGATCAGGCAAATCTAAAAAAACCAGACAAAAAAAACCGCTACCAGAGGGAGGGGGAGGTAGCGGCTGGAACTCTCAAAACGCTCAAACAACCTGGGGGGAGGTAACTTGCCTGAACCACTTAAGAAGTGAACAGACTTTACTTCATTCAGCTTATCGTTGGAACTTATTTATTTCTATTTGATAATCTGAAAAAAAGATAAACGATCAACATAAACCAGGATTCAGCGGGAAACCGGTTTCAGCAACAACGAGCGCCCCGTCATTGCATCCGGCACAGGTAATCCCAGCAGGTACAACACGGTGGGGGCAATGGAGCTGAGACCTGCACCGATAGTGAGTTGCCATGGGGTTTCATCCAGAATCAGGCACGGCACAGGGTAGACGGTGTGCTGGGTTTGCGCCTCGCCGCTGACTGGGTCCACCATTTCTTCACAGTTACCGTGATCAGCAGTAAGCAACACCGACCAGTTGGCTGCACACGCGGCATCCAGCACACGGCCGACCTCACGATCCAGCGTTTCCACTGCGGTGATCGCAGCGGCGACAATACCACTGTGGCCTACCATGTCGCCATTGGCAAAATTCACCACAATAAAGGCGTAGTTTTCACTGTGCATGGCATTGATGACAGCATCAGCAACTTTGTCAGCACTCATCTCCGGTTGCAGGTCGTAGGTGGCAACTTTAGGCGAATCGATGATTCCCCGCTCTTCGCCTGCAAAGGCATCACCCCTGCCACCATTCAGAAAATAAGTAACATGCGCGTATTTTTCGGTTTCAGCACAATGAAACTGGCGTAGACCCGCACAACTCACCACTTCCGCCAAGGTGGTGCGTGGCCGCTCCTGACGAAAAGCGAAAGGTAGATGAAACCATTCATCATATTCAGTCATGCAGGTGACATTAAGCGGGCTGAAATCGCCCCGGTCAAACTGGGTAAACTCGGGCCGATACAGCGCAGAGGTCAGTTGCCGTGCCCGGTCTTTGCGAAAGTTGAAAAATACCACCGCATCGCCCCATTGGGCGGGTTCACCACCATTGATGACGGTGGGTAAAATAAACTCATCATTAGTATCCGCTGCGTAAGCCGCATCGATAGCAGCTTTGGCAGTGTCAGCGCTCTCCCCTTTCGCACACACAATGGCCTGCCAGGCCTGTTCAATGCGCTCCCAGCGATTATCACGATCCATCGCGTAATAACGACCACACACCGTAGCAATACTGCCTCCGGCTGCTTGCAAAGCCGGTTCAATTTTTTGTAAATAGCGCAATGCGGATCTGGGTGGAGTGTCGCGACCATCGGTAAACATATGCAATACCGGACGCACACCATTGCGACGACACAATTCCACCAGCGCCAGCAAATGTGAAATATTGCTGTGTACACCGCCATCCGACACCAGGCCCATCAGATGTAACGGACGCTCGCTGTTGCGCGCAGATTCGACAGCCGCAATAAGCGCGGCATTATTAAAAAAACTGGCATCACTGATGGATTCATCAATGCGCACCAAATCCTGTTGCACAATATCACCACAGCCGATGGTGAGATGCCCTACCTCTGAATTGCCCATTTGCCCATCGGGTAATCCCACAGCGCTACCGGAGGCCTGCAACAAGGTATGTGGATAACGGGAAAAATAGTGGTCAAGGCGTGGTGTATTCGCCTGGGCCACTGCATTGTTCAAGTTACTGGGGTTAGTCCCAAAGCCATCAAGGATGACCAGCAACACCGGTCGGCGGGAAAAATTTTCGCTCATATTCGGATGCCCAAACGTAATTAGAAGCTCCCTGATTCAGGAGTTTCTACACTATCGGTGGAACGATACCAAAGTTGAGCATAGCAGCAGATTATATAGTCTGCTAAAAATTAAAAAGAAAATCAGCTGATCAGAATATCCCAGTCTGTGGTTTCCAAAATCATGCCACGGACAGTTTCACGCAACCAGCCATCGAAAAAATCAATAGGATTGTAATCATCCGTTAACACGATAGCAGGCGTGTTCGCAGGAAAAGCAAACTGTTGCCCCAGATTGGTTGACACCATACGCTGCACACTGGCATGTGTTTGAAAGTTGGCGTGGCCGGCCTGTAAACTGCGAACAGGGCCCTGATAGGCCATCAGTATAATATTACCAATACCTGTTTCAGAGTTTTGCCGATCAAAGGCCGGAAACACGCCCACCTGATCAAATGCTGCACGCAATGTTTTGATGACCGAAGCCGTCATGTAGGTTTCTTTTCTCAAACTGCCAATCAGATTCACCGCCAGCACACCCCCCGGTCGCAGGCGATCACGCATCAGTGAAAGTGCTTCAACACTCAGTAAGTGAGCAGGGGTTACATCACCATTGAAAACATCTAACACAATATAATCATAACGACGATCTGTGCTGTTCAAATAATAGCGTGCATCCTCGATAAACAAATCACCCGTGATCTGAAAATCAAAATAGTCCTGTGCAATATCAACAACAGCCGGGTTAATATCAACCACATCACAGCTGATACCCTGCTTTTCATACCAACTGGGAATAGCACCCAGGCCCAGACCGATCACCAGACAACGCTTACCTTCCGGCACCAGCATGTATGATAAAAACTGGATAAAGTAATTATATTCATAAATGGACTGATTATCCGCCAGATCAATACCACCCTGAATCATGCCGTCGATAATCATTTCCCGATAGCGTACCTTGCCATAACTGTAATCCACCACTTTGATATCACCGTAGTAATTATCCACACGATGTACCAGATCCACCTGGGTACCATCGCTCATGGTGCGGGATACCGGTGTTTGTGGCTGATAAAGTAAAAACGGAAAAATCAGTGCCAGCAGAGCCACCCAGCGCCGCTGGAATGCGACAAAATAAACCACCGACAGGGTGATCAACAAGCCGCCAGCAAGTGCAAAAATCTGGTCCACACCCAGGTAGGCAATCAACACAAACCCGGTAAACACCGTACCTACCGTACTGCCAAGGGTTGACAAGGCATACAAGCCCCCTACTACGCGACCGATATTTTTCAGTTTGGATGCCGTAAGCTTGACCAGGTACGGTGAAACACAACCCAGCAATAACAAGACCGGCCCAAATAAAATCAGCGTGCTGGCAAAGGCACCACCGCGCAACCCCAGAGGCAGACAGGCCTTGAGTACCGGGCCTTTTAACAAGGGAATCAGCAAAACCAGTAAACCGGCAGTAAAAATAATACCGTACAACACTTCCGGTCGTTGAAAACGATCAGACAACATGCCACCGATGGCATAACCGCCGGACAGCGCCAGCAGAGTCACCGTAATCAGCGAGGTCCAGACAAACAGGCTGACGCCGAAAAACGGCCCCACCACACGCGAGCCCAATACCTGAACCAGCATGACCAGAGCGCCACTGATCACAGCGGTGAAAAGCAAATAAATCAGCAATGATCGGTTATGTTCAGTGTGTTGTGTATCAGTCATATTCTGGTTGGATTGGTTATTCTGAGATTATTTTTATGGTGGGGTTGATGGTAACAGAGCACACAGCCTGCTGCTAACACCTTTGACTGTCACTATCATTCATGAATCGCCACACAAGAACCCATTGCAAGACCCAGCCCACGGGCTGCATTACCCTGATTAACTGCAATTTCCATTAGCCCATTGGCGTTCTCATAACAAAAGGCCTGCCTTACAGGCACGTCACAAAAAGTATTTGCCCGCATGATAATGCGTTCATCAACCTTCAGGCTGGCTGTTGAAGCAATGTTACTGGCACGTACACCCGTTATCACGTTGCCGTAGTGATCGATAAAAATCACCTCAAGTAAATCATTAGCTACAGCGACTGACCCTGGCCAGTCAATTTGTACACCCGGTGGCATTTCACCGCGAGCCAGGCGGGCAGCCACCGGCGCAAACAGATCACGGCCATGAAAGCTGTTGCTCAAATTTTCCGGGCTCCAGGTAATTTCCCAACAGGTAACTTTTTCCTGCGCTGCCATTGCCCGTGCAGCCAGCACATCAAACAGACCATTTGCCGGTCCGACATACCAGCGCCCCGTGATGTTGATGGCCACGGCTTTGCGCTGCGGATCACCTACACCGGGATCTACAACACCAAGCAACACACTATCAGCAGGAAATGCGGAAATATATGCCGCCAGCAAATGTGCCGAGGCCCGCACATTGAAACGTGGTGCATTATGCAGCAGGTCAATAACCGGGGTTTCCGATGCCTGCTGTGCAAGCACCGCTTTCATTTGTCCCACGTAGGGGCCATCGTTGCCAAAATCGGTAAATAACACAATCATTGGCATACTCGTTTATACGTCATATTTATTATTAACGATTGGATTGATAACAGGTGGGGTCCGCAATACCCGCATCCGCAAAACCCGCTGCACGCAGGCGACAGGAATCACAATGACCGCAGGCATAGCCTTCGACATCTGCTGAATAACATGAAATAGTGGCCGAATAATCTACTCCCAGTTGCAAACCATTGCGGATAATTTCAGCTTTGCTGAGATGAATCAGGGGGGTGTGAATTTTCGCAGCATGGCCTTCGACACCTGTCCTGGTCGCCAGGGCTGACATCGTCTGAAAGGCCGCAATGTATTCCGGCCGACAATCCGGATAACCTGAATAATCCACGGCATTGACACCAATATAAATATGCCCGGCCTCCAGCACCTCGGCCCAGGCCAGTGCATAGGATAAAAACAGGGTATTGCGTGCTGGCACGTAAGTAACGGGGATACCATCATCCGGTGTATCCGACACATCCGGTACGGCAATCTTGTCATCGGTTAATGCAGAACCACCGATACCACGTAAATCCAGCGAGATAATTCGATGTTCTTCTGCACCCAGTTTTTTTGCCAATGCCGCTGCCGCAATCAATTCGGACTTGTGTCGCTGGCCATAGTCAAAACTCAGTGCATAACACAACAAACCTTCATTTTTTGCCATGGCCAAGGTGGTAGCCGAGTCCAGACCGCCGGATACCAGTACCACAGCTTTTTCAGGTGTTGCATCAACAGCCACTATTATCTCCCCGGTTCGTTATCCCAAAGAATTTTGTGTAATTGCAATTGAAAACGGATTTGCAGCTTGTCTTCAAGAATCCAGGCTGCCAGTGTTTTTGCACCCAGTTGCCCGTGGCAGGGGGAAAACAAAATCTCACAACGCGACAATAGTTGGTATTGCGCCAGTATTCGTTTTGCCCAGTCGTAATCATTCCGGTCACACAATACGAATTTAATTTGATCCTGAGAGGACAAATACTCAATGTTTTGCCAATGATTTTTATCCTCTTCACCCGAACCTGGGGTTTTAAGATCCATCACTTTCACAACGCGCGCATCCACCGCAGAGACATCCAGCGCACCGCTGGTTTCCAGTGAGACTTCATAATCTGCATCACATAAACGTGTTAACAAATCCAGGCACAGTTTCTGTGCCAGTGGCTCACCGCCGGTTACTGTGATATGCCGTGTTTCATAGGTAGCAACCTGGGCCAGAATGGCGGCCAGTGTTATCCATTGTCCGCCCTGAAATGCATAGCTTGTGTCGCAGTAGCCACAACGCAACGGGCAGCCAGTGAGCCGGATAAACACAGTAGGGTAACCTACGCTGCGTGATTCACCCTGCAAGGATAAAAAAATCTCACTGATACGCAGCTGGCCGGAATGTCCGTCCGTTGCGGTTTTTTCTGGAACAGTGGAGGTATCAGTACACATGATAATAGGAGACTTCTGGTTTTTTTACTGAAATTCGGTGATCACCGAAAAAATGATATTTGAAACCATTTACGGATAAACAGTGCATTACAAAACAATAACTAAAGTTGTTTCAAATCCTGTAAACGTTTCTGCGCTAAACGGGCTGCTGTGGTATTCGGGTAATTCTTTATAACCTTGTTCAATGACATTCGCGCATTATCATTTTGACCCAGCTCTTGAAAGGTGTAACCCATTTTCAACAACGCATCAGCACGTTTGGGGCTGTTTGGGTGATTTTTTACCACTTTATCGAACTCGCTTAATGCCACCGCAAAATTCCGCTGCACATAATTGGCTTCGCCTAACCAGTATTGGGCGTTGTCCACAAATGGCCCCTGAGGATAGGTTTGCACAAATGTTTTAAATGCAGACACAGCCAGATCATAACGACCTTCTTTGAGCAGGTTAAAAGCACGCTCATAAGCCGCGCGTTCTTCCTGAGAAGCAACATCCGTATGCGACACTGTTGCACCATTCGCTGTTGGCTCAGACATTGCCCCACCGGGCACTCCGCTGGCCGGTGCTATTGGTGCCGCCGACAAACTCGCGCGTGCAGCTTCCAGATCACGCAACCGCCGGTCAACATCCAGATACAGATCACGTTGCCGCTTTTGCAACTGCTCCATGCTGTAGGTCTGTTCTTCCATTTGACCCAACATCTGCTGGACTTCATTTTGCAGGCTATCAATACGGGTCATCAAATCGATCAGCGTTTGATTTTCCAACAAGCGTTCCAGCCGTTGCAAACGTTGTTCCAGACTGCCCGCCGTCGGCGCGGAGGCAGTCGGCTCTCCTGACGCTTCAATAACCGGTGCCGGTTTGCGCGCCATGGCATCAGAAACGAAAGATGGCGCGGCCAAAACGACCAGCGCCATACCTGCATACCTGATCAACGAGGTTCTGAAATATTGCGTCACAAGATACCCGCTTTTTCAACCATATCGTTCAAAAATATTGCCCTTTAAAAACGATCATTTAGCGGTTATAAATAAACTCAACACGGCGGTTTAATGCCAGAGAGTCTTCATCATGTCCCAGTGCAGCGGGACGCTCTTCGCCATAGCTGATCACACGAATCTGGCTGGCCGACGCACCTTGCAAGGTCAGCAGACGTTGTACTGCATTGGCACGACGTTCACCCAGGGCGATGTTGTATTCACGGGTACCACGCTCATCAGCATGACCTTCCAGGGTCACCATCACGCTGCTGTTATTGGCCAAATATTCGGCATGGGCCTGGATGATTGCCCGAAAGTCGCTTTTGATCTCAGTCTGATCAAAATCAAAGTAAACCACACGCTTTGCCAGCAGGCTGCTGGGATCATCCAGGGGGTCACCGCTGAAACCGGCCTCCTGTTCACCCATACCTTCGCCACTGGCCATATCGCCAGAACCAACGCCACTGGTGGTTGCCGATGAACCCGATTCATCGGTTGATGAAGATGAACTCACACCACTGTCAGTTTCGTCTTCCACTTCACCAGAAGTGCCACACCCCAGCAACATCAGTGCGGGTAACATTGCAAGCACAGTCTTGGTCCATAATTTCATAGCTGACTCCCTCAAATTATTCAAACGTATTTAGTAAATTGATAACGCATTTTATTGCATGTTTTCTTGCGACTTTATTGTGGAAAGGGTGACCACGCGGGCTCCCGCACATCACCTTCCGGGACGGTCAGCCGCTGATGGATATTGCCATCCACAGAAACCGCCTTCAAAATTCCACGTCTGCCTGCGCTGGTGGCATAAATAATCATGCCGCCATTGGGTGCAAAACTGGGCGATTCATCCAATGAACCGTCCGTTAGCACACGCAGATTACCACTCTTCAAGTCCATCACCGCGACTCGGTATTTACCACCCGCGCGGTGAATCATGGCTACTTTTTTACCATCCTGGGACACCGACGCCTTGGCATTGTACTTGCCTTCAAAGGTCAGTCGTCTCGCTTTACCGCCTTTAGACGGCACCTGATAAAGCTGCGGCCGACCACCACGATCTGAGGTAAAAATAATCGTCTTGCCGTCCGGCGTCCATGTGGGCTCGGTATCAATTGCCCAGTGGCGCGTTAAGCGCCGCTGTTTTTTGCCGGTCAAGTCTATGACATATATCTCGGGGTTACCATCCTTGGAAAGGGTCACCGCCAGAGATTTTCCATCCGGCGACCATGAAGGGGCACCATTAATACCTTTATGGGACGAGACCTTGTCCCGATGCCCACTGGCTATGTTTTGTACAAACACGGCTTGGTGGCCATTATCCTCCAACGAGGCATAGGCAATACGGGTTCCATCGGGTGACCATGCTGGTGACAGAATCGGTTCACGCGAACGCATCATTGACTGCGGGCCGTAACCATCAGCATCAGCAATCCATAGCGAGTATCGTCGCGCCTTACCTACACCCGCTGCTGTGACATAGGCCACACTTGTGGTAAATGCCCCACGTTCACCAGTGAGTTTTTCATAAATAATGTCACTGACCTGATGCGCGGCGCGGCGCAGATTATTGCCACTCACAGAAAAACTGAACCCTTCCAGCTGCTTTTCCTTGAACACATCAAATAACCGAAAGCGGATTTTGTAACGATCTGCACCCAGATATTGCAGGGTGCCCACCACCAGGTTTTCACTCTGAAAAATACGCCAGTTGGAAAAATTGATTGTCGAATCAACGTTGGGGCGGGCCAGCATATCTTTGGGGGGCAAAGGTTCAAAACGGCCAGTGCGTGCCAGATCAGCACGGACAATGGCCGCTATATCAATAGGCGGTTTTTTGGGGGGTAGCAACTCAGAGGGGGTCTGCGGGTTTTGCGGCGGCACTTGCCAGGCAAACGGCACCACGGCCAACGGCACCGCTCCTTCGACACCTTGGGTGATTTCAATATTCAACACCGCCTGTGCCGTTCCAGCCAGCAACAACAAATAGAAACCGGATACCGTATTCGTGAACAGTTTTATTTTATACATCGGATATTCAATTTTTCTCAGGTTTATTTCTTTGGCTTAAAATTAAACAAAATCTGCCGCTCAAACAACGCAGGGTCCGAGGGTCGTGGTAACGGTGATGCCTTGTACACTGCCGCTTCCACTGAACGTAGAAAAATGTCGTCACCGATACACTGGGTGACCGTGACATTCACCACTTCTCCACCAGGAATCTGGCTCACCGCTACTTTGCACGATGACCCCGATCTGGCGCTGGCGGGACGAATCCAGTTTCGCTCCACTTTGTTTTTAATATCGGCGATGTAACGACCTCGTAATGAGTCCAGGCGTTTCTCGTTAGCCGCGTCCATATGTTGTTGTTCGGCCTCAAATTCGGCACGCCGTGCAGCGGCTTCAGCATCACGCCGACGTTTTTCGTCGAGCATTTTACGTTTGGCAGCCGCATCCGCCAAGCGTTTCTCTTCGGCAATACGTTTTTTTTCCAATGCGGCCTGCTCAGTTTTCAGGCGCTCCACTTCTTTTTTCTTTTTAGCGCGTTCTGCCGCGATGCGTTTTTCTTCGGCCTTGCGTTTTTCCTGCTGTTTTTTCTGACGTTTCTTTTCAGCTTCGCGTTCTTTGCGCAACTTAGCCAAGCGCTTCTCCTCACGCTTGCGCTTTGCCTCTGCTTCACGCGCCTGTTTATCCAGCTTGTTTTGTTTGGCTTTTTCCTGGTTTTCTTTTTTCGTCTCAGCCTTTTTCAGCTTTTCCACTTCGGCAAGAACTTTGGATTCATCCACCGCCACGGCTTTGACAATATTCACTTTCGGTTGCGCCGGTGTGGGCAAGTCAGTCCATTCCAGGCTGACAAATAACACCGCCGCCAAAACCACATGCACCAGGATGGCATACATCATGGCCAATGGGTTTTGAAGGATCTCTTTTAGCAGGGCTCTCACAATTCAGCGTCTTATTTTTATTAATCAGTGCTATTTTTGGTGCTATTGAATGTCTTCGGGTGCCTGAGTGATCAACCCCACACTGGGCGCTCCGGCCTTTTGCAGCAGCGCCATGGCGACCACGACTTTACCGTATTCCACCTGCGCGTCACCGCGCACCATAATCGGGGTTTTGGGCCGATGACGCAGCACGGCGGCTACTTTGGTGACCAGCAGCTGATGATCAATGGGATCATCAGGCTTGTCACCCACACTGAGGTAATAATCACCATCAGCCGTCACCGTGACCACCAGTGGTTCATCGGTTTCACCACCCACAGGGCCGGCATCAGCCTGTGGCAGTTCTACCGCCACGCCTTGGGTCAGCAATGGCGCGGTGATCATAAAAATCACCAATAGTACCAACATCACGTCGATATAAGGCACCACGTTGATTTCCGACATGGGTTTGCGACGGATTCTTTTCGGCTGAGCCGCCATTTATTTATGAGCCTGTCGTTGCAGGATGCTGGCAAATTCTTCCGAAAAAGCATCGTAGCGACTGATCAGTCGTTCCAGTTCGGTACTGAAACGGTTGTAGGCAATAACCGCCGGAATTGCCGCAAACAGGCCCATGGCCGTGGCCACCAATGCTTCAGCAATGCCCGGTGCCACCATAGAAATGGTCGCCTGCTTGACGTTGCCCAAGGCACGGAAGGAATTCATGATGCCCCATACTGTGCCGAACAAACCGATATACGGGCTGGTGGAACCTACTGTCGCCAAAAATGGCAGATGCAACTCCAGCTTGTCAGTTTCTCGTGACAGTGCCACACGCATGGCACGTTGTGCGCCTTCCAGCACAGCCATGGGGTCTACACTTTCCTGCTTGCGCAGTCGCGCAAACTCCTTGAATCCCGCCTCAAAAATAATCGCCATGCCCGCATTGCCGTGACGACCGGAGGTCACTTGATTATAAAGATTGGCAAGATCACCACCGGACCAGAATTTTTCTTCAAACTCCTCGGCCTCAGCACGCGCTTTGGACAGCATCCGGCGTTTCTGAAAAATCACATTCCAGGAAAACAGCGACGTAATAAGTAGAAGCAGCATCACCAGTTGTACCAGCACGCTGGCTTCGATGATTAACGAAAGAATCGATAGATCAGTCGTCACCCAAAATCTCCTGTCGGATGGAGGCAGGAATGGCGCGTGGCTTAAAACTGTTGGCATTCAGGCAGGCAACCCTGATTTGACCCTGACATAACAACAAGTCACTTTTCACTGCGACATTCCCCTCGGTGGTTATTAAATTTACCGTCTGATCAAACGTCAGACTGGCCTTGCCAACCTCCGCCACACTCACACTAACGGAAAGCTGCTGGTTAAAACGGGCAGGCTTGAGATAATCCAGTTGCACCGAACACACTACAAAAATCACTCCTTCCTGCTCTATCAAAACATCCTGTTCCACACCGCGTGCCCGCAACCATTCCGTGCGTGCTCGCTCCATGAACTTCAGATAGTTAGCGTAGTAGACCACTCCGCCATTGTCGGTGTCCTCGTAGTAGACCCGCACTGGCCAGGAAAATTCAGCCATTCAACTTATCCATGACCGGCAACATACAGAATACACAGGCATTTTGTGCCCACTCGACCGATTAAACGCCTGCAAACGGAATTTGTATCCGTTCTTATTCACAGAGCGGTGCATTATGCAGGTTCAGAGCCTGTGAAGAAATCCCCCGCTGGCACTGGCAGGCCAAAATGTAAATAGGCACTGCGCGTTGCGACCCGACCGCGCGGAGAGCGCATCAAAAAACCCTGTTGAATCAAATACGGCTCCAGCACATCTTCGATAGTGCCTCGCTCTTCGCCAATAGCCGCAGCGAGGTTATCCACTCCCACCGGACCACCGTCAAATTTTTCGATCACCGCCAACATCAGCTTACGATCCAGCATGTCAAAACCATTTTCGTCCACGTCCAGCAAATCCAGTGCGCGGGATGCCACTTCCGTCGTAATCCGGCCATCGGCCTTCACCTCGGCATAATCACGCACCCGCCGCAATAAACGGTTAGCAATACGCGGCGTGCCACGGGCACGTTTGGCAAGTTCGCCAGCCCCCCCGGTCTCCAGCGGCACACCGAGAATGCCCGCCGCACGCTGCACGATATGCGCAAGATCGGGAATCGAATAAAATTCCAACCGCTGCACAATACCAAAACGGTCACGCAGCGGCGAAGTCAACAGGCCAGCACGAGTGGTTGCTCCCACCAGTGTAAACGGCGGTAAATCCAGTTTTACCGAGCGTGCTGCCGGGCCTTCGCCGATCATGATATCCAGCTGGTAATCTTCCATCGCCGGATACAACACCTCCTCCACCACAGGTGAAAGACGGTGGATTTCGTCCACGAATAACACATCGTGTGGTTCCAGGTTGGTGAGCAAAGCGGCAAGGTCGCCCGGGCGCTCCAACACCGGCCCGGAAGTGTGACGCATATTGACCCCCATCTCGGTGGCAATAATGTGCGCAAGTGTCGTTTTGCCCAATCCCGGTGGACCAAAAATCAGCGTGTGATCCAGTGCCTCGCTACGCGCACGGGCGGCGGAAATGAAAATCTCCATTTGCTCTTTGACGGCTGGCTGGCCCACATAATCCGCGAGTTTACCGGGGCGAATGGCACGATCCTGTGCTTCTTCGCGGTCGTCACGAACAGTGGCTACGGGAGCAATAAGGCGGTCGGTCTCGATCATGGGGAGGGAGTGTACTACAGCAATGGTGCTCATGCCCCGTCCGGTTTCAGTGAAATCAGTGAGCATTTAATTACTACCCATAACCCTCTTCGGACCCGGCTTTTTCTTTTTCAAATCTCTTTGCAAAAAACGCCCTGCTTTTTCGATAAAACTTTCGCCGCCCAAAGGTCGACTCGTTCACCCATGTTGCTCAAATTCAGTTCCGAAATCAGCTTGCGCTTCTTGCAGGTAAGTTTTCCAATCCTCCGCCAGAGAAACATTGTTGTGACCTCATCGTCAATTTCTTCTGACGGCTTTACACCTTCGACAGAATAAAAGTATGTTTCACCATTATCAAAAGTGTACGGCCATCTGGTTCCCTCAGCATCTTTGATATGGAGCTGCTTTCGAAATCTACTTTGCCCTTCCAAGAAGTTTTTCTAACTCAGATAAATCCACGTTTCGTCATCAAGCCATATGCCCAAATCTCGATGCCTTCATACATAGGCACACCATTCAACCAGTCACTCAAGATAATATTCATAATCACTATCAGTGAAAAATACATCCTGACGACGGTTGCTTCGCTGGGTGATGTGATGCGGATACCCGGGAATACCACTCTTGCTAATCTGGCCATGGATGAAGGATAACGTAATTAAGTATTTGTGCCCCCTTATTTCTAGATATCCTTTCTTTCCTTCAGACTACACCTCGCGGGTTAGCCCTTACCTTTTACTAGTGGTTAGCATCCTCTAACGATATAATCGCCAGAGGATGGTGACCTTCCTATAGAGGACTTTCACCTCATTAGTTCATGCCCATACTGGGCGCACATAAAGTGAATTCAGCGGATTCACGATGTTAGGCTTTTAAAAAGTATTTACTAAATAGTAGGAGTTATACATGGATAATGATGAATATAAAGAAAGTGATATTCGGGATACTACCTCTATCCAAGGATATCTTGATTCCATTGAAAATCAAAAAAATAAAATTATCCTTACATCAGGAGAGGAAATGATCGGGGCAATATTGACAGCAGAACAATATGACTGGTTTCTAGAAAAAATAGATGAATACCTAGACTTGTCTGAAATATCGAAAAAAACTAAAGATCAAGATGGTACGCAAAGTCTTGATGATTTTAAAAAGGAGATAGGTGAATGAGTATAAACAATAATCATTTATTAACTTTAGAACTCATGAGTCCCGAGTTCTACAGCCTATACCCGTGGAATATGCGCCCTGAATCTAGTTTTGTTCTTTCGCTAATTGTATCGCCAGCTTAGATAGCTCAATGCTGAGCGAAACCCATT
>WFQM01000237.1 GCA_015487095.1 Gammaproteobacteria bacterium | reverse complement strand
GCTATATTCATTACACGTCATTTATTTCAGCGTATGCAGGGTTTTGCAGATATTCCATTGATGGAAGATGTGGAGTTATGTCGACGATTGAAAAAAATTCAGTCACCCGTCTGTCTTTCACAACGAGTGATTACCTCAAGTCGGCGCTGGGAGTTGGGCGGGGTTTTTAAAACCATCTGGCTGATGTGGCGTTTGCGATTGGCCTATTGGTTGGGCGCTGACCCGAGTACGCTTGCACGTCAATACCGCTAATGCAGTATCCTCAAGCGCGGATTCTGGTTTTTTGTAAAGCTCCCCAGGCGGGAAAAGTAAAAACACGCCTGGCAAAAAATATTGGTGAAACGGCGGCAAAAATAGTACATGAACACCTCGCATGGCATTGTCTACATCAGATGTTGGATTTTGCTGTTGCACCAGTGGAGCTTTGGTGCGCGCCGGATACGGATCATGATTTTTTTAGTTATTGCCACACAGAGCTGGGTATTCCGCTCAAACAGCAAGTCGGCAATGATCTGGGGCAACGCATGCAACACGCCATAAACGAAACTTTGCGTAATTATGCGCCAGTTGTATTGATTGGCACGGATTGCCCGGCATTAACCGCCGATTATTTACAGTCGGCCTGCTCCGCAGCCAGCCAAAATAAAACCGTTATCGTTCCCGCAGAGGATGGTGGTTATGTACTTTTAGGTATGAATAAATTACAGCCAGAACTATTTGTTGATATGCCTTGGGGGACATCACAGGTTTATGCGAAAACAATGGCGCGGGTAACGGGCGAGGTTGAAACATTAATACCGCTATGGGATATCGATTATATTACGGACTTGCGACGATTATATGCTACAGATGATATACCATTGGGCGAGCAGTTTCAGACGTATTTGAAGACATTGACATTATCGTGATATCTACCTAACGCGCTAGACTTTTACGCGCCAGTCGTTGTAATTCAATGACAAGTCGCTCAATAGTGCGGCGTTGTATTTTATCGAGATGTTCAAAACTTCCGCCGATATGTAAGCTATTGTTTATTTCAAAATAATTAGAATGGCGTACTTTAAAAATACAGTGAATTTTTCGCTTATCGGGTAAATAAATACAGCACTGTGTTTCCTCTGTATGAGTTGATAAATCAAGTTCCCTTTTTTTGGCGAAGCGTACACATATTCCACCGGCCGATATGTCACTTAATTCCCCGGTAAATGATTTTCCATCATTGGTTTTAATTTCCACAGTGACTTCTTTCGCCGCACTGACAGGAACACGAAACGCATTACGACGTTGCAAATAACGAATGCTTTGTGGAAAATCAATGAGATAAAAAGCCATGTTATTTTCTGAGTCTGATCTCTTCAGGTTGACAGTAAAACTAACTTCAACACCCTCGTACATGGTACGCAGAGTGAGTCTCCCTATTTTCAAAAAAAGTGCATGACCTTCGGATGGATGCAGGCCATCGATAGTGATGGTGGAATCTTGGAGGTCAATTGAAAGTAGTGCGGTATTAAAAAAACAGTTGGAGCCGGGCAGTGTGGCGGTAATGATGGCATGTTTTTCCATCAGAGGACGCAACACCATTGAAATTCTTGCCGTTGAGGTAATGGTTTCATATTGCTGAGTATAATCATTCTCAGCTATCGCATTATGTGATGGGGGACGATCTACCATGTCTGCAATCTATGACATAGTCCAAGCCGGCTCAGGCAACGGCAATAGACTGGCCTTGCGGCTTATCCTGTGGTTGCCCGGTTTTATTGTAGATGTTTGATGAGGGTTGATCAGTGTTGCCACGCAAAATACTGAGTGCTTGTTTCAGATTGATTGCGGAAGCGTTTAATATTCGATTATTGATTTTATTTTGTAGGTTACACTGTTGCAGTGTTTCCTGAAATTTATTCCATAATATTTCCAGGCCAGATTTTTCTTTATCGTCCGGCATGCGTTGAATAAATGCAGAAAATGTCGATTTTGACAGTACGCCGCCCACTGTTTTTTCAACGGTGCTCAGCAGAGGTTGTATTTTTTCGAGAGTCTTAACCTGATGATGTTTTTCTTGTACAGTTTCTTCAAACCGGGTCAGATTATTACTTGTTAAAGCCTGATGTTCCTGTTTCAGTATTGTGAGCATTTTCAGCAAGTGAATGTGTTGCTGATCCAGAACTGTTTTCAGGTTATGAATATCGCCAGTAAAATAACTTGTGGTCTGTTTCATTTTTTATGCTTTGTATTAAATATTAATTGAGATGTTTATAGGGCGTATTTATGCGACAAACATCATTTCAAATTCAATGAGTTTTTCTGCAACACGTTGAGCATCAATGTCATACCGGCCGGCATCAATTTCCAGCTTCAGGCCTTCGACACGTTCGTTGTCAACATCGGTTTGGTCATTAATGGCTTTTTCAATCATGCGTAATTCTTCTGCTTGTCGCGTCAGGGTGATCTTGTCAATCGGAGCAGGAGTGACGGTTGTTTGTGTGCGCTCTGAACCTTGGTTTTTCTCACCAATAGTATTGTTCGATGCAGTTTGGCTGTTATCGATTTTATTGCCGGACAGCGGTGTCTTCGTAATGCCTGTAATTTCGGCAGCCATGCCATTCTCCTCTGCTTTCTATGTTAATTTATCGGCCTTTTTGGCAAATTCTTTATCTGTGTCCCAGTGCCAGTCATTGTATGATTTGGGTCACATTTGTACATTCACGGTTCCAGGTTTTGTGACAACACCTTGAACAATACGTTTCGACTGGCTATTGCGCACGGAGACCAACTCACCTCGTGCGGCATCTTTGAGTGCTTCACCTTTTCCTCTGACTTTCAATGTGCCAATGGAGACCTCTATAGTGACTTTTTCTCCACGGCGTACGAGGAAAGCAGCCTTAACCCGCTTGGGGGTGATGGCATGCCCGGCGGAAAGGTTTTGGGTGAGAATTTTACCAATCACTGACTCTTTTTTTGTGAAATAACCACTGCGTAGCTGGCTGAGTTCCTGGCGTACGAATATGATATCCGTTATAGCAATTTCGCTGCCTCGGAGCAGTGGCTGTGCGGCAGTAATGACTTCCGCGAATATTTTGATGTGTGCGGGTACATAAACTGTCCAGGGTCTTGGCCCTGCGCAGCGTAAGCCAACTGTTAGCTTTCCTTGCAATTTTGCGCCTGTTGCGAGAAAGGCCATGGGTGATTCTTGACATGTGGTAAGTTTCAGACGGCGATCAATACGACCCACGCTGATTTCGATATCCTGTTCGGCACGTTTTGCCGTC
>WFQM01000236.1 GCA_015487095.1 Gammaproteobacteria bacterium | reverse complement strand
TTAGCCCTTAGTTTGCATTTAAGCCAACACCTTGCCCAAGGCTGTTAAAAACCGCGCATTTTCTTCCGCCAGCCCCAGCGTCACCCGCAAGTGTTGCGGCATGCCGTAGTTAGCCACAGGACGCACAATCACGCCCTCGTACAACAATGCATCATATACCGCTGCTGCCTCTCCCACATCGATACACACAAAATTCCCCACCGAAGGAATGAAATCCAATCCCATTTTTTCCACGGCCGTAGTCACTACATGCATTTGCTCAGTGTTAAGCGCCACACCACGACGTATGTGGTTCGCATCATCCAGACTTGCGCGGGCAGCCACCAACGCCAGACTGTTAACGTTAAAAGGCGGACGGATACGATTAAGCAGATTGGCCACATCCGGGTGGGATAGCGAATAACCCACACGCAACCCCGCCAGTCCATAAGCTTTGGAAAAAGTGCGAGTTACCATCAGGTTAGGAAAAAGATTCAGCCATTGCGTCGCATCGGGATAGCCCACAGCACCTAACGCAGGATCACTGGCAAATTCAAAATAGGCTTCATCGACGACCACCATCACCTGCTCGGGAATATCAGCAATAAAAGCCTGTAACGTGTCGCTGTCCAACCAGGTACCCGTAGGATTATTCGGGTTGGCAATAAAAATCACTCGGGTGCGATCAGTAACCGCAGCGCGCATGGCATCGAGATCATGCCCCCAATCCTTTGCCGGTGTAATAACCGCAGTGGCACTGGCAGCCTGGGTGATAATGGGATACATGGCAAAAGCATGTTCGGAAAACATCACTTCGTCACCCGGCTGCACAAACACTCTCACCACAAATTCCAGCGGATCACTGGAACCCGTACCAAGCGTAATTTGTGCCATATCGACACCGTGTCTGGCAGCCAATGCCTGCTTCAACTCAAACCCATTGCCATCGGGATAGCGCGCCAGTTCGGCAAATTTGTTTTGCAATGCCGCCCGCACTACGGGACTTGGCCCTAGCGGATTTTCATTGGAGGCCAGCTTAACCACATCACTCACGCCATACTCGCGCTGCAACTCGTCGATAGGTTTACCCGGCTGATAGGGACGCAAGCCTTTAATGCCAGATGTTGCTCGTGCTTCGAATGGATTCATGATAATTCAGCTCGGTTAAACCCGGTTACAAAACCGCCCGGGGGTAGGAGCCCAACACCTTAAGCATGGAGGTTTTTTCGCGCAATGCATCCAAACATCGAGTGACTTTTTCATCGTCAACATGGCCATTAATATCAATAAAGAATACATATTCCCAGTTAGCCAAACGAGAGGGGCGAGACTCAATGCGGCTCATGGAAATCGCATTTTCCGCGAACGGCTCCAGCATTTGATGTAATGCCCCCGGCTTGTTGGGCATGGAAACCAATAAAGACGTTTTATCATCACCACTGGACGCAACCGACTGGCGACCAATAATCAAAAAGCGTGTGGTGTTATCGGGATTATCTTCAATATTAGCTTCCAGTATTTCAAGGCCATAAATGTCGGCAGCAATATCACTGGCAATAGCTGCCACCTGTTCTTCACCGGCAGCACGACGCGCCGCCTCTGCATTGGAACTGACGGGTACCCGTTCCACACCTGGCAGGCGCACATCCAGCCATTCACGACACTGAGCCAGTGATTGCTGATGCGAGTAAATACGCTTCAGGCTACTGCGGTCCTGACTTTGCCCTAACAGGTGATGATGTACACGCAGATCCACCTCACCACAAATCACCAGCGAAGACTGCATAAACATATCCAGCGTGTGATTGACCACACCTTCAGTGGAATTCTCCACCGGCACCACGCCATAATTTACCGCAGCAGATTCCACCTCCCGGAATACTTCATCAATAGCTGTCATTGACACAGTACGCACCGAATGCCCGAAGTGCTTCAATGCAGCAGCCTGGGTAAAAGTGCCTTCGGGCCCAAGGAAGGCCACTTGTAACGTTTGCTCCAAGGCCAGACAGGCCGACATGATTTCACGAAACAAGCGTGCCATATCCTCACCGGATAAAGGGCCTTCGTTACGTGCCAGCACTTCACGTAACACGGCCGCTTCACGCTCCGGGCGGTAATAAACCGCGTCATCACCCTGTGCCTGTTTTACCTGTGCCACTTCCTGCGCAAGACGCGCGCGCTCATTAATCAGGCTCTGGAGTTTTTTATCCAAGGCATCAATTTTTTGTCGAATTGTGTCAAGTTTATTGGTCATAAGCTTTCGTAGACGGCATGTAACTGATCGTTATTTTCAGGGTATCTTTAGGGTCTGTTGACGCCCCCCAACCTACACCAGGCAGGAATTCCGGCTTAACTTAAATGGCATTGCTGATGCATTGGCTAAACCCGGTGGTTTTTTATTTTTTCACAGTACTCTCTGCCATCTTCATATCGCCCGCACGGCCAATACACCGTCAATGGCGCGCACAGCATCCAGCACGGTATCCGGCACGTCTTGGTCAACATCCACCAGAGTGTATGCTAAATCATTGCGGGACTTGTTCAGCATATCAATAATATTCAAACCACCCTCGGCCAATGCCGTGGTGATTTGTCCCACCATATTGGGTACATTGAAATTCACAACAGTAATGCGCACACCTTCGTTACGCGGCATATTCACTTCAGGAAAATTCACTGAATTCGTAATATTGCCATTTTCCAGATAGTCACGCACCTGCTCCGCCACCATGATGGCGCAATTATCTTCTGCCTCCACAGTGGATGCCCCCAAGTGCGGCAAAGTAATGACCCGCTCATGTTTTTTCAACAAATTGGTCGGAAAGTCACACACATAAGCATAAACCTTACCAGCCTTGATCGCCTCAGACACAGCCTCATCATCCACAATGCCACCACGGGCAAAATTAAGGATGACCACATTGTCTTTCATGTTTTTCAGGCGCTCTGCATTAATCATATGCCTGGTGGCTTCGATGAGCGGCACATGAAAAGTGACAAAATCCACTTGTGATAACAACTCATCCACTGTGGCTGCCTTTTTTACATTAGCCGACAAAGCCCAGGCACCCTCCACTGTAATACCCGGATCAAAACCAACCACCTTCATGCCCAGAGCAACGGCCGCATTGGCTACCTGACGACCGATAGCCCCCAAACCAATCACCCCCAGAGTACGGCCAGGCAGTTCAAAACCACCAAAATTTTTCTTGCCCGCCTCAACCTGTTTGTTGACTGTCGCATCATCGCCTTCCAACTCACGTGCAAATTCCCAAGCCTGACAAATATTACGACAGGCCAGCAACATGCCAGTAATTACCAACTCTTTTACAGCATTGGCATTGGCACCCGGTGCATTGAACACAGGGATACCTGCGGTGCTCATTTTATCCACCGGAATATTATTAACACCCGCACCCGCACGGCCCACCGCTTTCAATGTCGATGGAATTTCCATGTCATGCATTTTAAACGAGCGCAACAAGATAGCGTCGGGATGCTGAATTTCCGAAGCCACTTCATAACCGTCACGCGGCAAGCGCTCCAGTCCGGCAACGGAAATATTGTTGAGTGTCAGAATTTTGTGCATAGTGATATCCATTTATTTCAATGAAAAGGCCAGAAAGAAATCCAAAAAATGATTAATTTTTTGCGGCCTTTGCTCCTCTGCGTCTTTGCGTTGGATTTTTATTAACCGTTACGTTTTTCAAAATCGGCCATGAAAGTGATCAGCGCATCCACACCCGCTTCGGACATAGCGTTATAAATACTTGCACGCATACCACCCACCGAACGATGCCCTTTCAACGTCACCAAATCTGCCTTCTTGGCTTCGGCAAGAAACGCCGCATCCAGATCAGCATTGGCCAGTGTGAACGGCACATTCATCCAGGAACGACAATGAGCATCAACAGGGTTTGCATAAAAATTCGACGTATCAATCGCCGCATATAATTTTTCTGCCTTGCGTTGATTGATTTCGCCCATTGTTACCAAACCGCCTTTTTCCTTGAGCCAGGCAAACACCAGCCCAGCCAGATACCAACCATAGGTCGGTGGCGTGTTGTACATGGAATCATTTTTGGCATGCACGGCATAATCAAACATGGCCGGTGTGCCTTCTTTCACATCACCAATCAGGTCATCGCGCACAATAACAATGGTAAGCCCGGCAGGGCCGATATTTTTTTGCGCGCCCGCGTAGATAATTGCAAACCTGGAAACATCAATTTGCCGTGACAGAATCGTTGACGACATGTCAGCAACCAGTGGCACATCCCCCGTATCCGGCACGTAAGGAAATTCCACACCTTCGATAGTTTCATTGGGCGTGTAATGCACATAAGCAGCATCAGGGTTAAATGTCACACTGCCCTCTTCCGGCACCGTGGTAAATTTCCCGCCACTTTCAGTATCGGCAACAATATTGACATCGCAATAACGTTTGGCCTCGGCAATGGCTTTTTTCGACCAGGAGCCCGTACGATAATAATCCGCCGATGTTTTACCACGCAGCAGGTTCAACGGCACCATGGCAAACTGGCTGGAGGCGCCACCCTGCAAAAACAACACTTTGTAGTTATCCGGAATGGCCATCACTTCGCGCAAATCAGCCTCGGCCTGTGCTGCGATAGACATGAATTCCTTGCCACGATGACTCATTTCCATCACCGACATACCGGCATCGTGCCAGTCCAGAATTTCAGCCTGAGCCTTTTCCAATACTTCCTGTGGCAACGCCGCAGGGCCCGCACTAAAATTAAACACGCGTCTCATCAAAGACTCCTAAAATTATCGTTATCCATAATTGGCATGGCGGTTGTTTTTTCATGTTGTTTTTTCATTCTGAGTTTTAACGCAGAGGTCGCAAAGACACGGAGGCGCAGAGAGAAAAATATTTCATTCTCTGCGCCTCTGCGACCTCTGTATCAATATTCAAAAACAGAACAATCCACCACAACTAATCTTCTGACGAAACCTCATCGACTTCGTCGCTGTCATCTTCTTCAGCTTCCGCAACACGCTCAATACCCACCAGTTTTTCACCGTTGGACAGCTTGATCAGTCGCACACCCTGGGTATTACGTCCCAGCACTGAAATTTCCGCCACACGGGTACGCACCAAAGTGCCACCATCGGAAATCAACATAACCTGGTCATCATCAGACACCAGCACCGCACCCACCACGGCACCATTACGCTCACCGCCCTGAATGGAGATAACGCCTTGCCCACCGCGACCATGACTGGGGTATTGGTCCACGGCAGTGCGCTTGCCATAACCATTTTCTGTTGCCGTGAGTACACAACCTTCATCGGCAATGATCAGCGAAATCACCTTGGCATCACCCGCCAGCCTCACTCCGCGCACGCCACCGGCAGTACGCCCCATGGCGCGCACATTGGATTCACTGAAACGAATGGTTTTACCCGCACTGGTAAACAGCATCACATCACGATCACCATCAGTGATATCCACACCTACCAATTGATCTCCATCACGCAGATCGATGGCGCGAATACCGTTGGCCCGCGGTCGCGAATAATCCACCAACGGCGTCTTTTTCACCGTGCCATTCGCTGTCGCAAAGAAGATAAATTTACCTTCTTCGTATTCACGAATGGGCAGAATGGCGTTAATGCGTTCGCCTTCTTCCAGTGGCAGCAAATTGACGATGGGTTTACCACGCGCAGCACGTCCTGCCTGCGGCAGTTCATAGACTTTTTTCCAGTACATTTTGCCCTGACTGGAGAAGCACAAAATCGTATCGTGGGTACTGGCGACAAACAGCTTATCGACAAAATCCTCATCTTTCATATTGGTGGCAGACTTGCCTCGACCACCACGACGCTGAGCACGATAATCCGTCAGCGGCTGACACTTGGCATAACCTTCATGCGACAGCGTTACCACCACATCTTCTTCGGTGATCAGGTCTTCGAGATTGATATCTGCTTCTGACTCACGAATTTCAGTACGTCGTTCGTCATTGTACTGCTCTTTGATTTCCTGCAATTCTTCGCGAATCACCTGCATCAGGCGCTCAATACTACCGAGGATATCCAATAAATCGGCAATAACAATGAGCAGTTCTTCATATTCGTTAAGAATTTTATCCTGTTCAAGGCCGGTCAAACGATGCAGGCGCATTTCCAGAATAGCCTGAGCCTGCACTTCAGACAGATGGTACTTGCCATCCACCAGACCAAATTCTTTGCCCAGATTGTCGGGACGCGAAGATTCGGCACCGGAACGCTCCAACATCTTCAGCACCACACCCGGTTCCCAGCCAGCATCCATCAGTTTGATTTTGGCTTGTGCGGGATTGGGAGCCGATTTGATCAGCGCAATAATCGGGTCAATATTGGTCAGTGCAACTGCCAGACCTTCACGAATGTGCGCCTTTTCACGCGCCTTGCGCAAATCAAAAATCGTACGACGGGTCACCACCACACGACGATGATCAATAAAAGCCTGTAATATCTGCTTGAGATTCAGCAACCGTGGCTGGCCGTCTACCAGCGCCACCATGTTGATGCCGAAAGTATTCTGCATTTGTGTCTGCGAATAGAGGTTATTGATCAACACCTCAGGCACTTCACCGCGTTTGAGCTCAATGACCATGCGCATGCCATCTTTGTCAGATTCATCACGCAGCTCACTGATACCCTCGATCTTTTTGTCACGCACCAGATGCGCAATTTTTTCGATGAGACGTGCCTTGTTCACCTGATATGGCAACTCAGTCACTACAATGCGCTGACGCCCATTACCGTGTTCTTCGATCTCAGTACGGGCACGCACCAACACGCGGCCCCGGCCGGTGCGATAGGCCTCGCGAATACCACGCACACCGTTAATAATGCCCTCAGTGGGAAAATCCGGGCCGGGCACAATGTCGATCAGCGCATTAATATCCAGCGAGGGATCATCAATCAGCGCCAGCACCGCATCCACCACCTCGCCAAGATTGTGCGGCGGGATATTGGTGGCCATACCCACGGCAATGCCGGAGCTGCCATTGATCAGCAGGTTAGGCAGGCGCGACGGAAATACGGCAGGCTCGTGCTCGGATTCATCGTAGTTGGGGGTAAAGTCAACCGTCTCTTTATCCAGGTCAGCTAACAGCTCATGCGCAATTTTGGACATACGCACTTCGGTGTAACGCATGGCGGCCGCGGAGTCACCATCCACCGAGCCGAAGTTGCCCTGCCCGTCTACCAACATGTAGCGCAGCGAGAACGGCTGGGCCATGCGTACGATGGTGTCGTACACCGCAGTATCCCCGTGGGGATGGTATTTACCAATAACATCACCTACCACACGGGCGGACTTTTTGTAGGGTTTATTCCAGTCGTTACCCAGCACGCTCATCGCATAAAGCACACGGCGATGCACGGGCTTGAGGCCATCACGCACGTCGGGCAACGCACGTCCAACAATGACGCTCATAGCGTAATCAAGATAAGACTGCTTCATCTCCTCCTCAATATTGACGGGGAGGGTTTCTTTGGCGAACTCGATGCTGTCTGTCATGGGCGTATGCCACTACCTCTTCAATAAATAGTCTCGGCTCTGGTTTCAAAGCTCCGGCTTCAGGGAACGAGCGGCGCTTGAGCGCTCTTTTCAGTCGCGGAATCATAGCACACCCATTACCCTGCGGCACACTGGCAAAATGCCCAAAATCAACGCAGGGAAAGACTGAAGGGTAGTGCTGACAAAAAACCGGGCACTTTGCATTACAGCCACACCTTTAAGTGACACCTGAAATGCAACAACACACCCTTAAATGGTCGCCAAATGGCTCAGGCTTGAACCTGCGCCCTTGATTGCGCATCAAGATCCGCTGCCAACACGCTAAAATCATCAATCGCTAAACTGACATCCAAATCCTTCACTTCATTGAGCACCTGTTAACTAACAGTTCATAGACTTACTCTGTGCGGGTTGAATAATGTCTCTGGCAGATTTCAGCGATAAGGGCGGTCAAAAAAGGAGCACAGTCTCTGCGTACCATCGCAAACGCACCTTTACCAGTTTATTTTGTTCGCTGGAAGCAGGAGCTTTCTGGCAAAGGTGGCGTGACTCTGAGGCTGGGTATGAACAAAAGATCGTCAATGGGCCTAATCCACGTTATCGAGACATGGCGCATTGATCATAATAAACAGTTTCTGTATAGCATCGACAGTTTGCATGAACTACCAGTCTTTTTGCTTGGTATTCCTACCCTCATCATCCAAAAACCGAGTGACTAGCTCAGGTGTATGTGTGAGCAGTTTTTGATCAGGATAAGCTTGAGTATACTGCTTTACCCGTTTTATGTATCAACGACAAGCGCCCCCTTAACCCCCCTGTTTTTGAATGAATTCAATGTATCTATCCCAGAATCTGTCGGTAGCGCCATCTGTTTTTGACTTGTTATTATCCAGATGTTAGCGCCCCCCTCATATGTATGAGGTTTCATTTTACAAAATGCTGTTTTATTGTACAGTAATATGAAGTCCGTAATTATGCAATATACAGATTCTGTATAGCACCATAATTAGTGATTCTGTATATTGTACTGTTGCTCATAGGAGGTTAATTTGGAATTTTGTGAAACTTCAAAAGATTATGAGTTACTCACTAAAAAGATATATAAATCTATATTGGA
>WFQM01000235.1 GCA_015487095.1 Gammaproteobacteria bacterium | reverse complement strand
GTGGCTGGCTGGGTGTACTGATCCAGGATGTCACTCGCGAGTTGGCAGAATCGTTTGGCATGGACAAACCTCGTGGTGCTCTGGTGGCCAAGGTACTAAAAGACAGCCCCGCAGAAAAAGCAGGACTGGAAGTCGGCGATATTATCACCCGTTTCAATGGTGAGCCGGTGGTACGTTCTTCGAATCTGCCACCCTTGGTCGGCATCAGCCCGGTGGGTGAAAAGGTCAAGGTGGAAATTTTGCGTAAGGGTAAGGTCAAGACTCTGAAGGTGACCTTGGGTGAATTACCCGATGACGACATACAGGTGGCTGGCGGTGAGCCAAGCACAGCCAACGAGACCCGGTTGAATATCACCGTGATGGATCTTACTGCCGAGCAGCGTAAAAAGCTGGAAATCAAGGATGGTGGTGTGATTGTGCAGAAAATCCAGGCCGGTCCGGCACGTAAGGCCGGGGTGAGGCGAGGTGATGTGATTTTGATGATCAACAATGTGGATGTGAAAGATGCCAAGCACTTTGCCGAGATATCAGCAGAACTGCCCGTGGACAAGTCGTTACCACTGTTGGTGCAGCGCCGTGGCGGCCCTGTTTTTCTGGCGCTGAAAATCAAGGAAAAATAACCCACTCGGGTTTTGCAAAAATCCCCGCAGATCGTAATGGTCTGCGGGGTTTCTGTTTCGGCGGCGGGCCAGATAGATTACAATGCCCGCCGGTCGTTCCTTCCGAACGTGATTTCATTCCCTTAATTCGGTGATACCTTTTACATGTCAAAAATGGAAAACATCCGCAATTTTTCCATTATTGCGCATATAGACCACGGAAAATCCACGCTGGCTGACCGCTTCATTCAAATGTGCGGCGGCCTGTCCGAGCGAGAGATGTCTGCACAAGTGCTGGATTCCATGGATTTGGAACGCGAACGCGGCATTACTATCAAGGCGCAGAGCGTTACGCTCAATTACACAGCAAAAAATGGTGAAATCTACCAGCTAAACTTTATTGACACTCCCGGTCACGTCGATTTTTCCTACGAAGTGTCACGATCACTGGCGGCCTGCGAAGGCGCATTGCTGGTGGTGGATGCCTCACAGGGTGTGGAAGCGCAGAGCGTGGCCAATTGTTACACCGCCATTGAACAGGATGTGGAAGTGGTGCCAGTGCTTAACAAAATTGACCTGCCTGCTGCCGATCCGGAGCGGGTGATTCATGAAATCGAAGACATCATTGGCGTGGAGGCCAGCGAAGCCACGCGAGTCAGTGCGAAAACGGGACTGGGTGTCGATGAGCTGTTGGAAGACCTGGTGCAAAGAATTCCTGCGCCGGAAGGTGACCGGGACGCTCCTTTGCAGGCGCTGATTATTGATTCCTGGTTTGATAATTATCTGGGCGTAGTGTCACTGGTGCGCATTAAGCAGGGCACACTGAAAAAACGTCAGAAAATTTTGGTCATGAGTACGGGACGTACTCATCTGGTAGATCATGTTGGTATTTTCAATCCCAAACGGCAGGATACGGATATTTTGCAGGCGGGAGAGGTGGGTTATGTTATTGCCGGTATCAAGGAAATCGAGGGCGCACCGGTAGGAGATACGCTGACCCTGACAGATAATCCGGCGACGGGACCCCTGCCGGGTTTTAAGGCCGTGCAACCGCAAGTGTACGCCGGTATTTTCCCTATCAGTGCTGAAGATTACGAAGATCTGCGCGATGCCCTGGCAAAACTGCGTTTGAATGATGCATCCCTGTTTTATGAGCCGGAAACTTCGCAGGCATTGGGGCTGGGTTTCCGCTGTGGTTTTTTGGGCATGCTGCATATGGAAATTGTGCAGGAGCGTCTGGAGCGTGAATATGATCTCAGCCTGATCAGTACTGCGCCTACGGTCATATATGAAGTCCTGGCCAGTAATGGTGAAGTGATTCAGGTGGATAATCCCTCAAAACTGCCTGATGCCGGCAAAATTGAAGAACTGCGTGAACCGATTATTGTGGCTAATATTTTGCTGCCCCAGGAATACGTCGGCAATGTGATCAGCTTGTGTATTGAAAAACGTGGTGTACAGCGCAAAATGCTTTACATCGGCAACCAGGTATCCCTGGAGTATGAAATGCCGATGAACGAAGTGGTCATGGACTTTTTCGACAGGCTGAAATCTGTCAGCCGTGGTTATGCCTCACTGGATTATCATTTTATCCGTTTTCAGGCCGCTGATCTGGTGAAGCTGGATTTGCTGATTAATAGTGAGCGGGTGGATGCGCTGTCAGTGATTGTGCATCGTGAGCAGGCACAGTATCGCGGCCGTGAACTGGCCGAAAAAATGCGTGAAATTATTCCACGACAGATGTTCGATGTGGCCATTCAGGCAGCGATTGGTGCTCATGTTGTGGCACGCAGCAATGTAAAAGCCTTGCGTAAAAATGTGACCGCCAAGTGTTATGGCGGTGATATATCACGTAAACGCAAACTGCTGGAAAAACAAAAGGCGGGTAAAAAACGCATGAAGCAGGTGGGTTCCGTGGAAATTCCACAAGAGGCCTTTATGGCGATATTGCAGGTTGGTAAAAGTAAATAATAACAAGTACAGGTAAAGAAGCTCATGGATTTTAATTTTCCCGCGATTATGGTCAGTGCGGTTTTTATTACTGGCATTATCTGGTTACTCGATGCCTATGTTTTGGCACCTAAACGACGTGCGGCGGCTGATGCGCTGTCGGAACAAAATGCATCTCCCACCGAAACACTGTCCGAAGCAAAAGAAAGACTGCTTAAAGAGCCTGTACTGGTTGAGTATGCACGTTCGTTATTCCCGGTAATACTGGCTGTGCTGGTACTGCGCTCATTTTTGGTGGAGCCTTTCCGCATTCCTTCAAACTCGATGATGCCCACGTTATTAACGGGCGACTTTATATTGGTCAACAAGTTTTCCTACGGCGTGCGCCTGCCAGTACTCAACAGCAAAATTATTGATATTGGTGAACCAAAACGGGGTGATGTCATGGTTTTCCGTTACCCCAAAGACCCCTCTATTGATTACATCAAAAGGGTGATTGGTTTGCCGGGGGATAAAGTCGCTTATTATAACAAACAGCTTATTGTGAATGGCGAGCCAGTCAAACAGGAAGCAAAGGGAACGTATATCGGTGTTGGCTCCGGTGTCCCTATGTCGGGTGCAAAAGTGTGGCTGGAACACTTGTCAGGCGTGGATCACGATATACTGATTGACGAAAGCCGAGGTACGATGGAAGGTGAGTTTGTTGTACCGGAAGGCCAGTATTTTGTAATGGGCGATAACCGGGACAACAGCAACGACAGTCGTTATTGGGGGTTTGTGCCGGAAGAAAATCTGGTGGGCAAGGCCTTTATGATCTGGATGAACTGGGACTCAAAAGCCAGCGGTATTGCCTGGGACCGGTTGGGGAGCAGCATTAAATAGATGAAAAACCGGGTCGATGTGTGGTATTCAGGACTTGCAGAATTCAGGTTTAGTGTCAATGATGACGATTGAATGCAACAAAAAGCGAGTGGAGCCAAAGAACAATGAATAGAACAATCAAGCGACTTGAGCGGCACCCACACCGTCAACAGGGTTTGACAGCTATCAGTGTCATATTAATTCTTGCGATGATTGGTTTTTTTGCCACGATTGCCATACGCCTGTTTCCTATTTATATGGAACATTTTAATGTTACCTCCCATCTCGAAAGTCTCACAGAGGAATCGGGTATTGCGGAAAAAACCAACAGCGAAATTCTCAATACACTCAGTAAACGCTTTTCCATTGATGATGTAAAAAATGTCACTGATGAACATATTTTCATTGAACGCAATAAAGATGGCTCCATGCTTATTGCCATTGAATATGAAGTGCGTACCCCGGCATTAGGCAATGTCGATATGGTGGTGAGTTTTGTTGACGAGGTAAAACTGGATTGAGGTTGTTGTGAATAAACCGGATGTGCAACTTGATCGATTACAACGCACACTTGAATACCAATTCAGTGATGTCGCTCTTCTTACCCTGGCGTTAACCCATCGCAGTAAAGGTGCAGCCAATAATGAACGGCTGGAGTTTTTGGGTGATGCCATTCTTGGTTTTGTGGTTGCCGACCTTCTTTATTTTCAGTTTGATTCTGTACCGGAGGGGCATCTCAGTCGTTTTCGTGCTTCTTTGGTAAAAAAAGAAACCCTGGCGGAGCTGGCGCGCGAATTTTCACTGGGCGATTTTTTATTGTTGGGTTCCGGTGAATTAAAGAGCGGCGGTTTTCGCCGTGACTCCATACTGGCTGATGGCATGGAAGCTATTATTGGTGCAATCTATCTGGACAATGGGCTGGACAGTGCGCGCAAATTTATTGAAAAGTGTCTTAATCCACGGCTTGCCAAGCTTTCCGCAGAAAATGAATTAAAAGACCCCAAAACACGCTTGCAAGAGTTTTTGCAGGCGCGTCGTTTTCCGCTCCCGGTTTATGCCGTTGTCAGCACATCGGGAGATGAACATAATCAGCGTTTTGAAATTAGCTGTGTCGTACAAGGCTTGTCCCAACCGGTCTTCGGTATTGGTAGCAGCAGGCGCAAGGCAGAGCAGGATGCCGCAGAACAGGCTCTGCTGCTGTTAAACGACAGTCAAAAATGAAATGATACTATCAAGCCAAATATTGTAAACGCAAAGGGCGTAAAGAATGCAAAGTGTATACTGTTTTTCTTTGCGCCCTTTGCGTCTTCGTGAACTTTGCGGTAATTACCCAGTAATAAATTTGAATGAGTGCCTCATAAAATACTGGAATAACCCTTTATGCCTAAAATCAAATGCTTGCAAAACCAGCGCTTGATTTATCGGTAAAAAACCAGCCTGAGCAGTTACAAAATGAATACACCAACAAACGAACAAGATTTTCACTGCGGTTATGTTGCTATTGTTGGCCGTCCCAATGTTGGCAAATCAACCTTGCTCAATTGTATTTTGGGCCAGAAAATCAGCATTACTGCCAATCGCCCGCAAACGACCCGCCATCGCATTTTAGGGGTGAAAACCACGGATGATTGCCAAGTGGTTTATGTGGATACACCGGGTTTGCATCTCGGTGGGAAAAAAGCCATCAACCGTTTTATGAATCGTGCTGCTTCGAGCAGTATTACTGATGTGGATGTGATTATTTTTGTGCTGGATCGCACCCAGTGGACCGACGAAGATACGCACGTCCTGGAAAAAATAAAACAGGTTAGCGTGCCGGTGTTTCTGGTGGTCAATAAAGTAGATGGTCTGAAAGAAAAGGATGTATTGCTACCACATCTGGGCATGTTAGCTGAAAAGCATGCTTTTACGCAGATGATGCCCATCTCTGCGCAAACCGGTGAAGGTGTAAGCCAGTTGGAAGTCGCTATTGAAAAATTATTGCCAACGGCACCGCCTTTTTTCCCCGAAGATCAGGTAACGGATCGTAGCGAACGTTTTATGGCGTCCGAATTTGTGCGCGAAAAACTGGTGCGTTCTTTATCGCAGGAACTGCCATATTCCACGACAGTGGAAATTGAAAAATTCTCGGTGGAAAATAGTGTTCGTCATATTCATGCCATTATCTGGGTGGAGCGTGATGGCCAAAAGGGCATTATCATCGGTAAAAAAGGCCAGCAATTAAAGCGCATTGGCGAATTAGCACGCAAGGATATGGAGCGTGCTTTCGAAGGTAAGGTTTTTTTGCAGCTATGGGTGAAAGTGCGCAGTGGCTGGGCTGATGATGAGCGCGCCCTGCGCAGCCTCGGTTATCAGGATGACTAATGTGCGGGTGTCGTTACAACCCGCCTATGTTTTACACCAGCGAGCCTATCGCGATACCAGTGCCATCCTCGAATTATTTACCCCTGAACAGGGACGGGTAGGTGTTATCGCCAAAGGCGTGCGCGGCAACAAGCCACGCTGGCGAGGGCTGTTGCAAAACTTCCAGCCTTTACTGGTATCGTTTAATCAGCGTGGTGAATTGGGGCTGTTAACGGACGCCGAAGCACAGGGTACCGCATTGCGCATCAATCCACATTTAATTGCCAGCGGATTTTATCTGAATGAGATTCTGTTACGTTTGTTACAGCGCCATGATGCACAACTGGAATTGTTTGGCTGGTACGACGCAGCCTTGCGTGAATTGGCGGCACTGAATAAGGCCGAAGATGCACAAATAGAACTGGAAATCATTTTACGCCGTTTTGAAATACGCCTGTTGACGGCTCTGGGATATGGGTTAGTGCTTGATTATGATGTACATAGCGCAACCCCCGTGCAGGCTGGACAGGACTATATTTATTTTCTTGAACAGGGGCCGGTATTATTTGTTGAAGATTCTGCATCGACGCTTGCTGAAGGCTCTGCACCGACAGAAAATAATGAAGCGCATATGGGGATTAAAATATCCGGGCACACGTTATTGGCATTACAGGAAAATGATTTATCAACAGCACCCGTTCGCCGTCAGGCAAAACAGTTATTGCGTGCTATGTTGGGGCATTATCTCGGTCCCAAACCTTTGCAAAGCCGACAGCTACTGCAACAAAGTGCTCAGTTGGCACAGCGCATGACGTCCTGATTTTACGAAAACTGATTCTACGAAAAGATTCACAACACAACAAACAGCACAGGTTCTCTCTTATGGCACAGGCAAATATAAACTCAAACGCCATGTTACTGGGCGTCAACATCGATCACGTCGCCACGCTACGTCAGGCACGCGGCACACGCTACCCTGATCCCATTCAAGCGGCTATCGAAGCCGAGCAGGCCGGTGCCGATGCCATTACCCTGCATCTGCGCGAAGATCGCCGCCACATCCAGGATCGTGACGTGGAGATGCTCAAGGATATTTTACAAACCCGTATGAATCTGGAAATGGCGGTCACCGAGGAAATGCTGGCTATCGCCAGCCGTATTCAGCCAGCCGACTGTTGTCTGGTGCCGGAACGCCGTGAGGAGCTGACTACCGAGGGTGGTCTGGATGTGGCCGGGCAGCGTGAGCGCATGCGTGAGGCTTGCTCCCGTCTTGCAGAGGCGCAGGTACGGGTGTCGCTGTTTATTGATGCTGATCCGCTGCAAATTGACGCTGCGGCTGAAGTGGGTGCGCCCGTCATCGAAATTCACACCGGACATTTTGCCGATGCACAAACACCAGCGCAGCGTGATATCGAGCTAGCCAGAATTGTCACGGCGGTGGAGCATGGCCTCGGCCTTGGTTTGCAGGTTAATGCAGGCCACGGTCTGCATTACCACAATGTACAAGCCATTGCGGCCATTCCAGGTATTCGTGAACTGAATATCGGGCATGCCATTATTGCCCGGGCCGTGTTCAGCGGCCTGCAATTGGCGGTGCGTGAAATAAAGCAGTTGATGCGTGAGGCACAAGGCGCGTGATTTTCGGCATTGGTACCGATATCGTGCGTATTCCGCGTATGGCCGATAATCTGGATCGCTATGGTGAGCGCTTTGCTGCGCGCATTCTTACCCGGAGCGAAATGGCCACTTTTACAGACTCGGCACAGCAGGCATCGTTTTTGGCCAAGCGTTTTGCGGCTAAAGAGGCTGCTGCCAAGGCGCTGGGCACCGGGTTTCGTGACGGACTGAATCTGCACGATATCGGTGTAGACAACGATGCGCTGGGTAAACCGTTACTGGTGTTTTCTCAGCAGGCGCAACAGATTTTGCAAAAACAAGGTATTGGCAACAGCCATCTCAGCCTGTCTGATGAAAAAGAATATGCTATCGCTTATGTGGTGCTTGAAACTGTCAATAACAAAAAATGTTAACTAATTTCTCAACCGGACTTGTATTTTCAGCGGACTTGGGTAGAATGCGCTGCCTCGGGTGCGGGGTGGAGCAGTCCGGTAGCTCGTCGGGCTCATAACCCGAAGGTCACAGGTTCAAATCCTGTCCCCGCTACCAACTACGAGAAAATGGTTTTGTGGAGTGCCCGACGATCGGGCTCAGCTTTCATCCGGCGCAGCCGCTGAAGGTCACAGGTTAAAATCCTGTTCCCGCTACTAGCTGTGAGAAAATGGTTTTGTGGAGTGTCCGATGATCGGACTCAGCTTTCATCCGGCATAGCCGCTGAAGGTCACAGGTTCAAATCCTGTTCCGCTACCAGTCAAGAAAAAGTAGAATGATTCCACGAGGAATCGACGATTCGGGTACGGATCGAAAAGGCCACGAGTAAACGTGGTTTTTTTTTAACTTTTTTTTGTTAACGTTTGTTAGCTTGTTGTTAAAAAAACCGGCTGAAACGCTGGTGTAGTTTGGTGTGCAGGCCGTCAGGCGCTATAATTGGCCTTGATAAAGTGGTTGATGTGACGGTGGGCCTAGGGCCCATTTTTTGTTTCTGGAAAAAGTGCTTAATTGGAGCGAGATTGTGCGGCAGATACCAGCGCATATACAGGCGGTTATCGCCCCGGTGGTTGAATCATTGGACTGCGAGCTCGTGGGCATTGAATATGGCAGGCAGGGCAATCGCGGCCTGTTGCGTGTGTATATTGATAAAGAGAACGGCGTTGGTGTGCGTGATTGTCAGCGTGTGAGCCACCAGCTGAGTGGTGTACTGGATGTGGAAGATGTTATCCAGGGACAGTATCAGTTGGAAGTATCATCGCCAGGACTTGATCGACCATTATTTACGCTGAAACATTTTGAGCAGTTTGCAGGCCATAAGGTTAAATTGAAGTTGGTAACGCCGATTGATGGGCAGCGCAAATTCAGGGGCACTTTGCAGGGTGTCGAAAATGAGCAGGTAATTGTAAATATTGGTGAAAATGAATTGGTATTGGCGCTGGGCGCTATTGATAAGGCAAATCTGATTGCTGACTTTTAGTGGGCAAAGTGTAAACAGACGTGCAAAAACAGTAGTAAATTGAGAGCAACACGTTAGAGAAAAATCTACATGCCCTGGGTAACAGGCCACGGCTATGATGAGGCGGAGAGCGATGAACAGCAAAGAAATATTGATGGTTGCAGATGCCGTATCGAATGAGAAGGGACTCGATAAAGAGACGATTTTTGGTGCCATTGAAGCAGCGTTGGCGACAGCCAGCAAAAAGCTTAGCGGTATGGATATCAATGTGCGTGTTGATATCGACCGAACAACGGGTGAATACAAAACCTTTCGTATCTGGGAAGTGTTTGAGGATGACTCCGAGGATTTTGAAGATCCCGATACACAAATCAAGCTGACTTATGCGCTGAAGAAAGACCCGGATATCAAAGCCGGAGAATTCATTGAAGAGCCGATGGAATCTGCCGAGTTTGGGCGTATTGCGGCACAGGCGGCGAAGCAGGTTATTGTGCAAAAGGTGCGTGATGCCGAGCGTGCGCACGTTGTCGAAGCCTTTAAGGGGCGTATTGGCGAATTGGTTATGGGTGTGGTCAAGCGCCTGGACAAAGGCAACATCATTATGGACCTTGGCGAAAATGTTGAAGCCCTGGTGCCGCGCGAAGATATGATACCGCGTGAGGCTGTGCGCCCAGGTGATCGTGTACGAGGTTATTTGAAAGACGTACGTTCCGAAATGCGTGGCCCACAATTGTTTGTGAGTCGCACGGCACCGGAGTTATTGATCGAATTGTTCAAACTGGAAATCCCCGAGGTGGGTGAAGGTCTGATTGATATTCTGGCGGCTGCACGCGATCCCGGTTCTCGCGCAAAAATTGCGGTTAAATCCAATGACGCCCGTATTGACCCGGTAGGTGCCTGTGTTGGCATGCGGGGTTCACGGGTGCGTGCGGTGTCCAACGAACTGGCCGACGAACGTGTGGACATTATTCTTTGGGATGAAAACCCGGCGCAGTTTGTAATTAATGCTATGTCGCCCGCCGAAGTGGTGTCCATCGTGGTGGACGAAGAAAACAATGCCATGGATATTGCTGTGGAAGAAGAACAACTTTCGCAAGCCATTGGTCGTGGCGGACAAAATGTACGTCTTGCCAGTGAGTTGACCGGCTGGACGATCAACGTGATGTCTGACGAGCAACTGTCGGAAAAAGGTGAGCAGGAAGGCAAGGCCGCTTTGCAATTGTTTATGGCGCAGTTGGATGTGGACGAAGAATTTGCTGGTATTCTCGTGCAGGAAGGTTTTACCAGTATCGAGGAAATTGCCTATGTGCCATTGGAAGAGATGCTGGGCATTGAAGAATTTGACGAAGATATTGTGAATGAATTGCGTAACCGTTCCAAAGATGTGTTGCTGACCAAGGCACTGGTGCAGGAAGAAGTGCTGGAAGAAAAACAGCCAGCAGAAGATTTGCTGACAATGGATGGAATGGATCAGCATCTGGCTTTTGTCCTGGCCAGTCGTAATGTGATCACCATGGAAGATCTGGCGGAGCAATCCGTTGACGAATTAATGGACATTGAAGATATGGATGAAGAACGGGCCGGTAAATTGATTATGACCGCACGAGCTCCCTGGTTTGCTGAAGATACAGCGGCTGGCGAACAACAGGGTTAAGTGATTGGGGGAAGTTATGTCAGGCGTAAGTGTAAAACAATTAGCTGAAGTTTTGAGTGTTCCAGTGGACCGTTTACTGGGACAGCTGGACAAGGCTGGCATGTCGTTTGAAAGCGGCGAGCAAATCGTTAGCGACGAAGAAAAAATGAAGTTGCTGGATTTTCTGCGTGATACCCACGGCGGTGGGGAAGTAAAGGCCAGTGAACCGAAAAAAATTACCCTGCGCCGCAAGACTGTTTCTGAACTGAAACAACCGAGCGGTGCTGGGCGTAGTGCAACGCGCGGTAAAACAGTGAATGTTGAAGTGCGTAAAAAACGCACTTACATGAAACGCAGCGAAGTGGTTTCCGAAGAGGCTGAAAAGCTCAAAGTGGAAACGGATAAAATTGCGCAGGATCGTGTTGATGCAGAAAAAATGGCCGAGCTTGAGCGTCAACGTCGTACTGATGCAAACGAGGCAAAAGCCCGGGAAGAACAGGAGCGTCTGGCAGAAGCAGAGGCCAAAAAACGGGAAGAAGAGGCCGCATTAAAAGCAGCCACAGAGGCGGCAGCGGTAGTAGCAAAGGCCCCTGCGACTCCCTCCAAACCGGCGGCTGCGGCGGAGAAAAGCACTGAGAAACGTGGTGTGAAGCGTGAGCGTGCAGACAAGCCAGGAAAAGCTGAAAAACCGACGAAATATGGTCGTAAAGAACTGCATGTCGATGCCAGTAAGTCAGGTCGTCGCAAGAAGAAGCCCCGGCGTACTCGTGGTGCAGTGTCTTCCGGACCGACTGAGCATGGTTTTGAAATGCCGGTGACACCTGTGGTGCGTGATATCAACATTCCCGAAACCATTACTGTTGGCGAACTCGCACAAAAAATGGCTGTAAAAGCGGCTGGGGTCATCAAAGTGATGATGGGCATGGGCAGCATGGTGACGATCAATCAGGTGCTTGACCAGGAAACCGCGAGCATTGTTGTGGAAGAAATGGGTCACAAAGCCGTACTGGTGAGTGACAATGCGCTGGAAGAAAGTATTACGCAGGCATCCGATAGTGATGGTGAGCAGATAACGCGTGCGCCTGCCGTCACCATCATGGGGCATGTTGACCACGGTAAAACATCGCTGTTGGATTACATTCGAAAATCGAAAGTGGCCGCAGGCGAGGCGGGGGGTATCACCCAGCACATTGGTGCCTACCATGTCGATACGGATCTTGGTCCAATCACCTTTTTGGATACACCCGGACATGCGGCATTTACTGCGATGCGGGCGCGTGGCGCGAAAGCCACCGATATTGTTGTATTGGTTGTGGCAGCTGATGACGGTGTTATGCCACAAACCAAAGAGGCCATTCAACATGCCAGGGCTGCCGGTGTACCATTAGTGGTGGCGGTGAATAAAATTGATAAAGAAGACGCACAACCGGATCGAGTCAAACAGGAATTAGTGGCCGAAGAAGTGGTGCCGGAAGACTGGGGTGGTGATACACAGTTTTTGCATGTGTCCGCATTGACCGGTGAAGGCGTTGACAAGTTACTGGAAGCAATTTCCGTGCAAGCCGAAGTGCTGGAACTTAGCGCAGTGAAAGATGCCCCCGCACGCGGCGTGGTGATTGAATCACGTCTGGACAAAGGACGAGGCACGGTGGCAACGGTGCTGGTGCAAAGCGGTACTTTGCGCAAGGGTGATATGGTACTTGCTGGTCAGGAATATGGCCGGGTGCGCGCGTTGTTGGATGAAAATGGCCAACCGACTGCCGAAGCAGGTCCATCGATTCCGGTGGAAGTATTGGGCCTTTCAGGTACGCCCAGTGCAGGCGATGAAATGCTGGTAGTGGACGATGAACGCAAGGCGCGTGAAGTGGCGTTGTTCCGTCAGGGGAAATTCCGTGATGTGAAGCTGGCGCGTCAACAAAAAGCCAAACTGGAAAGCATGTTCTCGCAAATGGAAGAGGGCGAAGTGAATACCCTCAATCTGGTGGTAAAGGCGGATGTGCAAGGTTCAGTGGAAGCCCTTAATGAGTCGTTGACAAAACTGTCCACAGACGAAGTGAAGGTGAAAATTGTCGCCAGTGGTGTGGGTGGTATTAATGAATCGGATGTCAATCTGGCAGTAGCCTCTTCCGCAGTCATGATCGGCTTTAATGTGCGTGCTGACGCCTCGGCGAAACGCATCATCGAAGAAGATGGCATCGACCTGCATTATTACAGTGTGATTTACGATGCCATTGATGAAGTGAAAAATTCACTGAGCGGTATGCTGGCACCGGAATTCAAAGAGCAAATCGTGGGTCTTGCCGAAGTGCGCGATGTTTTCCGTTCTCCCAAGCTGGGCGCTATTGCAGGCTGCATGGTGACGGAAGGTGTGGTGAAACGAAACAACCCCATTCGTGTATTGCGCGACAATGTGGTGATTTACGAAGGCGAACTGGAATCGCTGCGTCGCTTCAAGGATGACGTGCAGGACGTTCGTTCCGGTACAGAATGTGGTATCGGTGTGAAAAACTACAACGACATAAAAGCAGGCGACCAGATTGAAGTCTTCGAACAAGTCGAAGTTAAACGTACCCTGTAACACTTGCTTGTGGATTTGTGGAGTAAATAGCCATGGCCAAAGAATTTAGTCGTACACGCCGAGTGGCAGATCAGATTCAGCGGCACATGGCTGAGCTGATCCAGATGGAGCTGGGTGATCCGCGGGTGGGCATGGTCACCGTCACAGGTGTCGATGTCACGCATGAATTTGAACGGGCGCGTGTGTATTTTACCGTGCTGGATGAAAATCTGGCGGATAAAGAACAGGCGAAAAAATCCGTTGAAAACAGCACGCTGGCCCTGAACAGGGCCGCCGGTTATTTGCGTACTGCATTGGCCCGGCGTCTCAAGTTGCGTACCACGCCCCAGCTGGTTTTTATTTACGATTCCTCAATGGAATACGGGAATCGTTTAACGGACCTGATCAAACAGTCAGGCACAGCCTCTGCCGAGGTTGATGAGCCAACCAACAAACCTGCTGACTCCCCGTCTGAAAAATCAAAGTGATTTGAGCAGCAGCCCTCCCGTTTCTTTTTTAATGTTTTTGGAGAATGATTGTGGCGCGTCGTCGTAACCGTGGCCGAAGTGTGAATGGTGTATTGCTGTTGGATAAACCCATCGGTATTACCTCCAATGCCGCCCTGCAAATAGTCAAACGGCTTTTTAATGCCAACAAGGCAGGGCATACCGGCAGTCTTGATCCGCTGGCATCCGGCATGCTTCCCATTTGCCTTGGAGAAGCCACCAAAATTTCCGGTTTTCTGCTTTCTGCGGATAAGGAATATCGCGCAACCTGTAAGCTGGGCGCAACCACCGACAGTGGTGATGCCGATGGTGAAATCCGCGAAACACGACCTGTAGGGGAGCTTGCTGTCACACAGGTACAAGAGGTACTGGAAAGCTTTCTGGGTCAGAGCCAGCAAACGCCTCCCATGCATTCCGCCATCAAACAGGGAGGTCAGCCTCTTTATAAATTGGCCCATCAAGGTATTGAAGTCGAGCGTGAGCCGCGTGATATCACCATTCATTCTCTGAAACTACTGCGACTTGAGGGTGATGAGCTGGAACTGGACGTGCGGTGCAGTAAAGGCACCTATATTCGTGTACTGGCTGAAGACATCGGTGAAGCGTTGGGTTGTGGTGCTCATGTCTCGGCTCTGCGACGTACCGGTGTCGGTGCGCTGGATGGACATGCCATGTATACACTGGAATTCCTGCAAGCCATCGTGGAGCAATCAGGTTCACACGCACTGGACGAATTGCTGTTACCCATGGAATCCACCCTGCCGGATTGGCCAGAGGTGTGCCTCCCGGAAGATGCCAGTTTTTATCTCTGTCAGGGGCAAGCGGTCTTTGTGCCGCAGCTTAAGGACCGTGGCTGGGTGAGATTGTATGCCAGCGACAAACGCTTTCTGGGTTTGGGTACTGTGCTGGATGACGGCCGGGTTGCGCCTAAACGGCTGTTGAGCACCAGCTGAAATCACTTCACCTAAGTTGTGCAACCGCATGAAATATAAGATTAACTTATCAAAAAAACAAACCTGAAAGCAGTTCCAGAGGCTGCAAAATGCCCAGCGGGCATCGCATTATTGTATATTCTCACCAGCTGAATTATTCAAATACAGCATCGGCCTGGAATGAGCATGAACCCGTCAGACAGCACTAATATCAGTAGTCAGATGGATAACGATGATGACTCGCTGTTATCGACCAAGTTAATTTTGCCGCGTTGTCATGGCCAGCTTGTTCATCGTCAACGGCTTTTTGACAAATTAGGGACAGAACCCCAATCCCTGAGCCTTGTTTGCGCACCTGCCGGGTTTGGAAAAACAACCCTGTTAACCCGCTGGCTGGAACAGCAAAAAATCCCGGTTGCATGGCTGTCTCTGGATGAAGATGATAATGATCCCACTCGTTTTCTTCATTATGTGATAAAAACAATTCAGTGCATTTATCCGCAGTTTGGTCTGAAGGAAGCCAGTATTCTTGCCTTGGCTCAGCCTCCCAATGTTATTTCTTTACTGCGCTCCCTTGTGAACCAAATCAGCACCCTGGATAGCCGTTTTTTCCTGGCATTGGATGATTATCATCTCATTGAGCATGATGCTGTTCATGAAGTGCTGAATTATCTTATTGATCACCAGCCCTCTCAATTGCATGTAGCGATGACCTCCCGCTCCATACCGCCTATTGCATTATCCCGCATGCGGGTACGCAGACAGCTGGCAGAAATAGGGGAGTCGGATTTACGTTTTACTCATGAGGAAGCTGCACAATTTCTCAATAAAATTACCGGCCTGGATTTGTCATCTGAGGATATTTCAGTGCTGGAAGCGCGTACGGAAGGCTGGATTGCAGGTTTACAACTTGCGGCAATTTCACTCGAAGCCGAAAATGACAGAACAGCGTTCATTCAGGCATTTGCAGGTGATGATCGTTACATTATGGATTATCTCACCGATGAAGTATTGCGTCGGCAGCCGGAAGACATAAAACAGTTTCTGTTACATACATCCGTACTGAATCAATTGTGCGGGTCTTTATGTGACAAGTTGACTCAACGAAAAAACAGCATGGCGCTTCTGGAACAACTGGAAACATCCAACATGTTTGTTATTCCGCTGGATAACAAACGTCACTGGTATCGTTATCACCATTTGTTTTCCGAATTGCTGCGTGAACAACTTGTCCGCTCGCAACCGGCGAAAATTGTCCCGCTTCATCGTCATGCCAGTGAATGGTTTAATGAAAAAGGGCTCCCTCACGAAGCGATAAAACATGCTTTTGAGATTGAAGATTTTGAGCAGGCAGCAAAGGTGCTGGAAAAACATGGCCAACGCATGTTTGAAGATGGTCAACTCCTTGAGTTAATGGCGTACTACCAAAAACTCCCGAAATCCATCATCAAAAATCATCCATGCCACATGCTTCGGTGTACCTGGAGTCATTTTTTGGGTTGTGGAGAAATATTGCTGGACCTGGTTGAAGAACTTCAGCGGCAGTTTGATTCCGGTCAGCTTGAATTGTCTGATGAAGAACACGCCAAAATAGAAATTGACCTCGCCCTGATGAAAGGGTTTCTTGCCATGCAGCAACGCGATATTGCTGTCGTCGAAGATTGTGCCAACAGAGCCATACAATTTTGCGAAACCATCGGAATGTCTGCTGCCATACCGCCACGCCTGTTACTGGCATCGGCCCATTTCATCCGCGGCAGACTGGATAAGGCAGGTGAGATATTTCGTCTGCTTATCGATGATTCATTTTCCAGTGAATATCTTCTTGCGCTCAATGCCTCCATTTGTGGCTTTGCCCGCGTATTGGCGAAACAGGGGCATCTGAATGAAGCAAGGAATCAGCTCACTGATAACTTGCGTCGTTTGCAAGAAAAGGGCTGGGATGAATATTTGGCGGATACCGCATGGGTCTATATGGCATTAAGTGAACTGGCTTACCAAACCAATAATCTGGATGAGTGTATGCAATACCTGGAAAATGTTGCGGCGATAGAACACAAGG
>WFQM01000234.1 GCA_015487095.1 Gammaproteobacteria bacterium | reverse complement strand
ACTGGCTATTGCGCACGGAGACCAACTCACCTCGTGCGGCATCTTTGAGTGCTTCACCTTTTCCTCTGACTTTCAATGTGCCAATGGAGACCTCTATAGTGACTTTTTCTCCACGGCGCACGAGGAAAGCAGCCTTAACCCGCTTGGGGGTGATGGCATGCCCGGCGGAAAGGTTTTGGGTGAGAATTTTACCAATCACAGACTCTTTTTTTGTGAAATAACCACTGCGTAGTTGGCTGAGTTCCTGGCGTACGAATATGATATCCGTTATAGCAATTTCGCTGCCTCGGAGCAGTGGCTGCGCGGCAGTAATGACTTCCGCGAATATTTTGATGTGTGCGGGTACATAAACTGTCCAGGGTCTTGGCCCCGCGCAGCGTAAGCCAACTGTTAGCTTTCCTTGCAATTTTGCGCCTGTTGCGAGAAAGGCCATGGGTGATTCTTGACATGTGGTAAGTTTCAGACGGCGATCAATACGACCCACGCTGATTTCGATATCCTGTTCGGCACGTTTTGCCGTCTGAATGTGCAAAAACTCCAGTACGGTTTGGCGGAGAGTTTCTGTGGATTGGTTACTTGCGGCAATGGGGGATACGAGGAGCAGGAGCCCGCTGATCAGGCAAATATTTACTCGTATGCCAAACCAGTTGGTGGTGGTGTGAATTTTGTCAACGGGCTGAGCCATGGTCTTTCCTACGGTAAATTGCCGTTTTCTGGCCGGTTTTGGCCGGTTTATTCATACACATATTTCTATGCTGCGTAGCGTGCATTTTCTGTCTGTGTACCCTATCGTCAAAAAATTGGCCGACTTTAGGCTTTATTTCGTAAATTATTGAAATTTCTGTCAATTGATTTTTTGACACTGTGTTTGTAAGGTTTTCCACCGTGTTCCACCCTGTTTTCCATTCCTAAGTCATTTCATTATTAAAAACCGCCAACCAGAGAGCCTTATTGTGGTTGAGCAATACCTGTGCCAATACACGAAGGATATTTCTGTGCCGAAGTCTTCAGAAAGAACAAGCGCTTGTCGATAAGTGGGCATCTTGGAATTTTTGGAAAAATCTGATGCAGGAGCATTCTTATGGCTGGAATCCTTGACGGTGTTGACCAACGAACGCAGTTGGTGGGCGAAAACCGCCTGGAGTTATTGTTATTCCGTTTAAAAGGCCCGCAGATGTACGGGATCAACGTGTTCAAGGTACAGGAAGTGATTCGATGTCCTGAATTGACACACGTGCCAAATTCTAACAGCGTTGTAAAAGGTATTGCCAATATGCGCGGTCGTACCATTCCAGTGCTTGATTTGAGTCTTGCATTGAGCGGCCCGGCAACCCCAGCGACCGAAGAGTCCTTCGTTATTATTGCGGACTACAATCGTACAACCCAGGGGTTTTTGGTCGATAGCGTTGAACGTATTGTGAATATGAACTGGGAAGAAATTCTGGCACCACCGAAGGGGTCGGGAGCTAACAGTTATATGACGGCAGTGACGCGTGTTGATGAGAAGCTCGTTGAAATTATTGATGTTGAGAAGGTTTTATCTGAGGTGGTCGGTGTTACCGAAAAAATATCGGATAAAATCATTGATGAAAATCACATAAAAGCGGGTGCGAATATTCTGGTGGCAGATGACTCCAGTGTCGCCAGAAAACAGATTAAACGCACACTGGATCAGTTGGGTATAGAGTCCACGTTGGTAAAAGATGGGCAGGAAGCCCTGGATACTTTATTAGACTGGGCGGATAACGATCCGGATATTGCCAAACATCTGACAATGGTTATTTCCGATGTTGAAATGCCAAACATGGACGGTTATACGTTAACGACAGAAATTCGTAGAGAACCACGATTAAAAGATCTTTTTGTTATCTTACACACATCATTAAGCGGTGTATTTAATCAGAGCATGGTTGAAAAAGTAGGTGCTAATAAATTTATTGCCAAATTTGATGCTGATGAATTAGCGAGAGCCGTGTTGGAAGCTATTACCAAACAAGATGAACTTCAATCCTGAAGCAGTGTGATTCCTGAAAAAATAGCAAATGAGAAAGATGGGTGATTAGTACAATAACAACAGAGGATTATCAATCTTTCAGGAAATTTCTGGAAGATGCCTGTGGTATTGTGCTGGGTGATAATAAGCAATATTTAGTGACCAGTCGGTTAACGAAACTCATTTCTGATAATGAGATAGACTCATTCAGTACATTAATGCAACGGATGAAAGCTGATGGAAAGCTGCGTAATCGCATTATGGATGCGATGACGACCAATGAAACATCCTGGTTTCGGGATATATATCCTTTCGATATTTTCAAAGAGAAATTACTGCCTGAGTTGATAAAAACACAGCCACGGACAATACGTATTTGGTCTGCTGCATGCTCAACCGGTCAGGAGCCTTATTCGCTGAGTATGATGGTACAGGAATACTTACAGTCAAAACCCGGCAGTTTATCAACGAATGCGGTACAGATTATTGGTACCGATATTTCTCCTTCTGTTTTAGCCGTCGCAAAATCAGGTGTGTATGAAGGTGTTGCGGTTTCCCGTGGTTTACCGCAGGAAAGAAAGGCCCGGTTCTTTCGGGAAACCGGCGCAGGCTGGGAAGTCAGTGTGGATATTAAAAAGCGTGTGAGTTTTCGTGAATTGAATCTCATGCAAAATTATACATTACTTGGCCGTTTCGACATTATTTATTGTCGAAATGTGTTGATCTATTTTTCCACAGAGTTGAAACGCGATATCTTGGCGCGTATGGCAAAATGCCTTAACCCTGGTGGGTTTTTAGTGCTTGGTGGCTCAGAGTCTATTACCAATTATTCCAATGAATTTGATCTGATCCGCTGGCGTAATGGTGTTATTTATCAATTAAAACCCTGATTTCAAAACGGTGGGGAGCCCCGTATGGGCATAGTCGTCACCCTCATCCAATTTGGTGGAACAAGCGTAACGGTTCCACCACCATGACTTCATGATACAACCAAAATCAGGGCACCCACGAGGGATGCTCCTACGAGTGATTTTGCCGCCAGTCGGTACCGCATTGCCGCTTTTTGATTTAAAACGATTTTAAAACTCTTCCCCAAAATGTGTAACTCTTTGTATTTTAATTGAAAGAAATGTTGTGGCACGAGCTTTGCTCTGTTCTTAGCGAGAATCAATAAACTACAACGGAGTAACACATGCAGTTTGGTCTGGACAAGTTCTTTGGTATCAGCCAGCAGGCGTTGAAGATTCATTCACGTCGCGCAGAAGTGTTGGCCGGAAACCTGGCCAATACAGATACTCCGGGATACAAGGCGCGTGACATTGATTTTAAAGCGGCATTGCAACAGGTTAAAAACGGTATGGGTGATGTCAGGCTGCGTACAACCAATCCGAATCACATAAATTCCGCGGGTACATCACCGGGCCGTATCGATGATGTGTTGGGTGAAATGAAATATCGCATACCGAGCCAGCCATCACTGGATGGTAATACGGTTGACTCACTCAAAGAGAAAGCCGCGTTCATGGAAAATGCATTGTTGTATCAGACAAACCTGCAATTTTTGGGTGGCAAGATCAAGCATTTGAAATCGGCTCTGAAGGGCGAGTGATTATTTAACACAACGTGTTTAATACGACTTATTTGACATAACGAAAGGTTAAAAAATGTCTCTGTTTAATATTCTTGATATCGCCGGTTCCGGTATGAGCGCACAGGCACTGCGTTTGAATACCACTGCCAGCAATCTGGCCAATGCGGAAAGTGTTAGCAGTAATAGTGCGGACGTTTATCGGGCACGTCAGCCAGTATTTTCAGCAGTGATGAAGGCACTGGGTGAGTCACCCGCAGGCGTTGGTGTGCAGGTTAATGGCATTGTGGAAAGCCAAGCTCCCGTGCGCAAACAATATGAACCAGGGCATCCTATGGCAAATGGTGATGGTTATATTTTTCTGCCCAATGTCAGCATGGTGGAAGAAATGGCCAATATGATTTCCGCTTCACGTTCGTACCAAACCAATTCTGAAGTGGCAAAAACAACGAAGCAGTTATTTATGCGGACGTTGAGCCTGGGTCAATAGACTAAAAAATACATCAGGAAAATACCATGGCACATATCGATAACAATTTAAACAACGCCATTAATGAACTGGGCCTGAATACATCAACGACAAAGCCTAAAAAATCACCTGATCAGTTAGGGCAGGCAGAGTTTCTGAATTTGATGATTACTCAATTAAAGAATCAAGATCCTTTTGCACCCATGGAGAATGGTGATTTTATCTCACAGATGGCTCAGTTCAGCAGTGTCACGGGGCTTGCCGAATTGCAACAGTCCTTTGATAAGCTGGCAACCTCATTGCAGTCGAATCAAGCCTTGCAAGCATCCAGTCTGGTAGGTCGTACCGTGCTGGTACCATCGGCCACGAGTACGTTGTCTTCTGGTGGAAGTGTCCGTGGTGCGCTTGAACTATCGGCATCCAGTGGTGCGGTAGGCATCACTATCAAGGATGCTTCCGGACAGGTGATACGGCGGTTGGAGCTGGGGCCACAATCTGCCGGTAGTGTGTATTTCAATTGGGACGGTCTTGCCGATAATGGCCAGCCTGCACCAGAAGGCCGGTATTTTGTGAGTGCTGATGCCGAAATTAATGGTGGCACCGTAGCGCTTGAAACATTGATGAGTGCTTCGGTGGACAGTGTCACACTCGGTCAGGGAGGGCAGGGACTACGGCTTAATTTAACCGATGGAAATGTCGTGGATTTTTCCAGTGTACGAGAAATTCAATAGCGGTGACACATGTGAAACTCGATGAGTTTCATTGTGATTGATGAATACATTTATTAAACAGATAAAACTGTATGGGTAAGGAGAAACGTTATGCCATTTCGTATTGCTTTAAGTGGGTTGAATGCAGCACAAACTGATCTTTCGGTCACAGGTAACAATATTGCCAATGCCAGTACCGCTGGTTTTAAAGGTGCGCGCACAGAGTTTTCAGATGTGTATGCTGTTGCTTTTGAAGGCATCAGCAGCCTGGCCACGGGTAACGGTGTTGGGGTAACCGGCATTACGCAGAATTTTTCGCAGGGTAATATTGATTTCACTGAGCGTAATCTGGATCTTGCCGTAAGTGGGCAGGGTTTTTTTGTGGTGAATGATGCATCCGGGCAGTCTTTTACCCGTGCAGGGGCATTTAATGTTGACCGTGATGGTTATATTGTGAATCAGGCTGCACAAAAATTACAGGTGTTTCCTGCCATTACCGGGGGGGGATTTAATACCGGTGTTTTAAGTGACGTGCAATTATCCACATCGGATGGCCCTCCTCAGGCAACAGCATCAATAACGGCAACATTGAATCTGAGTTCATCTGATTCGGTGCCAGCCACTGTTCCTTTTGATCCTGCGGACCCTACCAGTTTTAATAATTCCACTTCCACAGTGATTTATGATTCTTTGGGCTCACCGCATACCTCGACACTGTATTATGTAAAATCTGCGGTGGACAACCAGTGGGATACTTATCAATACATTGATGGCAACGTGGTAGCTAGTGGTGGTGCTTCACCGGTCAGTATTACTTTTAATTCCGATGGTACGCTTTCGGGACCATCAAGCATTGCTTATGACGCCGTGCCTTCCGGTACTGGGGCATTACCCATTCAGATAGGTATTAATTACAGCAATACCACCCAATTTGGTAGTGCATTTGCAGTGAACGGTTTATCACAGGATGGTTTTTCCACGGGGCGTTTGAGTGGTATTGATATTGATGACGAAGGTGTGATCTTCGCCCGGTTCACCAATGGTCAATCGAATGCTTTGGGTAAAGTCGCTCTGGCCGGGTTTCCCAATGTCGGCGGGTTGCGTCAACAAGGTAATACAGCCTGGGCACAAAGTTTTGAATCGGGTGATGTGATTCTGGGTGAAGCTAATACTGCCAGCTTTGGTCTGGTTCAGTCAGGTGCGCTGGAAGCTTCCAATGTGGATATTGCCGCCAGCCTGGTGAACCTGATCACAGCGCAACGAAACTTTCAGGCCAATGCACAGGTTATCAGCGCGGCTGATACCGTGACGCAAACTATCATCAATATCTAGTTAGCTATTATCTAATCTTTAGCCACAGGAAATAACCATGGATCGCATGCTTTATGTCGCAATGTCGGGTGCCCGACAAACCATGCTGGCGCAAACGGCAAACAGCCACAATATGGCCAATGCTAATACGGACGGGTTCCGTGCCGATTTGGCAACATTCCGCAGTATGCCGGTTTATGGGACGGGTGAAGCAACGCGGGTATATGCGATGACGGAAAGTGTCGGTGTTGATACCAGCAGTGGTGCGATTAATCCTACGGGGCGTGAGTTGGATATTGCTGTTAAAGGTAAAGGCTGGATTGCAGCGCAAGCCCCGGATGGTAGCGAAGTCTATACCCGCACTGGCAGTTTGCGTATTGGGGATGGCGGTATTCTTCAGACAGCTTCAGGGCTTGCTGTGCTGGGTAATGGTGGGCCTGTTGCCATACCACCATCAGACAAAATTGAAATTGGTACGGATGGCACAGTGTCGATTCTGGGTATCGGTCAAGCCCCTAATGCACTGACAGTATTGGATCGTATCAAGCTGGTAAAAGTTGATGGCGCATCGTTAGTCAAGGGGGAAGATGGCTTGCTAAGAACCCGGGATGGCAGCGGTGTGGCACCGGATGCAACAGTAAACATTATTTCGGGCGCGTTGGAAACCAGTAATGTCAATACTGTGGAAGCCATGGTGAACCTGATCAGTCTGGCGCGACAATACGAAACACAAGTGAAGATGATGAAAACGGCTGAAGAGACAGACAATGCGGCAACACAATTATTAAGTCTGTCAAACTGATTGCTAAAAATGCTAATTAAGGAGTACATCACATGAATTCAGCATTATGGGTGGCAAAGACGGGACTGGATGCACAGCAAACCCGGTTGTCAGTGATATCCAATAATCTGGCTAATGCCAATACAATGGGTTTCAAAAGCGGCCGGGCAGTTTTTGAAGATTTGCTGTATCAGAATGTTCGTCAGGTTGGTGCGCAATCTTCGGAAGGGACACAGCTGCCATCCGGTTTAATGATTGGTACCGGTGTGCGCACTGTTGCCACAGAAAAAAGTCATGCCCAGGGAAATCTGGTGCAAACAGAAGGCTCGCTGGATCTGGCCATTCAGGGGCGTGGATTTTTTCAGGTATTACGCCCCGATGGTTCATTGGCCTATACCCGCGACGGTTCCTTTCAATTAAGTGCAACTGGTGAAATTGTTACCGCAGGTGGTTATCTTGTACAGCCCGCAATTACGGTGCCGACTGACGCACAAAGTGTCACTATTGGTTCCGATGGTATTGTTTCGGTTACCACGCCGGGTTCCGGGACACCAACGCAGATTGGCAATATCCAGTTAGCCGATTTTGCCAACCCCACCGGTTTGCAACCTATTGGTGAAAACCAGTTTCGTGAAAGTGGCGCAAGTGGTTCACCCACCACAGGTACTCCGGGATTAAGCAGTATTGGTTCTCTGGTGCAGGGTGCATTGGAGTCATCGAATGTGAACTCTGTCAGAGAGCTTGTTTCACTGATTGAAACACAGCGTGCTTACGAAATGAACTCAAAGGCAATATCGACAGCAGACCAGATGTTGCAATACCTGAATAACAACTTGTGATGATTCTCATGAGAAAATGTAATCTTCGTTTTTTATGCCTTGTTATGGTGCTGTTGTTAGTCTCGGCCTGTAGCACAACACATCAGGCCGTTTCTGATCCTGCATATGCCCCTGTCCGACCGGTAAATGCACAACCATTACCCATCAGCGATGGCGCAATTTATAAAGCCGGGTTTTCCCTGGCATTATTTGAAGATACAAAAGCACATCGTGTGGGTGATATTATTACGGTGATTTTGCAGGAAAGAACCAATGCCAGTAAAAAGGCCAGTACCAATACGGCAAAAGATGCTGCCGTCACCATTGCTGCACCTACCTTGTTTGGCCGGGGAGTTTCGTATGGGGGTGATGCTGTTTTGAGTGCAACCATTGATGCGGAGCGTGACTTTCAGGGGGAGGGTGACAGTACACAAAGTAACAGTCTGTCGGGTGAAATTACCGTCACGGTTGCCGAGGTATATGTGAATGGCAATATGTTGATTCGTGGTGAAAAGTTACTGACTCTGAATCAGGGGTCGGAACATGTGCGTATTTCCGGGATTATTCGCCCGACTGATATCACACCCTCAAATACAGTGCTTTCCTCTCAAGTGGCCAATGCAAAGATTATTTATGGCGGACAGGGTGTGTTGGCAGATGCCAATACCAAGGGTTGGTTACAACGTATTTTTGATAGTAACTGGTGGCCTTTTTGATCAAGTGATTTTTTGAAAGGGTTATAACGTCTTTAAACGAAAAAACAGTGGAATGATTATGCGACAAATCCGCACACGATCATCAAGTCGGAGTCTCAAAAAACACAGCATTACACTGTTGTTTTTGATATGTATTGTTTTATCAGTCAATGCGCATGCGGAGCGCTTGAAAGACATTACTTCAATCGCCGGTGTGCGTAGCAATCAATTAGTGGGTTATGGTCTGGTAGTCGGACTGGATGGCACAGGCGATCAAACCAGTCAGGCACCCTATGCTGTGCAAAGCCTGAAAAGCATGTTGTCACAATTTGGCATTACCGTGCCTGCGGGCGTGAATCCAAAACTTAAAAATGTTGCGGCGGTTTCGCTACATGCAGAATTACCCCCTTTTGCAAAACCCGGTTTATCGATTGATGTCACTGTGTCCTCCATCGCAAACTCCAAAAGCCTGAGAGGAGGTACTTTGTTAATGGCCCCGCTAAAAGGTGCGGATGGGAAAATTTATGCCATTGCACAGGGTAATGTTGTTGTGGGTGGTTTTGGTGTCGGTGCAGATGGTTCCAGTATCACCGTCAATATTCCCAGTGTGGGTAGGATTGCCAATGGTGCAATGGTTGAGCGTAGTGTGACCACGGCTTTTTTACAGGGTAATTCGTTGACGCTAAATCTTCACACACCGGATTTTACCACGGCAAATCGTGTTGCCCGTGTCATCAACAAAAATATTGGTGATGGGACGGCACAGGCCATTGATGCTATTTCCATCAAGGTCAATGCACCGCGTGACCCGGCACAAAGAGTTGCCTTTATGTCTTTGCTGGAACAGTTTGAAGTGACACCAGGAGAAGCAGCCGCAAAAATTGTGGTCAACTCAAGAACGGGTACGATTATTATCGGCCAGCATGTCAGGGTAATGCCAGCGGCAATTACGCACGGCAGTCTGACGGTGACCATTGCCGCCCGACCGGAAGTCAGTCAGCCTGCACCATTGTCGGAGGGTGAAACCGTGGTGGTGCCCCGCACGGATATTGTCGTGAGCGAAGAAGCCAAGCCCATGTTTTTATTTCAGCCCGGTGTATCACTCAATGATATTGTGCAGGCCATTAACGAAGTGGGTGCAACCCCGAGTGATTTGATTGCCATTCTGGAGGCTCTGAAAGAGTCAGGAGCATTACGTGCAACCCTGTTGGTTATCTGATACTGGATGACGTAGTGAAATTGTCATGACAATTCCTTTGCAAACAGCACCTGTTTATACGGATATTCAAGCACTGAATAAACTGAAGTATGCCTCCGATGAAAATTCACCGGAAACATTGCGTCTCGTTGCTGAGCAGTTTGAAGCGATATTTTTACAAATGATGTTAAAAAGTGCGCATGGTGAAAGTAATGAGGATGATTTGTTTAATGATCAGCAAACGGAGTTTTATCAGGATTGGCATGACAAACAACTGGCAATCAATCTTGCTGCGGGAAAAGGCATCGGTATTGCCGATATGCTGGTCAAGCAGTTGCAAATGAGTGGAACCAGTGAACAAAAAACTGAGAAAGCTGATAGAAGTAAACAATCGTTTTCTGTTGATCATATTATTCGTCAGGCACCGGCTGCGGTTGTGCCGCTATCCGTACAGAAAATATCTGCACCAGTGGTGTCGTTAGCCGCAGTGTCGTTACCAAAAACATCGATGAATACGCCTCAGGAGTTTGTCCAGCAACTGTGGCCTCATGCCAAAGCCGCTTCAGAAAAACTGGGTGTGGCACCAGAAGTCATTTTAGCGCAAGCCGCATTGGAAACAGGCTGGGGGAAAAAAGTCAATAAACACGCATCAGGTGAAAGCAGTTACAACCTGTTTAACATCAAGGCCGATGGGCGTTGGCAGGGTGAGAGTGTGTCGGTCGGCACTCTGGAATTCCGGCAGGGTGTGGCGGTGCGGGAAACGGCAAAATTCCGGGCTTATGCTTCTTATGAAGAAAGTTTTGCAGACTTTGTTACCTTTATAAAAACCAGTCCACGTTATCAGCCTGCATTGGCTGTCGCCGATGATGCACAGTCATTTACCCGGGAGTTATCGGCGGCGGGTTATGCTACAGATCCGGAATATGCAAATAAAATCATGCGTATAGCAACAGGTGAACCATTACAGAAGGCATTGGAACTGATTAAGATTTAAACGAATCAGACGATAAATTTATCAGGTGGACTTTTATCAGGTGTAACGCAAAAAATTGCACCTGCCCTGACTACCAGTGGAATTGACACTATGGCAAATACAGGCAACATGTTGAGTACCGCAGTTTCCGGGCTTCAGGCTTTTCAGCGAAATCTGGTGACCATCGGAAACAATATCAGTAATGTTAATACCGAAGGCTATAGTCGGCAGTCGGTGGAGCTTTCTGCCCGCGCGCCTAATGCAGCCAGTGGTGGCTTTATTGGTACCGGGGTTGATGTTACAGCGATTCGACGTGTTTATGATCAGTTTTTGGTTGATCAGGTTGTTTCCCGAAACTCTGCCTTTAATCAGCTTGATACTTTACAGACCATGGCATCCGGTATTGATGAACTGTTAGCCAATGATGATGTGGGCCTGAATCCGGCTGTGCAGAAATTTTTTAATGCCTTGCAGGATGTGGCCAATAATCCGACATCCATTCCGGCACGTCAGGTGCTGATTTCAGAAGCAGCGACATTGAGCGAGCGTTTTCAGTCGTTTGATCAGCGCTTTGAGAATTTAAATGACTCTGTTAATAATCAGCTAATAGTGACAACGGCGGAAGTCAGTAGTATTGCTTCTTCTATTGCCGAGTTGAATAAAAATATTGTTTTACAAAGAAGTCTGGCAGGAGGTCAGCCTCCCAACAGCTTATTGGATCAGCGTGATCGTCTTGTTAACCAGTTGTCTGAGTTGGTATCTGTCAATACCAATGAAAGTAGCGATGGTTCCCTCAGTGTATTTATTGGTAATGGGCAAACGCTGGTGCTGGGTGGTGAGGCCCGTACCTTATCGACGACGCCCAATGAATTTGATTTAAGCCGGTTGGATGTGAGTTTTGATACAGGTACAGCCAGCTTTTCCATTAACGGGCAATTGAATGGCGGAAAAATCAGCGGGCTTTTAGCTTTTCGGGAGAACGTACTGGACCCGGTACAGGATTCCATGGGACGCATTGCCATTGGCCTGACTTCGGCCATTAATATTCAGCACCAGTTGGGTGATGATATTAATGGAAACCCTGGTGGTCTGTTTTTTAATGACATTATTTCTACCAGTCCAGAGGTGCTTGCCAGTACCGGGAACAATCCCGCCAGCGGTACGGTGAGTGTGGCGATTGATGATACTAATCTGATTCAGGCCAGTGAGTATCGTCTGAACTATGACGGTGCAACATTTTCGCTGACACGACTTAGCGATAATGCAGTTGTTGACAGTGGTTTCACGGTAACCGATTTTCCACGCACGGTGGCTTCCGATGGTATTAGCCTGAATCTGGCAGGCGCTGTTTCTGCGGGTGACAGCTTTTTGATTCGTCCTGTCAGAAACGGGGCAGGTGACATTGGTGTTGCCATTTCCTCTGCCGCAGAGTTTGCCGGTGCAGCATCTGGAAATGCACTGGGTGATAACAGCAACGCGCTGGCATTAGCCGCCTTGCAAGCACAGAAGGTACTGGGTGGCAACACAGAAAGTTTCCAGTCAGCCTATGCCAAGCTGGTGTCAGAAGTGGGCATAGGCACACGCGAAGCCAAGGTCAATGCCAACGCGCAGCGTGCATTACTGGACCGTGCTGTTGAATCACAACAAGCGGTATCCGGTGTCAATCTTGATGAAGAAGCCGCGAATTTATTGAAATTCCAGCAGGCTTATCAGGCTGCTGCACAGGTGATTCGCATATCGGACGATATTTTCCAGACCTTGATCAGTGTTACCGGGCGTTAATGATGGCGCACGCTTTACAGAGATAATCGTATGCGAATTTCAACAGCACAAATGCAGGATCGCGGTGTTACTGCCATGCTGGAGCGACAGTCGGAGTTGAGTAAAACTCAGCAACAGGTGGCAACAGGAAAGCGTATTCTGGTGCCATCGGATGATGTGTTGGGGTCAACACAGATATTGGCTTTTAACAAGGTTATCGAAACATACAAACAATTCCAGGAAAACGCGGATGCTGCGGAAAGTCGAGTCAAGCAGGAGGAGGCCGCGCTCACACAAACAATTAACATGTTGCAACGTACACGGGAACTGGCTGTGCAGGGCAACAGCACAAGTCTGGGTGCAAACGAACGTGCGCTTATCGCCGTTGAAGTGCGTGCGATTCTGGGTGAAATGATTTCGGTCGCCAATACAGCGGACAGCAGCGGGGAATATATTTTTGCCGGGTTTAATGTGAATACTGCACCGGTGGCTGTTACAGAAGTGCCCGCTGCCAGCGGGTTGTTCACCTATTCTTACACGGGTGACCTGGGGCAGCGTAATGTGCAAATTGGTGAAACCCGTTTCATTGCAACCGAAGATAATGGGCAGGATGTGTTTATGGATGTACCTGTTTCGGGGGGTGGCACGCAAAGTATTTTTGAAACTCTGGAGCAGTTTGCATTAGCGCTTGAAGGCAATACATCAACGGCTAACGTGCCGGATGATCTTTCGCTAGCAATGGAAAACCTGGGAGCTTTTCGTGCGCAAACCGGTTCTCGTCTGAATGCGATTGACAGTCACCGGGCACTGAATGACGAGATCGTTCTCCAAGGGCAAAAAGCTCTGTCTTCCATTGAAGACCTGGATTATGCCGAGGCGGTCAGCCGCCTGAACTTACAACTTACGGGTTTGCAGGCAGCACAACAGAGTTTTGCACGCATTCAGAATCTTTCTCTGTTTAATTTTTTGTAGCTTTTTATTACTTTGTTGGTCGGAAGGAAAATACGGGGCATCGGTGGATGCCCCGTATTTTTACGATGTGGGTGCTGGCAGGGGAATGTTCGTGTTATTTATAGTGATGGTGTAGTTCACTAAATTTTGTTGGCCAGTAAAGTTTTGACATAAATTCGTCATTTGTATTATGCCGATTTCCGGCATAACAAACATAATGCCACTATGCTCAGTGTTGTCGAGGCTGGTGCCACAGGCATCGCGGATGTCTCCGACAATTGAAATAGTCGGAGAATTTTTTGGATTACTTGTGCCTCCGAACCTTATTTGAAACGGGTTTGAAAATTTACCCAGATCGGTGGTGATAGAAGTACTGTCGCCTACAATGGTAAATTCGCTCTCATTAAATGTATATATCTCTGGTCCACACAGCCCGACTATCGGGTTACCACAGCCTTCCATCACCGAAAACTTCACGGGGGTAGTGGCGGAGCCTACCACTATGGGAGAATCAAAAATAACAGGCAAAATGACGGGCAAGGACGGGGGGACGATATTCTCTGGGTCGTACAGCCAGTAGAGGCTGTTACCATCACCAATGGCATAAAGTGTGATGTTCCCATCACTGTCCTGGCTGATGTAACGAATGATTGTAACGTCTGTTTCGGTACTATCGGCCTCATAGGCGAGAGTTGTTGTTTCTTTTAGCACCGTGTACTGGATACTATTATCAATGGGATCAAGCAAATCGGCAGTTGCATCCCATTGAACACGCAATGTGCCCCGGTTGGTTGTCGTAAAGTTGTTCGTTCTTGTGATTACATTGTATACAATAAAATCGTTCGGTTGATAGACACGCAAATTTGGGGTTGTGCTCTTGATAGTTTCGACATCTTCTTGTTTTATATGGCAACTGCTGAGCAGAGCGCTAATGCTTGCGACCAGAAAAATCATCCCCAGTTTTTTTAACATACAAACATCCTCTTCTGTTACCTGATACAAAGCTGACAAATTAGACGCCCAGTGTGCCGTTTTGTTCGCAACGAATCAAAGGCTGTCACAAACTGATATGCTGTGGCTCCCAAAAATTTGTTGCGAAGTTGAGTATACATGATAACTAAAAGCCCTATTTTCGACCTGGATTGCCGCCAATGTCCTCGATTGAGTGATTTTCTGGATGAAAACCGGGAGCAATATCCGGACTACCACGCGCGCCCCGTTGCGCCTTTTGGAGTGAAAAACCCCAAATTACTCATCGTGGGGCTGGCGCCAGGTATGCACGGTGCCAATGCCACAGGGAGACCTTTTACCGGAGATCATGCGGGTATTCTGCTGTATCAGACCCTGTTTGATACCGGCTTCAGCTCGACTCCCACTTCAGAATCGGCCGATGATGGTTTACGCCTCAAACAGTGCCGCATTACCAATGCCGTGAAGTGCCTGCCACCACAGAACAAGCCCACAGGAGAGGAAATTCGTACTTGCAACCAGTTTCTGAAAGCGGAGCTGGACTCTTTGCGCGGGGGTACCTGCGTATTGGCATTAGGCACCATTGCGCATGCGGCAGTGTTGCGTGCCCTAGGGTTAAAACTGAAAGATTACCCCTTTGGACACAACCAGTTACATGAATTGCCGCATAACGATTTGTCGAAGAAAAAGCCCAAAGGTCTTTTTCTGTTGGATTCTTACCATTGCAGTCGCTACAACACCCAGACCCGCCGTCTGACAACACCTATGTTTCAGGCGGTATTTGAGCGGGCACGCGAATTGGTTGACGCCAAGAGTTAATGCATGTCTGTGGATGATTCAGACACCAGCCAACCTGACGTTTTTGACGCCAAGGAATATCTGAAAACGCTCACCAGCCGTCCCGGTGTTTACCACATGCTGGATGCCAGCGGCACGGTGCTGTATGTGGGCAAAGCACGCAATCTGAAAAAGCGCGTGACCAGCTATTTCACCCGCGCCACCCAAGCGGCGAAAACCCGAACCATGGTCGCGCAGGTGCAAGGGGTGGAAGTCACCGTCACGCACACCGAAAGTGAAGCTTTGCTGCTGGAAAGCAATCTCATCAAGGAGCTGAAGCCGCGTTACAACATCTTGCTGCGGGACGATAAAAGTTTTCCCTACATTTTTCTTTCCGAAAATGATGATTTCCCCCGGCTCTCGTATCACCGAGGAGCAAAGCGTGCCAAAGGGCGATATTTCGGGCCATACCCCAGTGCAGGGGCAGTGCGGGAGAGCCTGAATCTATTACAGAAACTGTTTCGAGTGCGTCAGTGTGACGACAATTTTTTTCGCAACCGTTCGCGACCCTGCCTGCAATACCAGATTCAGCGCTGCACAGCCCCCTGCGTGGGTTTGATCGACAAGCAGCGTTATGCCGCAGATCTCCGCCATACCACAATGTTTCTGGAAGGCAAAAGCGCCAAAGTCATCAACGAGCTGGTGGAACAAATGGAGCAGGCCTCGGCAGCGCTGGAATTTGAAGAAGCGGCGCAGATTCGGGATCTCATCGGCAGCCTGCGGCGAGTGCAGGAATCCCAGTATGTGAGCGGTGAGAACGGTAATCTGGATGTGATTGCCGTGATGCTCGGTGGTGGTCTGGCCTGTGTGCAGGTGTTTTTTGTGCGCGATGGTCGTAACCTCGGCAACAAAACCTTTTTTCCGCGCCACATTGAAGGAGCTGGCCCCGACGAAGTGCTGGCGGCATTCATCGCCCAGTATTATCTGGTGGGCCACGCCGGACGCACCGTGCCCACAGAAATTCTTGTGAACACAGCCCTGGGTGATGAAGGAGAACTATTGCAAACCGTATTGAGCGAAGAGAGCGGTCACCGGGTACGCATCACTCACAAACTGCGTGGTGAGCGCGCACGCTGGGTGACAATGGCCGTGACCAACGCAGAAAGCGCACTCAATGCGCAAATTGCCACCAAAAGTACCGTATTGCGCCGCTTCGAGGCGTTGCAGGACGTGCTGCAACTGGACAGCCCACCGCAACGGCTGGAGTGTTTCGATATCAGCCATACTATGGGCGAGGCCACAGTAGCCTCCTGCGTGGTGCTGGATACCACAGGACCAGTGAAATCCGACTACCGGCGCTTCAATATTGACAACATCACCCCCGGTGATGATTACGCCGCCATGCGACAAGCGCTGTTGCGGCGTTATACACGACTGAAAAAAGGCGAAGGCAAGCTACCGGACATT
>WFQM01000233.1 GCA_015487095.1 Gammaproteobacteria bacterium | reverse complement strand
CTGTTTCACGATTTAATTACAGCCTTTCGATTGGATGTCAGCAAAAAACGTTTTACCGATATTGATGATGTATGGGATTACTGCCGTTATTCTGCCAACCCGGTGGGCCGCCTGTTGTTACATTTAATGGATGCCGCCTCTGCGGAAAACCTTGAACATTCTGATGCCGTTTGCAGTGCTTTGCAGTTAATCAACTTTTTGCAGGACATCGAACAGGACTATGTGGAGAACCAGCGTATTTATTTGCCACAGGCGGATTTACAGCGTTTCGGGGTCAACGAAGAGCATTTCCGAACACAACGCAGCGATGATGCTTTTGCGCAGTTACTGCAACAGCAAATCACCTATGCACGCGAAAAAATGTTGTTTGGAAAACCTCTGGGCCGCGCTGTGGGCGGTCGTTTTGGTTTTCAATTACGTTTGATGATTAACGGCGGGCTGCGTGTTCTGGAATTACTGGAGCGTCAGCAGGGTAATTTGTTTTCGCGCCCACGCTTAAGCAAGCGCGATTGGTTGTGGATGTTTTTACGTGCTTTGTAACTTTTCCGATAATCGTTTATTTCATTTCGCTGGTGCATACCCGGTTACGCCCGCTTTCTTTTGCGCGGTATAAGGCTGTGTCGGCACGTACAACAAATTGCTCGGTTGTTTCATTGCTGCTGAACAGAGCTATACCCACGGACACAGTCACCCGCCCCACATCTTTTCCCACATGACCATTATCCATTTTTTGGTTACGCACCTGGTTACAGATGTTATCCGCAACACGTTCCGCACCTTCCATGGGGGTGTTGGGCAATAACAATACAAATTCTTCACCCCCATAGCGGGCCAGTACATCACCGCCACGGACAACATCATTGATTGCATTAGCGACCTGTTTTAATACGGCATCACCGACTACATGACCATAAGTGTCATTCACTTTTTTGAAATGGTCTATATCTACCAGCAATAAACACAGGGCTTTGTTACTGGTTTTGGCATGTTCACGCGCCGCTGCAAGTGAGGTATCAAATGCCCGACGGTTCTGGATTCCCGTGAGCGGGTCTACCATGGACTCTTGTCGAACGCGCTTGAATTCGGTGCGTAAACTGGATAAATCCTCATTGGTTTTTGCCAATTCTTCCTGCAAGCTGCGGCTGGCAGCTTGCATGCGCATTGTTTCGTCAATCAAGTGGGTGATAATATCAACCGCACCTGATGGCTCAGCATCGGTTAATTGTTTGGCAGACACGCCGAGGTTTTCCTGATAAGTCTGCGATGTCTGACTCACTTTATCCAGTGAACTCCGAGTGGAATCCACCATGCCGGACAACGCTTGGCGTACCTCTTTCAGTGCCTGCTCATCATTACCACTGATAAAACTGTGATACAACGCATTCAGTTGTTCATCAGTAAGATCTTTGGCATTTTCACGTAATTGATCCAATGCCGCACTCAACGGCGGATTTTGCCCGGCAACGTATTCGTACAATACGGCATAATTAACCGGATTAGCGGGCAAGGCGAACTGATTCGCCAACGGTAAAGCAGCCCGTGCAATTTGCGTGGCCTCTTCCAGGCTCTCGGAATATTCAATACTCATTGTAGCTTCCCCTTGGCAACAACATGTAATGCCACATTAAAAATACATGGCCGCAAAATCTCACTGGTTTTATACCGTGTAGTATTTTGCCTACAGCACATAATCGGCAGAGATTTCGATATGTTTAATCTCATGGTTTTACTGTGAATTAAACACCAAATCACTTTGTAGGCGCTTTATTTACTGGGAAGACCATCATTCTGCATGTTGTTAGCCGAAATCAGAGGTTTACACCCTCGGACAATCGTTCCCGTACACCGGGAATTGATATTGTCGTGGTACTGACAAGTGGCGTGTTATAAACACAGAGGTCGCAGAGATGCAGAGAGCACAGAGTTTTTAGTGTTTTTCTCTGCGTCCTCTGCATCTCTGCGACCTCTGTGTTAAATACCCGGCGACTTTTTAAAATATGAAATCTAAATGACCCGGTCATTACCCCCATCAACAGGAATTTGCGCACCGGTGGTTTTGGCGAACAACGGGCCAGCCAAAGCACAGGCCAGTGCTGCTACATCTGCTGAATTAATTTCTACTTTTAGCAGGTTTTTGGTTTTGTATTCCTGCACACTCATTCCATAATGACGCGCACGATTTTCCAGCACTTCGTCAGTCCAAATGGCGGTGTCGAATACAGCATCCGGGTGCAACACGTTAACGCGAATACCTTTGGGCCCCAGTTCCAGCGCGGCGACCCGTGCCAATTGCGTCAACCCCGCTTTCGCCACTGAATAGGCTGCTGCTCCCGGCCCCGGTGCAGTGACGTTTTTTGAGGCCATAAAGACCACCGCCGGATCAATACCCCGCTCCAGATACGGGATGCAGCATTGCAACAGCTGCTCATGGCTGCTGAGGTTGATTTGCAGGCTGCGCTCCCAAACCGTGCTGTCCATTTCATCAATACGACTGTTGGAGGGAAAACTGCCTGCATTGCTGACCACGATATCCAACCCACCAAAACGTCGTACCGCTTCATCCACGGCAACTTGCAAAGCCTGCACATCCGTCACATCACACTGCCAACCCACCAGGTCTGCCTTGGCAAACTGTGTCGCTACTGCCGGATCAATATCCAATGCCAGCACTGCGGCTCCCTGTGCATGCAGGGTCTCGGCACAGGCACGGCCAATGCCGCTGGCCGCTCCTGTTACCAGGGCAATTTTTCCCGCAAAAATGGCGGGGGTGCCTGCTTTGCGCAGCTTGGCCTGCTCCAGATCCCAGTATTCCACCTCAAAAATGTCTTTTTCCGGCAATGCCTGCCAACCACCCAGGCATTCGGCACGCTGGATGGCACGCAAAGTGTGGCCAGCAATATCAGCAATAATACCGGCCTCTTTGACACTGACACCAAAAGCCAGCGCACCCTGTCCCGGCCATACCGCCCAGCGCGGGGCAGGATCAAGACAGGTCAGATCAGCGGAAGCATTACGGGAAAAATAGGCTCGATAATCATCACCGAAAGCGCTCACCGCGGCATCTGGCTCTGTATCGAGAATCATCGGCACACGCTTGGTCCGAATCACATGGTCAGGGGTCAGTGGGCCACGAGTGGCAATCTCTTCCACGTTCGGTAAATTTGCAAAACCCACTGCCTCGGGAGAGGCATCCCAACACACGATGCCGGGCATGCCACGGGCGTGCGACACGGCACGGCGAATGTCAGCCAATTGCCGCAGCACAGTGGCACCCTCGGCTGCTGGCTTCGGCTCCGTGTTTGCTATGCTGGCTCCTTCCTGCTCCAGCGCATTTTCCGCCATCGTCACCAGCGCGATCATACGCTCATAACTGGCGCGGGCATCATCGGCAAAACTGAACACGCCGTGATTCATCAGCACCATGCCGTCGAGTTGCGACCAGTCCACATCACGGGTCAGCTCGTGAATCACTTTTGCCAATACGAACCCCGGCATAGTGTACGGCACGATCAATACCCGCTCCCCGTACAAATCACGCACGCGCGTCTCACCATTCAGCGAGTTAGTCAACGTCACCACCGCATCAGCATGGGTATGGTCTACAAACTTGAAAGGGATAATGGCATGCAGAATGGCCTCAACAGAGGGATTTGGTGCATAAGGATCACTCATCGCCGCGCGCTGGGCGCGCACCATGTCCGGGTCGGAAAGTGTGGACAGCTCTGCCATACGTTTGAGTGTTTCGAGACACACCGGCGCAAACCCCGGTGCTTCAATAGTGGCCAGATCCCAGCCACTGCCTTTCACGTACAATATCGGCTTATGCTCGCCGAACAGGTCCGCCACCTCCGCCTTCACCGAGGTATTCCCCCCCCCGTGCAACACCAGCGAGGGCTCGCGCCCCAGCAATCGTGAGCTGTATACACGCATTTCGAGCGGGTTTTCCGCAAAGGACGCCGCCATTTTTTCGTTCCACAGACTTTGCATTGTGGTTCCTTCTTACATATTGTATTAGTTTTGAGTAGATGCAATCCGTTCTTTGCTGCGTATAATACGGCAAAACATGTTAACGCCCACCACTTCAAGCATCTCCCCATGACTCCGGACAAATATTGCCAGGATAAAACCGCCAAAAGCGGCTCCAGCTTTTATTACAGCTTTCTGTTTTTACCCGAAGCACAACGTAAGGCCATCACCGCTCTGTATGCCTTTTGTCGGGAAGTGGATGACGTGGTGGACGAATGCAGTAATGCCGACCTCGCTCGCAGTAAGCTCAACTGGTGGCGCGCAGAAATTTTCGGCACCTTTGATGGCAAACCCAGTCATCCTGTCTGTCAGGCATTGACCACCAGCATCGCCAACTTCAATTTACCCAGGGAACATTTCATCGAAATCATCGATGGCATGGAAATGGATCTACAGCAAACCCGTTACAACACCTTTGCAGAACTAAACCTGTACTGTTATCGCGTCGCCAGCGTGGTGGGACTGATGGCAGCAGAAATTTTTGGCTTCAAGGATCACGCTACCCTGGATTACGCGCACAACCTCGGGCTTGCCTTCCAGCTCACCAATATTCTACGCGATGTCAAAGAAGACGCCGAACGTGGGCGTATCTATTTACCATTGGAGGAACTGGAAAAATTTGCGGTCAGCGAACAGGATATTCTCGAAAACTGCTGTACGGATAACATGAAAAAGTTACTCGATTTTCAGGCGCAACGGGCACAGGACTGTTACGATAAGGCTTTTGCCCTGTTGCCGGAGTCTGATCGTTATGCGCAACGTACCGGTTTAATTATGGCCAGCATTTACCGGACCACCCTGAACACCATTCAGCAGGATAGTTGTCAGGTACTGTCGCAGCGCATTTCCAGCAGCCCGCTGAAAAAACTCTGGATTGCCTGGCGCACCGCACGCGCAGAAAAACGCCGCTACAAACGTTTTCAAAAAAACATCGCCCTCGCTGCCAAATGAAATCTGATTCTGAAACAAAGCCGGTTGTTGTGATTGGTGGTGGCTGGGCAGGTATCGCCGCCGCCGTAGAGCTGGCACACTATGACATCCCGGTGATTTTACTGGAGTCCGCCAAACAACTGGGTGGCCGCGCGCGCAGTGTGAACATAGATGAATTGCATGTGGATAATGGCCAACATATGCTGTTAGGTGCCTACGAATCTACGCTTGATTTATTACGCAAGATTGGCGTCAACAAAAACGACGTGCTACAACGAAAGCCACTGTCTTTGCAATGGTATCGCCCCGGTAAAAAACCAGTTTCACTCAACACCCCCAATCTACCTGCGCCGTTTCATCTCGCCTGGGCCTTGTTAACCCTGCAAGGTCTGTCGTTGCGGGACAGACTGTCTGCCCTGCGTTTTGCCCGGCAGCTGGAAAAAAGCAGTTTCACTCTCGATGATGATTGCAGCGTTGCGGATTTTTTAGCACAACATCATCAATCTTCGGCACTCATTCATGCCTTGTGGGAACCATTGTGCATCGGTGCACTGAACACACACCTGCACGAAGCCTCGGCACAGGTTTTTTTACGCACCCTGGGAGACAGTTTCAGCCATGCCCGGAGTGATTCTGATTTATTGCTGACCCGTGTCAATCTCGGTTCAGTGTTACCAAAACCAGCTGCGGATTACATCGAGACACACAAAGGCAGCGTGCGCCTGGGACAGCGCGCCAGCGCACTGTGTATCGAAAACGGGAGCATCACTGGTGTCACCATCGACGACACTAGCATTGCTGCCACCGAGGTCATTCTGGCTACTCCACATACCACCGCCCTGCGCTTGTTAAGCTCGCATGATTTATTACAGGAAACCTGTCAACAAATAGCCCGACTGCAAGACCGGCCTATTTGCACAGTCTACTTGCAGTTCGACAAAACGGTGCGGCTCGGTCGCTGGCTGTGCGGATCACTGGGGACAATCAGCCAGTGGATTTTTGATCGCGGCCTTTATGGTCAGCATGGTTTGATGGCCATCGTCATCAGTGGTGACGGTGAGCACTTGCAATGGGATAACCAAACACTCTGCACACAGGTCGCCGCAGAGATTGCGACACAATACCCGCAGTGGCCGACACCTCAATCACAACAGGTGATTCGGGAAAAACGCGCTACCTTTGCCAGTACAGTAAACATCAACCAGCATCGCCCCAATGCGGAAACCGCCGTGCAGGGCTTATGGCTGGCAGGTGATTACACCAACACCCATTTGCCCGCCACCCTAGAAGGTGCGGTGCGCAGCGGGCGCTATAGCGCACAACAGATTATCACCGCCCATCGGCGACAACGACACCAGCAACAGGAAAAAACATGAGCATTACCGGGCATGCACTTTTTACATCACGAGTGATTCTTGTTACTGGTGCCGGTGGTGCCATTGGCAGTGCAGTTGCCAAAGCCCTTGCTGCACAAGGAGCCAGTGTTGTGCTCATGGGCCGCAGCCTCGGTCCGTTGGAAAAAGTCTACGATACCATTGTTGCCGCAGGCCATGCACAACCGGCCATTTGTCCGTTGGATTTTGCGGCCACAACATTTGAAGATTTCCAACAGGCCATCAGTATGATCCAGCAGGAACTCGGCCGACTGGATGGCTTGCTGCACGCTGCCGCCACGCTCGGCAGCCTTACCCCCGTGGAACATTTCGACGCCGACCTGTGGTCGCGGGTGTTGCAAGTCAACCTTACCGCACCCATGTTACTGACCCGGGCCTGTCTTCCCTTATTAAAAGCCGCACCCGATGCCGCCATTCTTTTCAGCACCAGTGCAGTCGGTCAGCAGGGGCGTGCTTACTGGGGTGCCTACGGCGTTGCCCAGGCGGGTATTGAAAACCTGACTCAAACGCTGGCTGACGAACTGGAGGCCAATACCACCCTGCGCGTCAACAGCATCGACTCCGGCCCTGTGCGCAGCCGGTTACGCGCCCTCGCTTACCCTGGTGAAGACCCCAACACACTACCGGATGCAGAAACGGTGATTCCTGCCTATTTGCACCTTATGGGACCGGCTGGCGGCATTTCCGGGCAGCGCATCTGCGCTACGGACTATCTGAACAACACTCCAGGACAATAAATTCCGAGTAACTGCTCAGTTTATATTTGTAAATATCAGACTGAGTAGTGATAAGTGTACGGTACTATTTTAAAATCGGTGTTATTAACACAAAGCTCGCAGAGACGCAGAGGCACAGAGTTTTTTTATTTGTTTTTCTCTGCGCCTCCGTGCCTCTGCGGCCTCTGCGTTTATTACTTGGTAGGCAAAAAAACCACTCTTTCACAACCACAAGTGCGCGCACGCCTGAATTTTAATTTTTTTGATACCGCCAGAAAGTCCGCTTTCGCGGCAAAATCCAGACTAACCTGGTAAAAAATGACTCTTCCGCAGCGGCAATGATCTGCCGGTTTTTTGACGGTTTCTCGTCGCCTGAAAAAACAAAGCGCTCCAACTTGCTGTTTCATAATGTTTTCATGATTTTTTGCCAAAATTGGCACAGAAATCGCTAATCAACGCAAACACACTGAAAACAAAATGTTCCAACAATAGACAGGGAAGAACTATGGCTAACCCACAATTTAACAACGTACGCACATTACCTTTACGCACCGACGCAGGCCGTCTGATGCCTCTGTTCAATGATCAACACATGGATGCACACAAACCGGGGGGCGGACAGTTGCTGTACTTATCCAGTCAGTTGCAAACCAGCCTGGACCTTGATGAAATTCTCAACCAGTTCAGCGACGAAGTTAAACCTTTTGTTGCACATGACTACCTGGGTTACAGCAATGATGAAAAGAGCTGTGCTTTCTCTACAGGAAAAAATGCGCGACACCGTCTCAACTACCAGCTCACTTTGCAAGACGGGCAACTGGGAAAATTAGTACTGTCACGTAAATGTAAATTTACCGAAAAAGAAACCGGAGAAGTTGAACACCTGATCAGTGCATTATTGTATCCGCTGCGTAATGCATTGATGTATCGCGAAGCCATTCATGCTGCACAAAAAGATGCACTGACCGGTGTAGGCAATCGTGCTGCACTCAACGAAGCGCTGGCGCGTGAAATTGAAGTGGCACAACGCCACAAACGTACCCTGGGTATGATTATACTTGACATCGATCACTTCAAAAAAATCAACGATACTTATGGACACAGCACCGGTGACTGCCTGTTGAAGGCACTGACACGTACCGCAGAAAAAACCATTCGCATGTCAGATCAGCTGTTCCGCTACGGTGGAGAAGAATTTGTTGTATTGCTCCCCGAAACCGGCTTGAAAGGTGTCAAAAATCTTGCGGAACGTATTCGCCGAAATATTGAAGCATTGAACTGTGTCTGCAATGGAAAACATATTAAAATGACCGCCAGCTTCGGCATCGCCACATTAAACATTGACGAAAATGAGGAGTCATTTTTCATTCGTGCTGACAAGGCACTGTACAAAGCCAAAGATGGTGGCAGAAATTGCGCACGGGTTGCCGATTAAAAAATATCGTTGGAAGGTGTGTTTTTTTGTTTTCGTTGAAACCCGTTCCAGCGTAGTGAAGCTGGCCACAGATGACGAAAATTACGTTTTAATATTTTCCGTAGTGAGCTGTACAGCGGATCACCACGCAGCCGCTTGGCAATTTGTGCATAACTGAGCATTTCTTTAACACCCAGAATCCGGCGTCGGGATTTTTGACTCAATGCCTTCACCGTTTTAATATCTTCCCGCTGTTTTTCTTCATCAGCCTTCCAGTTCGCAAATGTCGTTGAACGCCAAAGCTTGTTGATGATTGATACATAATTTTTTCGTGCATTTCCCAAACAGGCGGCAGCCG
>WFQM01000232.1 GCA_015487095.1 Gammaproteobacteria bacterium | reverse complement strand
ATTATACCCATAGCGATGGTAATGCATCATGATGTGCCAAAGAATGGGATGCCCACCGATCTCAACCATCGGCTTTGGGCGTACTTCGGTCTCCTCAGCCAGACGAGTACCATATCCTCCTGCCAGAAATGCTACTTTCATACAGTTCTCCAAATTATCTTGTTTTCTGTCGCCCAATGCATCCACAACTCCGACACGACCTGCCTGCCCTGCTTCGCCACACAATAACAGCCGGAGGTCGCCATCTTACCTTGGCTTACACCAACAGTGGAAATGCTCAGCGGCTTTATATGCCGGGAGTTTAAAATCGGCTCCGCTTCTCACAGAGTGGAACTCCGTTTGCGGGGGCAATGATAACATAGCCAGCCCGACTTTCTTCTTTGCCAGCCTTCTCTCATTTGCTTTCCAACCGCTTGTGTAACTCATGACCACAACTCAGTAATTCATGACAGTCATTTAATCATCGCCGACCAAAAACCTGTGATTTTCCTGTGTAAACCCCACTTTTAAACTGTCACCCAAGGCCAGCCTAAACCCCGGCCCGGTTCAAAATGATAATCCAAGTACGTGCCAATTTGTTAGTGGTACTTTGCACCCCACACAAACAAAGTAAAGTAGTGATCTATTTGGTATGCTGTGCGGTTTTTGCACTTGCAACCCATGCCGTTTTCCGGACTTCGCTGGCGCAGTTGTTGTGCCAACCTAACGCGGGTGGTTTAAATCTTATGGTGGAATATCAATGGAGGAATTAAATAAAAAAATGGCCAAGGGTGCCGGTTGGATGGTGCTTTTTAAATTTTCCCAACGTGGCCTTGGCCTGATTAGTACGGTAATACTGGCTCGCCTGCTTGTACCCGAGGATTTCGGACTTGTGGCCATCGCAATGGCCATTTTTGCCGCACTAGAGATTATGGGCGCGTTCAGTTTTGACCTTGCACTGATTCAGAACCAAAAGGCTTCCCGACAGCACTACGATACGGCATGGACATTCAACGTGTTTTACGCCACTTTTGCCTCTGTTGCCCTTTTCCTGCTGGCGAATCCGGCGGCGGCTTTCTTTGAGGAGCCGAATCTCGCAGGGATAATGCACTTTCTCGCCTTGGCGACACTGATTCAGGGCTTTGAAAACATCGGTATCGTTGCATTTCGTAAGGAATTAAACTTCCGGAAAGAGTTTAATTTTCTGCTCATACAAAAAATTGTATCTTTCCTCGTCACCATATCGCTTGCTTTTATCTTCAAAAACTATTGGGCACTTGTTGCCGGAATCATTACCTCAAAGCTTGTTGGTCTGGTAATAAGCTACATGATGCACCCATATCGACCTCGTTTTTCTCTTGCCAAGGCCTCGGAGCTTTTTCATTTTTCAAAGTGGATGCTGATAAACAATATTCTGATTTTCGTCAACATTCGCGGCATTGACTTTGTTATAGGAAAAATGGCTGGAACACAAGCGCTTGGGATATACAGCGTATCCTATGAGATATCCAATCTTCCCACATCTGAATTGGTATTCCCTATTACCCGGGCTGTATTTCCCGGATATGCCAAGATGTCTAATAATATCGTGACATTGAAAAAGGGCTTTCTTGATGTTTTCTCTCTGGTTGCACTTTTTACAATACCGGTTGGCACAGGTATCGCTATTTTGGCCGACCCTCTGGTTCAGGTTTTTCTGGGACAAAAGTGGTTAGATAGCATTCCCCTTATCCAGGCTCTTGCCGTAGTGGGAATATTCCGTGCGCTGCAAGCGAATACAGGTGCAATATACTTGGCACTGGGGATTCCCAAAATAATTACCTATTTATCAATATTTAATGTTTTACTCATTTATCCTGCCATAATATGGGCGCTGGCCTCCAGCGGCGTCCTGATGGCAGCCTGGGCCATTGCAGCAATCGCTTTTCTGTCTATGCCAATCAATTTTATCGTCCTGTCACGCAAACTGAACCTTAACCTGTTACAACTAATAAGCCTGCTTTGGCGGCCTGCTGTTTCTTCTTTATTGATGGCCGCAGTTGTTTTATCTGCACTGACGCTATGGGGTGAGGCATCATCTGTTCTGGCGCTTCTGGCTCAATTGATCTCGTTATCTGCTGTTGGTGCAGCAACTTATTTTACCAGTCTTTTTTTATTGCTACGCATATGTACAACACACCCGGAAACTTCCATGGAAATCAAACTTTTTGATATCATAAAAGAAAGATTGAAACCCAGTAACTAAGAAATGGATTATGTAACAATAGGATTTAGCAATTGATGATAAAAAAACCGCTAATCAGCATTGGCATACCCGTTTACAATGGTGAGAAATTTCTCAGTTCAGCAATAGATTCCATTCTATGCCAAACCTTCCAGGACTTTGAGCTGATCATATCTGACAATGGCTCAACAGATCGCACAGGTGAAATCTGTGAAAAATATGCTGCTAATGATGAGCGTATTCGATACTACCGTTATGATCAGAACCGGGGTGCCGCGTGGAATTTTAACAACACATTTACGTTAGCAACGGGAGACTACTTCAAGTGGGCGGCTGCTGATGACATCTGTGAGCCGACATATCTGGAAAGTTGTCTGAAGGCAAGTCAGAGTGCCCCTGAAGCAGTGCTGGCCTTTTCCTGGGGGGATGGTATTGACGACCAGGGGATGCCAATCAAAGGTCTGGTACTGGATGACTATCTGAGTCTGACCTCAAGTGATCCACGCATGCGATACCATACCTTAATGAAAATGTTCCAGCGCTCAGGCAAGCGTGTCTCTGGATGGAAGGGAACTTATATATTCGGCCTTATTCAATCAGATGCCCTTCGAAAAACGCGCTTGATTGGTAATTACATTGGTGCAGACACGACACTGCTGATCGAACTGATACTGCTCGGAAAATTCTGTGAAGTACCTGATTGCCTGCTATTGATGAGACGCCATGACCAATCTTTTTCATGGCCCGACGCTGAAACGGCAAGTAAACAGGAATTCTACGATCCAGCAACCAAAAACCGCATTTCGTTGCAATCATGGACCAGTCTCCGAAAAATCGCTTCAAGCATCATTCGGTCACCGTTATCCTTTCGCCATAAACTTGATTTACTAAAGTCGGTCGTTAAAGAGGTTTTTTGGCTACGGAAGGAATTATGGGGTGAACTCGTCAGTGAAATAAAGCGCAAACGAACCCGCAAATAAAAACATAAACCCATGGCAATTAAGATATTAATCGCCATGGGTATCAAGCTGGCACTAACAGAATAATTGGAGGCATACCCTCCTTCTGAGTCTAATACCATCAGACTCTGATTCCATTACGGAATAATTACTGCGCAACTGCATCCGTCGTAAAATAGTCTACCAGTGCTGTGTAAGCCGGTGAACTGGGCCCCCATGTATTACCGGCAAATACACCAATGGCATTCACCTGCAAGCTATGCACATAACTCACGGCCACCGTCCAATTCACACCATCCCCACTGTGCGACAATGTCCAGGTATCCCCCACCCTCTCTACACGTAAATACAATGGCGCACCCGACGACACAACATCGTAAACCCGTGACGTGGGTACTCCACCAACAAAACTGGCCGAAAATATCCGCAGACTCGTGCCGTCACTAATATAATCAAAGCGCAGGAAATTACCATTATCCTGCTCAACCAGAATGCCTTGTATCTGATATCGCAGGGTTGGCAGGGAGTCAAACTTCACTTCCGCCACAAAATCCTGATCCACTACATTCTGCATTAAACGTAATGTATCGTTACCTGTGGTCCACGCATCGTGGGGCTGACCACCGGGGATATTCAGCTCAAGCTGACTGCCCGTCAGTGCAACACTACCATCACCCAATGGATCCACCATGGTCCAGCGGGTATCCAATGTCGTAGTGTTAAAGTCATCCGATTGTGAGTCAGACATTAAAAACGTCTGATTCGCCAAACTGCTGCTGTTATTGTTGCCGTCGGTTGCCGTGATCTGAAAATAATACACAACGCCAGACGTTAATCCATTCAGCACAACAGAATGATTGGTACCTACAGCGGCACTCGAAATCGCCCCTAGTTCATAGGCATTGGTTTCACCATATTCGAGCGCACTGCTGGCAGGTTCATTTGTGACCCAGCTGATGGTCGCACTGGTAGCCGTTCTCACAACTTGAACGTCGCTGATTGTCGGTGCTATCAGGTCTTCCACAAGGAAATTAAGATCGGCGCTACTATTGGTGTTGCCATCCGCATCGCTACTACTCACCTGGTAGTAATACACGGTGCCCGGGGTCAGTCCCGCCAAGGTAATGCTGTGATTCTGTACCAGTGCCGCACTCGATACGGTGCCCAACTCATACGTGCCTGGTGCCGTGCCGTACATGACCTGACTGTCCGCCGGTTCATCCGTTGTCCAGCTCAGTATCGCATCCCCACCCACATTATCCACCACAATGTTGCTGATCACTGGTGGAGTAATATCCAGAGCGAAGGCCGTGGCATTCGTGACAAAATAATCCACCAGTGCCGTGTAAGCGGGTGAACCACTCCCTCCGGTGTTACCCGCAAACACGCCGATGGCATTCACTTGCAGACTGTGTACATAACTCACAGCCACCGTCCAGTTCACACCGTCCCCACTGTGCGACAGTGTCCAGGTGTCCCCTACCCGCTCCACACGTAAATACAGTGGCAAACTCAGTGACACAACATCGTAAACCCGTGACGTAGGTACACCACCGACAAAACTGGCCGAAAATATCCGCAGGTCCGTGCCGTCACTAATATAATCAAAGCGCAGGAAATTACCATTGTCCTGCTCAACCAGAATGCCTTGTATTTGATATTGCTGGGCCGGCAAAGAATCAAACTTCACTTCTGCCACAAAGTCCTGGTCCACCACTGTTTGCATTAGACGCAAAGCATCGTTGCCCGAAGTCCACACATCGTGCGGCTGACCACCAGCGACACTCAGTTCAAGCTGACTGCCTGTCAGTGCAACACTGTTATCGCCCAACGGGTCTATCGTGGTCCATCGGGAATCCAGTGTCGTGGTGTTAAAGTCATCCGATTGTGACCCGGACATCATAAATGTCTGATTCGACAGACTGTTGCTATTGTTGTTGCCATCGGTTGCCGTGAGTTGGAAATAATACATGACATCAGACGTTAACCCATTCAGCACAACAGAGTGACTGGTACCTGTACCGCCACTCGAAACTGAGCCCAGCTCATAGGCATTGGTTTCGCCATATTCAAGCACGCTGCTGGTGGGTTCATTTGTGACCCAGCTAATGGTCGCACTGGTATCGGCTCTCGTAACCTGAACACCACTGATCGTCGGTGACATCAGGTCTTCCGCAAGGAAATTAAGATCGGCGCTACTATCGGTGTTGCCGTCCGCATCACTGCTGCTCACCTGGTAGTAATACACGGTGCCGGGGGTCAGTCCTGTCAAAGTAATACTGTGGTTCTGTGTCAGTGTCGCACTCGATATGGTGCCCAGTTCATACGTCCCTGGTGCCGTGCCGTACATAATTTGACTGTCGGCAGGTTCATCCGTTGTCCAGTTCAGCGTCGCTTCTCCGCCCGCACGATCCACCACAATGTTGCCAATCACTGGCGGGGTAGTATCCGGGACAGGTACCACCGCATTCGTCACGAAAGAATCCACCAGTGCGGTGTAGGCAGGAGAGCTACTCCCTCCAGTGTTACCCGCAAACACGCCAATGGTATTCACTTGCAGACTGTGTACATAGCTCCCAGCCACCGTCCAGTTCACGCCATCCTCACTGTGTGACAGTGTCCAGGTATCACTCACTCGTTCCACGCGTAAATACAGTGGTACACCAGCCAATGACACAATATTATTCACCTGCGTTGTCGGCACTCCATTGGCAAAACTGGCCGAAAATACCCGCAGATCTGTGCCATCACTAAGATAATCAAAACGCAGGAAATTATCATTGTCCTGCTCAACCAGAATGCCTTGTATCTGATATCGCAGGGTTGGCAGAGAATCAAACTTCACTTCTGTCACAAAGTCCTGGTCCACCACAGTTTGCATTAAACGCAAAGCATCGTTACCCGAAGTCCACACATCGTGCGGCTGACCACCTGTAACATTCAGCTCAAGCTGACTGCCCGTCAATGCGACACTGTTATCACCTAACGGGTCTATCGTGGCCCAGCGGGAATCCAATGTCGTGGTATTAAAGTCATCCGATTGTGGCCCAAACATTAAAAATGCCTGATTCGGTAAACTACTGCTGTTATTACTGCTATCAGTCGCCGTAAGCTGGAAATAATACACGACACCTGACGTCAACCCGTTAAGCACAACAGAATGACTGGTGCCTACAGCGGCACTCGAAACCGGACCCAGTTCATAGGCATTGGTTTCACCATATTCAAGCGTACTGTCGGCGGATTCATTTGTGATCCAGCTGATGGTCGCACTGGTATCCGTTCTCACGATTTGCACACCGCTGATTGTCGGAGCTGTCAGATCTTCCGCAAGGAAATTAAGATCGGTACTGCTACCCGTGTTGTCGTCCGCATCACTGCTGCTCACCTGGTAGTAATACACCGTGCCGAGGGTCAGTCCCGTCAAGGTAATGCTGTGGTTCTGTGTCAATGTCGCACTCAATACGGTACCCAGCTCATACGTCCCTGGTGCCGTGCCGTACATGACCTGACTGTCGGCGGGTTCATCCGTTGTCCAGCTCAGTGTTGCTTCTTCGCCCGCACTGTCCACCACAATGCTGCCGATCACTGGCGGGGTAATATCTGGAACAGGTGCTTCGACATCCGTCACAAAATAATCCACCAGTGCAGTATAGGCGGGTGCATTACCTGCCTGTGCATTGCCAGCAAATATACCAATGCTATTCATCTGCAAGCTGTGCATATAACTTCCAGCCGCTGTCCAGCTCACGCCATCCCCACTGTACAACAATGTCCAGGTGTCATTCACTCGTACCACACGCAGATACACCGGCGCACTAAGTGATACAACATTGTCCACTTGCACCGTCGGCACTCCGTTGACAAAACTGGCCGAAAATATCCGCAGGTCTGTACCATCACTAAAGTAATCAAAGCGCAGGAAATTGCCATTGTCCTGCTCAACCAGTATCCCCTGTATCTGATACTGCTGGGTTGGCAGAGAATCAAATTTCACTTCCGCCACAAAATCCTGATTCACGACATTTTGCATTAGACGCAAGGTATCGTTGCCTGCCGCCCACACATCATGCGATGGGCCACCCACAATATTCAGCGCAACCTGGGTGCCAGTCAGTGTGACATTGTTCTCATTCAACGGGTCTACTGTGGTCCAGCGGGCATCCAGTGTCGCGGTGTTAAAATCGTCCGATTGTGGGCCAGGTACAATCGTGCCCAAAGTGGTAAAAATTCTATTCACAGAACTGCTGCTGTTTCCAGCCTCATCGGTCGCTGTCAACTGGAATTGGTAAGTTGTACCAGAGCTTAGCCCGGTAAGTCCGATAGAGTGGCTGGTATTCAGGGCAATGTCGGAGACAGTTCCCAATTCATAATTACTGGAAACACCATACGCCAGAGACACCGCCGCCGGCTCATTCGTCACCCAATTAATGGTTGCCGCTGTTTCCGAACTAGTCACCTGGATATTGCTATTCGTTGGTCCTGTCGTATCTCCCGAAGGAACAATCGTTACGTTACCAAAGGTTGCATCAACATGATGCGCAACCAGAAGTAGTGAACCACTTTGAGGGTCTGTGGGCAATTCCTGGGAAACAAGATCCCATCCTGCAGGCTCCGGTTGCGCCTGCTCCCACATCTTGAGACTGTAGATACTGCCTTCGTTAGGCGGTGTTTCTACTCTCATCTTGAGAACATGAGGAACACCGAACGGGAAATTTGATTCGGCACGATCCGCAATGATACTGCCATCATTGCCCATGATTTGAAAACGCTCACCACCCGCTGATGGCTGTCTCCAGCGATACCACCCAAATCCGCCAAAAGACCACCAACCCGTATTAGGTTGAGCCCCATTCCAGTCAAAATGTCCGCTCCATCGTAATAAAACACCGATTCCCGGACTGAATGAAGGCCCAGGATAAACATAACCCGGCTCAAGTCCATGCACAGTAAACGGCACGGTAATTTCATAATCAGTCCAGGACAAATCACCAATGGCAATCAGCCTGTCGTAGCCCAGCTCCAACGGCCGGACCTCAGAACCTTGTATTTCCCAAAGCCCATCAACAATTTGAACGGCATCCCGAAGTTCCGTGACACTTGACCAATCGACAGTATATGGAAGTGACCAAACGGTGTTATTACTAAACTCCACCGTAACAACTTCAACTGTGGAATAATCAAGATTATCAACCGCCGTAATCTCAACGCTGTTCAAACCAACGTTAACTTCAGCTATATCAATTTCAGCATTGAAATCACCTAAAGAATGCAGGCGATCGCCATCAGGGCCCATTGAAAGCTGCCGGGCAGGCTGACCATTTACGCGATAGGACAGGGATTTCACGCCATTTGGATCTGTGACTTTACCCACAATATTGATCCAGCGTTGAGGCGTACCCAGATCCCCAAACCTTTGATTTGGGCCATACCACACGTCGATCAAAGGGCCAGGTGCTGTATCAGCCGTGGTCACAAACTGCAACGTCTGTGACTGACTGGTATTGCTATTGGCATCCTCCGACGAAATCCGGAAATAGTAAGTTGTGTTCGGTAAGAGATTATCAAGCAAAACATCCAGTTGTTGACCACCTGATACGGTAGCAATCTGCCCGAGCTCAAGATCAGTCGTTGCACCATATTCAACCGATCCTATTGTTGGCTCATCCGTTAACCAGCTTATCCGGGTCCGCGTTGGGCCTTCCTGCATCACAACGTCTGAAATAACCGGAGGCGTAGCATCGAGTGGATCGTTTGCATCTTCAAAAATAATAGGAGATGCAGTATTGAAAGCATAATCGACCACTGCGGTAAACGCGGGAGCAGTGCTGCCAGCGTTACCCGCAAAGGGACCAGCCCTTGCGACAAGCAATGGATGTGAAAATGCAGCTCCCTGATTCCAGTTAGTACCATCATAGGAATAAAACTGAGTCCATTGATCCCCTACCCGTTGAACGCGCAGGTATAGTGGCGAGCCATTTGCAATAATTTCTTCATGTTGGCTGGTCGGAATTCCAGCAATGAAACTGGCCGCAAAAACACGAAGAACAGAACCATCATAGTAAAAATCGAATCGCAGAAAATTTTGATTATCCTGCTCAACAAACAATCCCTGAACTTGAAATTTTTGACTCAGGCTCGACTCAAACTTTATTTCAATCTCAAAATCTGTATCGTCAATATCCTGCAAAACACGAGCAGCATTCTGATCGGTTTCCCATAGGTCATGGCTCAGGCCACCGGGTACGGAAATGTTTAACTGGGTACCGTTTAATTGGAATGTACTGTCCCCACGAGGGTCAACCGTAGTCCACAATGATGCGTCCAGGGAAGAAGTAGAAGAACTAAAATCGTCTGATGTAAATGACATTGCCTGTGCTGTGCTCATGCTGATCAATAAGAACAGTGCGCCAATCGCACCACAATACAATCTACCGCTATCCAGCTTTACCACCATAACAAATCACCTGTAAACACTTCAAATCTGTGAACAGCTTCCCCACCGATTCAAAGCCTACTGGTGCTTAACATCCAAACAATTCCCTGTCTCCTACTTGAGCATCCGAACCAATGAGAGCATAAAACGCCGGGTGCATGTAACGTTGCCATTACATGCTGCAATATTATGGTTCAAGCACATTATGTACCATTTAATTTTTTTACTTATAATTCAATTAATTATGGAGTGCCTCCATGGCAAACATGTTAAAGGTGTAAAGAAAATCGACGGCCTGGAATTTTAATTCGCCGAAAGGCATTAAATACAATGTTCATACAGGGGAATATACTCAGTGACTCAATTTTGCCTCTTCCGACAACCTTGCTACATAGTCTGGACCCAGGCTTTCGCAGATTTTATGAGCAATTTTATACGTCAATACATCCCAGTCATGTTCACGCGCAATATTTTTTCGTGCCTCTACTACTTCATCTGATCGTGACGAATCACTCAAAGCCAACTGAATCCCTGCTTCCCATTCATCAACGGTGACTGCGAATTGGATATATTCAGCAAACCCTTTTAAAGACT
>WFQM01000231.1 GCA_015487095.1 Gammaproteobacteria bacterium | reverse complement strand
TTACTGGAATGACAGGCCTCGCATACATTCGAGGTATTGATATGGCCACCCGGTAAGCTATGGCACGAAACACAGGAGCCATTCACCTGATCATGATCAACCGTGACCACCGGGGTCCAGCGGTTACTGGAGTGGCAGGCCTCGCATACATTCGAGGTATTGATATGGCCACCCGGTAAGCTATGGCACGAAACACAGGAGCCATTCACCTGGTCATGATCAACCGTGATCACCGGGGCCCAGCTTGCACTGACGTGACAGGCCTCGCATATATCCGAAGTATTGATATGGCCAGCGGATTTACCGGCAGCTGTGCCACCATCATGACAACTGATGCAATTATCAGTGATACCGCCATGATCAAAAACTGCACCTGCCCAGTCAGTGGTGGTATGACAAACATCACATTCCTGCGTAGTCGCAACATGCGTGACAGACTTGCCAACGGCAATGACACCATCATGACAGCCGGAGCAAACACCCGATACCTCGGCATGATCTACAATCGTCACCGGCGACCAGACCGTGCTGTCATGACACGCTTCACACACATCACTGCTGCTGATGTGTGTCGCACTCTTGCCTGTAGCAATCACCCCGTCATGACAACTCGCACATCCCCCCAGCACCTCGATATGATCCACTGTAATAGCTGGTGCCCACGCACTGGTAGTGTGGCAGGCTTCGCAAATGTCACTGGTATTAATATGACTGGCTGATTTACCGGCAGCTGTGTTGCCATCATGACAACTGATGCAATTGTCAGTGATACCGCCATGATCAAAAACTGCACCTGCCCAGTCAGTGGTGGTATGACAAACATCACATTCCTGCGTAGTCGCAACATGCGTGACAGACTTGCCAACGGCAATGACACCATCATGACAGCCAGAGCAAACACCCGATACCTCGGCATGATCTACAATCGTCACCGGCGACCAGGCCATGCTGTCATGACACGCTTCGCACACATCACTGCTGCTGATGTGTGTCGCACTCTTGCCTGCGGCAATCACACCGTCATGACAGGTCGAACAGGCACCTGATACTTCGTTATGGTCTACCATGGCAACAGGCACCCAGACCGTATCGGAATGACAGGCGATACAGATATCGCTGGAAGCAATATGTGTCGCCCCCTTGCCCGTGGCAATCACACCATCATGACAGTCGCTACAACTGCCATTCACCTCGGCATGGTCCACCGTAGTAGCAGGCGTCCACACGGCAGAATCATGGCAGGCTTCACAAATATCGCTGGTGTTAATGTGACTGGCCGATTTGCCGACAGCGATCACGCCATCGTGACAACCGGCACAACTGCCGAGGACTTGTGCATGATCAACACGTAACGTCGGCACCCACACATTGGTGGCGTGACAGGCCTCGCACAACACCGTGGTACTAATATGAGTTGCCCCCATACCGGTAGCAGAAATACCATCGTGACAGCTAGCACAATTATCCACCACGCTGATATGGCTAAAGGTCGCGCCCGACCAGCCAACCGTGGAATGACAGACATCGCAGGTCTCTGTGACAGGAATATGGTTTGCCCCCTTGCCCGTCGCAATAATTCCGTCATGACAGGATTCACACAGCCCCAGTACTTCGCCATGATCCACAATCACTGCTGGTACAAAAACATCAGTGACATGGCAGGCCTCGCAGATGTCGGAAGTACGGATGTGACTGTCATTTTTGCCAATGGCCACAGCGCCATCATGGCAAGAGGCACAGGCACCTGAGACCTGATCGTGGTCCACCTGTGTTGCCGGCACCCAGGCAACGCTGGCATGACAGGCTTCGCACACCGCCGTACTGGCAATATGCGTTGCGGATTTGCCAACAGCAACAACCCCGTCATGGCAAGAGGCACAAGTACCGTTGGTTTCGGTGTGATCCACGCTTGCCACCGGTGCCCAGGCACTGACACGATGACAGGATTCACACACATCAGAACTGTTGATATGCGTCGCTGATTTACCGGTTGCAGTTATACCGTCATGACAACCGGAACAGTTGTTCACCACATCAACATGATCAAACACCGCGCCAGCCCATGTGGTCGTGGTATGACAAACATCACAGGAGACCGTCACAAGAATATGAGTGGGGCCCATGCCAGTGGCAATAATGCCATCGTGACAGGATTCGCAGGTACCGTTGACTTCGTTGTGATCAAGTACAGTTACCGGTATCCAGCCTGAAGATCCATGGCAGGCGTTGCACTGCCCGGTGCTATCAATATGCGTCGCCGGTTTACCCGTCGCTGTCGCACCATCATGGCAGCTCTGGCAGGTACCACGGGTCTCGTTATGATCCACCGTTGTCACTGGCACCCAGCCCGTATCAACGTGACAAGCCTCGCACAAATCAGTGCTATCAATATGCGAAACACCCTTGCCTGTCGCTGCAACACCATCATGACAACTGATGCAGGCTGCACTGGTGGTACTGTGATCAAACGTACCCACAAACCACACGGTGGTGATATGACAAACATCACACGACTCAACGGTGGGAATGTGTGTTGCATCCTTGCCAATGGCAATTACGCCGTCATGACAACTTTCACATGCCCCCACCACTTGCGCATGATCCACCCCCGGCACCGGAGCCCACGCCGTACTGTTGTGACAAGTCTCACATAGCACGGTGGTACTGATATGACTGACACTCTGGCCAACGGCTACCACACCATCATGACAACGACTGCAATTATCAGTAATACCGGTGTGACTGAAGACTGGCACCAGCCAGGAATCATCAAGGTGACAAGTATCACAGGGCTCGGTAGTGGGGATATGCGTCGCACCCATGCCCACAGCAATAATGCCATCATGACAGCTTTCACACGTACCCAGCACTTCAGCATGGTCTACAGTAGTTGCTGGCAACCAGGCTGCCGGACCGTGGCAGGCATTACATTGCTCGCTGGTAGCAAGATGAGTAGCGGCTTTACCCGTGGCAACCAGTCCGTCGTGACAACTCTGGCAAGTACCGCGAGTCTCGTTATGGTCAACCACGCTCGTTGGCACCCAGGCCGTCGGGCTGTGACACGCCTCACAGACCGCCGTTGAATTAATGTGCGTTGCTCCCTTGCCCGTGGCCCGGATGGCATCATGACAGGCAGAACAAGTGCCAGTAGCAAGGCTGTGATCAAACACCGGTACTCGCCAACTGACCGGCGTGTGACAACTGTCACAAGCCAGAATTGTGGGAATATGATTTGCATCCCTGCCCGTGGCGCTCACACCATCATGGCAACTTTCGCAGCTGCCGACAGTTTGTGTATGGTCCACGCTGATCAGCGGCGACCAACCCGTGTTGTTATGACAAGCCTCACACAAATCCGTGGTAGCAATGTGGCTGCTGACCTTTCCGGTGGCCAATACACCATCGTGACAGGTAAAGCAGGCCCCGGTGATACCGCCATGATCAAAGCTGACAGTTCGCCAGTCGGTATTGACGTGACAGGTTTCACAGGTTTCTGCGGTAACGATGTGCGTCGCCCCTTTACCGGTAGCAATAATACCATCGTGGCAACTTTCACACGTGCCTGACACTTCGGCATGATCCACACGGCTCACCGGCAACCAGCTGATTGAAGTGTGACAGGCCTCGCACAGTCCGGTGGTCAGAATGTGAGAGGCAGCCTTACCCGTCGCAATCACCCCGTCATGGCAAATACTGCAATTGCCCGACACCTGTGCATGATCCACCACCGTAACAGGCACCCAGCCAGCCGGGGAATGACACGTCTCACACGCCTCACTGCTGCTGATGTGGCCAGAACCCTTGCCTGTAGCAACAACGCCATCATGGCAGGAGCTGCAATCACCTGACACCTGACTGTGATCCACAGTCACCGTCGGTACCCAGGCCGTATTGCTGTGACAAGCCTCGCACAAATCCGTGGTATCAATGTGGCCGGCATTTTTGCCCGTGGCAACACTGCCATTGTGACAAGCCACACAAAGCCCCAGCACCTGCGTATGATCTACACCTGTAGAAGGTACCCAGGTTGTGGTGTCATGACAGGCTTCACAGACCGGAGTAGCAGCAATGTGAGATGCCGCCTTGCCCGTGGCATTGATACCGTTATGACAAAACACACAACTGGCAGTACCGACGGTACTGTGATCCATAACCGCCGAAACAACGAAGCCTTCGGTCGTATGACACACACTGCAAGAAGCAAGTGTCGTAATATGGGTTGGTGGCGTGCCAAGGGCCAACACGCCATTGTGGCAAGACTCACACTGCGTCGGCAGCACTTCAAACACACCCCCCACATGACAGGATTCGCAATCAATCAAATCATGGCCGCCGGTAAGCGGAAAGCCGGTAACAAGGTGATCAAAGGCAGCAGGATCAGTCACCGTTGCCGCAGAAACAGGAAATATCGTAAAAACTGATGAAAACAACAGGCACAGCACAGCCAACACACGAACCATCCTGCTCATCGTGTGTTCCTGCATTTGCACTACGTTTTTAACAACCCCCACTTTCATAAGCACCCACAGGCCAGTTACTCGCCTACAGTCGCCGCATACCTCAGCTATTCCGGTCTGTTATTTTTTTTGACCTGCTCCGGCTCACCCTGTTTTCAACTCATACCTGCGAATTAAAACGGCAAGTCAGGCTTCAGCCTCACAACCAAAAAGCACTACGGCTACAACGAAAAAACCGGCGGGGACATGCGCAACATTTGCACGCCATCTGCTCCCCGCCTTTCATGTCTCCCCATAAAGATCCTGTGTCAGGTTATGAGCAAACCTTCAAAACCTGACCAAAACCTATGGTTACGACCTACTATACCCTTAAATGATTAAATAATACTCAAATCAGATATAAATCTTTCATTCCACCTCAAAAAATCAACACCGGCAAACGCACTTTCATACCACCCGGAAGGTTAACAATCCTGACTTGTTTCATCCCAATCATTTACGTTGTGACAAACGTTACACTCATCCGCCGTAGAACAATGATCCGATGGCAACCGGTGGCAGGATGCGCATGAGCCGTTGACTTCGTTATGATCCACCCGGAACGCAGGCTCCCAGTCATCGGTGCGATGACAAGCTTCGCATGCGTTGGAGGTATCGATATGGCCGCCCGGCAGGCTGTGACAACCACCACCCGCGCAACTGCCCTGCACCTGGTCATGATCCACCGTAAACACCGGTTCCCAGGTATTGGTGCGATGACAGGCCTCGCACACATTCGTGGTATTGATGTGGCCGCCCGGCAGGCTGTGACAGCCTCCGCCCGCGCAGCTGCCCTGCACCTGATCATGATCTACCGTAAATACCGGTTCCCAGGTATTGGTGCGATGACAGGCCTCGCACACATTCGTGGTATTGATGTGGCCGCCCGGCAGGCTGTGACAGCCTCCGCCCGCGCAACTGCCCTGTACCTGGTCGTGATCCACCGTAATCGCTGGTGTCCAGGCCGCACTCGAATGACAAGCCCCGCACACATTCGTGGTATTGATATGCGTTGCATTCCTGCCTGTGGCAATCACACCATCGTGACAGGCTTCACAAACACCCGACACCTGAACATGGTCTACCGTGGTGACCGGTGACCAGGCTGCACTTGAATGACAGGCTTCACACACTTCACTGCTGTTAATATGGGCAGCACCTTTGCCTGTGGCGACAGCACCATCATGGCAAGTGATGCAAGTGTCAGTAATCGTACTGTGATCAACACCTGCACCCAGCCAGGTGGTGGTGACATGACAAACATCGCAACTGGCTGTGGTAACGATATGCGACGCCCCTTTGCCAATAGCAATCACACCATCATGACAAGACTCGCATGCACCCGATACCTGATCATGATCCACTGAAATCGCCGGCGACCAGGCAAAATTATCATGGCAGGCCTCGCACACCTCGCTGGCATTAATATGAGTGGCACCTTTGCCTCTGGCGACAATGCCATCGTGACAATCTGCACAGGAGCCCGACACTTGCGCATGATCCACCGAGACTGTCGGAATCCACGCCGTGCTGGTATGGCAGGCATCACAAACATCGCTCGAGGAGATATGTGTCGCAGAACGGCCTGTTGCAATCACGCCATCGTGACAGGAAGCACAACTCCCTCTGACCTGTGCATGATCCACAGCCGGTGGTGTCCAGTCAGCATTCACATGACAGGCTTCGCAAACATCAGAGGTTTCAATATGTGTCGCAGATTTGCCCGTCGCCGTCACACTATCATGGCAGGTAATACAGGTATCACTGACAGCACTGTGATCAAATACCGCAGCCGTCCAGTCATCGCTGCCATGACACACATCACAAGCTTGCGTAGTGGGCAGGTGGCCAGCATCCTTTCCGGTCGCAATCACACCGTCATGACAAGCCTCACAAACACCATTGACTTCAGCATGATCCACCGTGGTAACAGGCGTCCAGCCAGCATCGTCATGACAGGACTCGCAAACATTACTGACATCAATGTGGGTCGCGTCTTTCCCTGTTGCCACAACACCATCGTGACAACCGGCACAAACGCCATTGACCTGGCTGTGGTCTACAACAACCAGTGACCAACCGGAAATAGCATGACAGGCTCCACAAATATTACTGGCATCAATATGTGTCGCCGGTTTACCGGTTGCGTTATTGCCATTGTGACAACTGCTGCAATTGTTCACTACACCGGAATGACTGAATACAGCACTCGCCCAATCATTCGTGGTATGGCAGATATCACATGATTCTGCTGTAACAAGGTGAGTCTCATGCTTGCCCGTTGCAATAATGCCATTATGACAACTCTCACAAGCTCCAGTGACTTGCGTATGATCAACCCTCATTACCGGGACCCAGCCCATTGCACTATGATGGCAAGCTTCACACATATCCGTAGTCAGAATATGCCCGGATGTTTTACCGGCAGAGACCACACCATCATGACAAGAGCCACAACTGCCAGATACCTCAGCATGATCCACGATACTGACCGGGGTCCATGCCACCGATGTGTGGCAAGCCTCGCACACATCACTGGTCAGAATGTGTCCCGAACCTGTACCCGTTGCCAGCAGACCGTTATGACAAACCACGCAGCTGCCATTCACCTGATCATGGTCCATCGTAACCGCAGGTACCCATGACGTATTGCCATGACAGGCTTCACAAACATTTGAAGTACTTAAGTGAGAAGGCCCTTTGCCGGTAGCAGTTGCACCATCATGACAACTCAGGCAAACACCCAAAACCTGGTCGTGATCCACCCCCGTCACAAGTACCCAGGTCACGGTAGTATGGCACGCAGCACATTCCGCTGTAGTTGCAACATGGCTCGCTGATTGTCCCGTAGCATTGCTGCCGTTATGGCAAGTCACGCACGCCTCATTACCGACAATGCCGTGATCCATTGTGGCTGAGTCGGAAAAACTGGTAGTGGTATGGCAGGAGTCACACGAAGCAGTCGTCAGGATATGTGACAACGAAATACCTCTCGCCGATATACCATCATGACAAGCCTCACACTGGGTCGGTAAAACTTCGAACACCGCCCCCACATGACAGGCAACACAATCAATCAGATCATGATCACCCTCCAGCGGAAAGCCGGTAACCATGTGATCAAAAACAGCCGTATCTGCTGCTGCAGTATTTTCAGAACGGGAGTCCGGGTTATCAGAAACAGCTCCAAATCCTGGTGCAGAAAACAGCAACAGCAGCCACACCAAAATCGGAACACAGGTCTTTCTGGCTTTCACCAGATTAATAACCATATTTTTGATCAACATACTCATGTGATGTGCGACCGCAACAATTCAGCAATCAGGTATTTTCACAACCTTCGAAAAATTACCTGATTTATGTATGCACACTGACAGTGTCATCCTGAATAATTATGCCTAACAAACATTGCATTTTTATATTATTCGAAAATGAAACTCCCCCCGGTACTGCCATAAAATATTTAAAGCCCGATCAAAACAAAACTACAGGCTCCAGAAAAATTTCAGGTGGCAATAATATCAAAAAAACCTGGGGCAGGCATTTTTTTCATACTCTCATTTAAAAAAACAACCGGCACAAACAAGAAAAAATATCTGAATAAAAACAACCCGTTAAAATTATATTTTTCCGGGGCCAGGGGTAAATACGCGATACCCCCCGTATACTTACCGATAAAATTAATCATTCAGAATTCCAGAAAACAGAAAAATACACGTGTGCTTTAACGGGAATATTAATTTAACCCGGATACTTCACAAACTATCGTTTAATTTTAATTTCCTTAAATGAACTGGTGGTATGACAGGTTTTGCATTGTTTTCCCAACTGCCCATTATGTACATCGTCTTTTTCGTGACAGTCATAACATCTCCGGGATAACTCGATAACATCCTCCACAGGCTCAACATGACAAGCATGACAATCCAGTCCGACGTGCTTGCCGTCCAGCGGGTAATCCGTTAGTTCATTATGATCAAACTCCCAGGCCATCCATTGTGAAGGCCGATGACAAAGCTCACACTGTTCACCAAGCCTTTGCTCATGCACATCATCAGCTTCATGACAAACTATGCAAGTTACCCCGGCATCTTTAAATTTATTCGATGCATGACAATCTTCACACGTCAGGAATATATGGGACTCAAGCAAGGGAAATTTTGTAATCGCATGGTCAAAAACCACCTTCTCTGCCCAGCCATTCTCATTATGGCAGGTATGACACTGCTCCCCTTCCTGACCTCCGTGAGTATCATCCAAATGGTGACACCCTGAGCAGGTATTTGGTGTTTTTTCGTCAAACAATGCTTCACGATGGCACATCTCGCAAATCAGATCCTCATGCTTCCCCCTGAGAGGAAAAATGGTATCCACACTGTGATCAAACCCGATACTGGTCCAGTTCTTTTCTGCATGACACACATCACAACGCTTGCCATAACGTCTGAAATGCACATCCTGTTTTTCGTGACAACCAAAGCATGTGGTTTTCACCTCATCTTCAAAAATATGCTTTTGATGACAATCCTTGCAAATCAGTCGTGCATGCCCACCTTCAAGAGGAAAATCCGTATCCTTTTCATGATCAAAAATGACCTGTGACCAGCGCTCGTCAGTATGACAATCATGACAACGTATGCCACGATCCCCCTTGTGTACATCATCCAGGTGGTGACAAAAATAACAGTTTTTTGGTATGTCATCGTAACGCTCGTTGACATGACAGTTGTAACAAGCCACTTCCCGGTGCGCATCTTTCAGCCTGAAAGTCGTTCCGGAATGATCAAAATGTGCGGGTAACCAGGAATTTTCGGTATGGCAATTTTCACATTGTTTGCCCATACGCTTTTTGTGAGGCTCATCTGCTCCGTGACAATCATCACAAGTCCGCTCAGGCATGCGATACACACCTGTTTTTTTATGGCAACCCGAGCAATCACCGGAAACATGTGAACCAGCCAGCTTGAACTCGGTTTTGTTGTGATTAAACAGCTCAATATCCAACTGCACTATATCTGCATCACGCCCCAGGTGGTCAGAGTGACACGAACGACACTCGCGTTCCTTTATATTATGAATTTTGCCGTGAAACCCTTGCGTTTTTTCAACATCCTCGGCAACAGCTTTATGACACTCCATACATTGAGTATCCTGTTTTGTACGCTCAAACCCGGAATGGCACTTTTCACATTTTTTTTCAAACTTAGCATGCTTTTTTATCAACGCACCGGGCATCACCAAACCTTCTATTCTTTCCAGCGGACTGATTTCTGCCTGTAAAGGTAAAGCCAATAAAAACAGTGTGCACCCCGTCAATGCACACCGGTACAGTCTGCCAAACAATAATGCAAGAAAATTTTCTGGTGAAAAACGAGATAGCACGTTGGTTACACTTTAAAAAACATCAGGAGAAAACTAGTACCAGTGTACTGCAAACACATGTGCTGAACCTGAAATAACCAGAATATAGATAAGCGGAACATGAAAAATACGCCACCCGACCAGCAAGCGCTCATAAAAATGCAACTGGCCAATTTTTACCAATGCATTCACATACTCACGCAGAATATGCTTTTCCCTGGAAAATTCTGCCTGATAAAGTGACTTATCCCAGCCCTGATCTGTTGCATACTGCCTCAGCATTACAGAAATTTGCTGGACACCATCGATATAGCAGGCTGCTGCCTTTGCCCACAACATAAAAAACCGCCCAGGCATATGGAGTGGTGATTTTGGCATATTTACCACCAGGCTGGTCAACACTGTCAACGACTGGTTAATGGCATTCGTCGCCGTACCCTGGTATTTCTGCATGGATGCCACCAAAAGCTCTTCAGTTTCACGAATTGCCAACAACCGGCCATGCATCTGATACCCTATGCGAGTATAAATATATCGTCCAAAAACACCACTGGCGACAATACATAACATGGTGATTAATGCAACGGAGCTATTCAGTGACCTCATAGTGAACGAGCTGTGAAAAATAATCAGCACCGGCCCGGCAACACCCATTACCAGATGTACATAATACCAACCGCTCATGTCTCCCAGTTTTTTCATGAAACGTACACGTTTCCGCAATGCATACAACAAGGTAACCAGCATCATAATGCCGCCATACAGACCCATGTTGTATACCAGATCACTATCGGAATTAAAATAACGCTGATCCCACATTATCCAGGCAGCAATAACAACAGCCGTAATCATCAACAACACAACCAACACAAAACGGGATTCAGTTTTTGAACGAGCCTCATTGGAACTCGCCATAAAAGAAGGGTAACGATCAGCCAGCAATTTGACTGCTGATAACTCCAGTGGCGTGACTGTCTGCGGTTGGCCTTCTGTTTTTTCTTTACCCATTACAACTGTGTCTGCTCCCCAAAAGGCATTTTTTGTCAGGAGCCGCTGCTCCCTGTTCTGTTTACCGGAAAATATCCACTATTATCACTGATATTCCATGCCAGAGTTCCCAGACCATCGCCTTAAGCAGCTCAGTATAATTACGATGTCTTTGCGGATAATTCCGTAATACGTTTTTTAATGTCCGCACGACGATTATCCGATACCGGCATACCGTCCACCGCTTGCTGCCAATAGCTTAATGCCGCATCGTGGTCCCCCATACGAATAAATGTATCACCCAGATACATGGCCACCAGATATTGTTTGACTCCGTTACCGGATTGCAGTTCTTCCAGCAGTTTTCTGGCTTCATCCAGTCCGGTTTTATCTTCACGTCCACTGAGAATGGATGCCAGCACCAGTCGGGCTCTGGCATGAGTCGAGTCCTGCTTGCGTGCGGCCCGTGCTTCTTGCAAAGCTTTGTCACTCAGCCCCAGCTCATTATAAGTTTGTGCCAGTAATAAACGATTACTTATATTGGCAGGCTCCGCGTTAACCTTGTCTTCCAGACGCCCCAGCAAACTGCCAAGATCCGGGGCCTGCAAACGATCAGGAGAGCCAGCAGTCTTGCTCCCCCCACTTGCAGAAACCGTCGGTGCCGAAAACTGACGAACGATACGCGGCAACTCATCTCCCATTCTGACAGGTGCAATACTATCCGGTGTGACTGTCACAGAATCTGGTGACTGCTCCGACATGATCACAAACATTAACACTATTGTAATAATCAATAGGATACTGCCAGGATGGCGCAACCAGGCGATAAAAGAAGACTGTGTATTCATTGACTATTAATACCCCGTAATATACTCACATTGGTCAACCATGATTAAATAACAATGGAAGACAACAATGCATTGCATTCGTATCTGATAAAAAGTGCGAGACGCTATTGTATCCTTCCGCATCCGGTATTTGTCAATGAGCAACAAGAACACTACAATTGCCGCGCGCTAACAATATATATTTGCACTGACAATAACCGGACTTTATTAAATGCCCCTTAACAAAAACCTGCCCGGACGTACCCATTACAAAAATCATCGCAGAAGTTATTCATAATTCAGGGTTTGTTTAAATATTCATGACTTAATGTTCGTATAAGTATTCACGATTAAGATTTACATGAATATTCATTTATCCGAATTCGCGTAATTGCACCTCATTATCGCACACAACAGATAACGAAATTATGGAAAAACAGTCTGATTTTTTTACCGACATACTTTATCTTTTTTCCGTGGTAAGCATAGAAAGTGCCCAGGATATTCTGGCTTTTTTAGTGCCCATTGTACTGGCATGGTTTATTTATCGGAAAATCAAAAAAAACCGAGATGAATGCAGTCAACGCATTCTGCAAAACTCCAGACAAGCCGGTCTTGGTGAGCCACCTGTCTCATTGCATCCGATCATTGACCACAACCTCTGCCTGGGTTGCGCCACCTGCGTGGGTGCCTGTCCGGAAGGTAAAGTACTCGGCGTTATCCATGAAAAGGTACATCTGGTTGATCCCAGCCATTGTATTGGCCATGGTGTCTGCAAAACGGTTTGTCCTACCGGTGCGATATCCCTGGTTATTGGTAATGAAAAATGCGGTGTCGACATCCCGTTGCTAAATTCAAATTTTGAGACCAACGTACCCGGCCTGTTTGTGGCAGGTGAACTTGGCGGTATGGGATTGATTCGCAACGCTATTGAACAGGGACGTCAAGCCATGGAAAGTATTTGCCAGACCATCAAAAACTCCCCGTCCAGTGCACCATATGATGTCGTCATCATTGGTGCCGGACCTGCCGGCTTTTCCGCAACACTCGGAGCACACCAACATAACCTGAATTACGTGACGCTGGAACAGGAAACACTGGGAGGTACCGTCGCCCATTTTCCTCGCGGAAAAATCGTGATGACAGCACCGGTACTGTTACCCATTATCGGCCAGATAAAATTCAACGAAACAACAAAAGAAATTCTGCTGGACTTTTGGCGCGGCGTGGAAAAACAGACCGGCGTCAAACTGAATTACATGGAACGCATGGAATCCATCAAAAAAACTAATGATGGGTTCATGGTCACTTCACTCAAAGGCACCTACCATACCAAAAGCGTTTTACTTGCAATTGGTCGCCGCGGTACACCACGCAAACTCGGTGTACCGGGTGAGGAACAAAACAAGGTAGTCTACCGGCTGGCCGACCCCGTCGAATTTCGCCATCAGCATGTACTTGTTGTCGGTGGAGGAAACAGTGCTCTGGAGGCAGCTATCACTATCGCAGATGAGCCCGGTACAACTGTCACGCTTTCTTATCGCAGCACTGCCTTTGCCAAAGCCAATCCCAAAAATGTTGACAAGGTCAATATCGCTGCCCGCAACAATAAAATGACCGTATTGCTCAAATCTACAGTCAAGGAGATTACTGAAAAACAGGTCATCATCAACACCGAAGACGGAGAACAAACGATTGAGAACGATGCCATTATCATCTGCGCAGGCGGCATACTGCCCACCCCCATGCTGAAAGCTGTCGGTGTCGATATTGAAACCCGGCACGGCACCCTGTAGGTTTTTACCCGGGAATGATCAGTTGCGCACAGGCATAACAAGCCTGGACTGTAAATTATCGGCCAGCGCCTTCGCCTCGGTATTGCCTGCCTGACTTGCGCCCCGATACCACTTTATTGCTTCAGCGATATCGAGTTTCACACCCCAACCATGCTCATAAATTTTTCCCAAATGAAAAGCTGCCTCGCCATCATCCTCCAGTGCACGTTCAAAATACCAGCGTACCGCCAGTGAAATACCATGCTGTATTCCGTCGTCATCGTTATCACGAAGAATCGTCATCATATTTTTTGCCGCTGGCTGACCATGACTTGCTGCCGATGCTAGCCACTTCTTCCCTTCCGGCTCATCATGCACTTCATCAGCACCATACAACAGGCTAATACCCAGACGATATTCAGCAGCAGCAAAACCTTGCTCAGCCGCTTTTTCATACCATTCCATGGCCCGCTTCTTGTCTATGGGTAATTTGATGCCCAGTTCATACATATGACCCAAATTGTATTGCGCGCTGGCTATACCATTTTCTGCCTGCAATCTGATAGTAGCGACGCTGCCACGCGTTTGCGTACGATTGTCTTCCAGTATCTTGTCACCAATAAATGAGGGTACCTCGCTATCGATACGTTTCACCCCGACCGTCATCGACAAACCCGGTGATACCGGATTTTTAGTACCGCGTTGTGCCCGCCTCTCCCGTATGGTGGTCCCGTTTTTTTGTTTTTCTGCACGCCGCGCATACTGCTGTGACTCACGCAGCAAAGACTCCAGAACAGCGACCGCCCCGGACTCATTTTCCAGATAGGCTGTACGCACCCGTAACATCACTGATGATGGCGACAATTCACCCGGAAGCTCATCCACGAATAACACATCATTCATTTTTTGTGCGAGAGACTGACCCTGTTTCGCCGCTTTGCGTATCCACTTTTCGCCTTTAATGTTACTTTGGTCCGCACCCAACCCCAGATAATAAAGCATACCCAACCGTAACTGCGCATTCATATCACCCTGTCTGGCTGCCGCATGAAACCAGCGCACTGCCTTTTTGTTATCAACCTCCACACTCCAGCCTGTTTCATACATCATCCCGAGATTATATTGTGCCTCCACATCATCCTGTATTGCTTTTTCCCGGAACAGGACAAAAGCTGAAGGTGTATTGTTCAGGCCAGCCTCCAAAACTTCATCAGCCCTTACCACCGCAATGGCCGATAACTGGATGACAACAAACATCACTCCAGCCAAAATTATTTTCAGGCCACCATTTTGGTGACATTTTTGGTACAAGCTACGCATTTTATCTTTACCTGAAGGTTTGATTTTTCAGCCTGTTTCAGAACTCACAAATAAAATAAATTCCGCACAATGGTGTTCGACCCGGCCAAATTGCAGTATAAATGGGCCAGCGGCCTCGCTCAATACACCATGCAGAACAGGCCCGGAAATCAACCTGTGGAACCGGCAAATATCACAATGCACCACCCCGATACCAATTCCCGAAAAACTGAGGCCCACCGTTGGCTTGCTAGCCTGTTACCCGTCGTTTTTTTTATAACATGTATATCAACAAACGCCAGTGCAGGACTGCCTGCCAATAAATCCGGAACCCGGCTTTTTGGTAGCTGGACTGAATTGATGTATGCCGCCTGGCGCAGCAAACCTGCTGCCGTTGCCGATTTGTTGAAAAAACCGCATCACATTAATGCCTCTGACGAGGACGGACGCAATGCATTGATTTATGCCGCCTGGAATGGTGATCAGGATGTTGTACGTATTCTGCTGGAAAATGGTGCGGCCATTAATCATCATGATAAAAACAACCTGTCTGCATTAACCTGGGCAGCACGGCATGGCCACCTTGACGCCACAAAACTGTTATATCAGAACGGAGCACAAATTGATGCACAAGATAATTATGGCCACACCCCGTTAATCTGGGCCGTGCGCATGCGTCACCTCCCCGTAGTACGTTACCTGCTGGAAAATAACGCTAACCCCGATATTAAAACCAGCCAGGGCAACACTGCACTAGGTATTGCTGCCGGCCTCGGGTATCCGCGTATCGCACAACTTTTATTAAAATACGGTGCTGCCATTAACGCCAGCAATAAACAGGGACATTCAGTGTTATCGCTCGCCGCCAACAAAGGACAGCTTGCACTGTCCAGACTGTTGGTAGAAAACGGTGCCAATATGGATGCAGCTGACAAACATGGGCAAACACCGTTAATGCGTGCCATTAAAGGTGACCATCAGGAGCTGGCCTTGTGGCTAATCAATCGCGGTGCCGATATTAATCACACCAGCGCCAACGGTAACACAGCAATACATTTTGCAACGACGCGCGGAAATTACAACATACTGCAAGCACTATTTGACGCTAATGGAAAAATAGATGACGCCAATTCTACAGGCAATGCTGCATTACAGCTTGCAGTAAAAGGCGGCTTTCAAAAAACCACTGATTTATTATTACGCAATAATGCCAATGTTACCCACGCAAACCTGCTGGGTAACACCGCTGCCGTCATCGCACAAAATGAAGGCCACGAACGTATCACAGAACTCATCAAGACCTATACAGACTCCAGTCCAGGGCTGCTGGACAAACTATTTTTAAAATAATCTGTATCAGCCAGCACACCTGCGACAATTCAAAAATCAGCACCTTCTGTTGATTTTATTGCTCCCGCAGCCAACATCAGAGCCCCTTCAATGGCATCCGGCGCACACATGATTTTAAAAAAACTGTTAGCGCCCATCATTTTCAAATCCGGAAAGTTAACAGCAATACGAAAACGGGCATATAACGCATACATCTTGTTACCCGAAACCAGCATGGCAGATGTGCGGTGGAACGTACCGGTTTAAAATCAATATGCCTCATAACAAATTTTTCCCCGCCACAATCCGCCGTCAAATGCACACCAAACACTGTTTCGTTTTTTCCCGGCACATCAATACGGTAGACTTTCGACACTCCACTTTTTTCGACTGCCAGAGCTTTTTCCACGCTGGCCACGGCCCAGTCATAAGATTTGTATTCTGCCAAAACACTTGGCTCATCAAAGTATTCCATACCAAGCATGTAATGATATTTACGAATGTCATCCGACTCCATGCCTTCCGCAGAACCATATTGTTTTATTGCACCCAGGGCATCTTTCAAACAGCCCTGCTGTTACCTGCAAGCTCTCCTTCATGCGGTAGGCATTCGCCACATAAGCCAGATTGGTATACACCACTTGTACTTCATCACCAACTTTTGTTACAGAAATGCGCTATCCCGCTGCATAACCACCAAATTCAGATTTTGCCGCTGCATTTTTCAATGCCTCAGAAGTCACTATCAGTGATTGTTGCATTTTCGTAAGGCGAATACTCTCCTGCCATGTCAAAACCTGCACCGGTTAATCGGTCTTTTACATCACTTCTCGTTGTAGCCACATCCCCTGGGCCGGTTGATGCCAGTACATAAAGGTATCAACCTTTCTTCTGCCTGTACCAGGCCTGTTGCACCTGACAACAAGGCTGCAATCGATATGACAGGAAATTTATTATTAAATATTCCGGCAACCTTCATAAACAGAATCAATCAAATTGCTGGCAAAAAAAGAGCGTGCATTGCACGCCCTTTTTTCTTTCTGCTCACACAAACTCCCCGGCATTACATATCCCAGCCATAAGCAACACCAAATGCATCCTGTGACATACTGAGATCAACCTCACCCCCGCCAAATGCGCCCGGGATTGAACCTGAACCTTTCACGTCCTTCGAAAAAGCATGCATGTAGGCAAAAGTCAGTTCGGCACCATTCGTCAACGTCTTGGTTGCACCTAATGTCAAATGATTTTCAACAACTCCTGGTGCCAGGAAGTTAAAGAAAGTTTCAGAAGCCGGAATTGGCTGTTTCCCTTTATTAAAACCAGCGCGCAACACAAGGTCGCTCTGGTACTGCCATGAAAACCCCAGCTTGTACACCGTCATATCCTCCCAGCCAAAACCGGGACCATTATCACCGCCCAGACATTGAGACTGATCAGTCCCTCCCATTGCCGGACAATTCAGGAGGTTTGGAGTAAGAGGATTACTAATAGAAGCGACACCACTGTAGTAAATTTTTGTTACATCAAAAGCGACAGTCAACGCCGGTGTCGCTTTAACAGCCACCCCTAACCCTAAGGTTGCCGGAATATCAAAATCACCCTGCTCCGCAAACAAATCTGAATACTTATCAAACTTACTCATATCCGCCTTGCTCGTGTACATTGCCCCCAGCGTTAATATCTGCGAAACCTTCCCTGTCCATCCAAGACCGACACTAAAACCCGTCGAGGAATCATAACTGCCACTAGTAAGATTATCGCCGGTACCATCAGCGGCCATACCTGCAAAATTATCAAGTCCCTGTGCTTTAAAGCGTTGGTAAATCATATTAAGACTGATACCCACGGCATGATCCTGATTAAGCTTCATTGCAAATGTGGGGGAAAAATAAAGTTGGGCCAAGTCAATGCCGGGCTTGTCACTATTCGCGCCATTGTACAAACCAAACACCTTGTCATAGTCCGTGTTCATACCGCCACGACCAACAACCGTCAAACCAACGGCCTTGCCATTGCCAAGATCCCGACTGTAACCAAATTCAGGAATCAGAAACATGCTGGTTTCATTGCCGTCATAGGTTCCATCAAACATCCCGGGAGTGGGTCCTGGACCGGTCGTGCCCGATATCTTGGCTTCTCGATTTGGGCGGAACAAATTGATACCAAAATCAATACGATTACCCGTCAGCGCAACCGCAGCTGGATTGGTTGCTGAAGCCAACGAATCCTGCGCCATCGCAATACCCGCCCCTCCCATACCCATGGATTTCATGCCGATGCCATGACCAAAATAACCATTAGTTGCCATTGCTGTCATCGGTGTACCCAAAGCAATCGCCACGCTCACCGCCAGAATTTTCTTCGTTGCTGATTTCATTACTACCCCCTCATCCAACTGCCGAAAAATATATTTTTGGCATACACACAGTCGATGAAAACTCTGATCACATGCCGAAAGCACTGCTTACATACTGGAAGTGCATTGCTTTACTGTCAATACAGAATATAACTAAATAATTAAATACCCGTATAAGAAATCTACTACCTCTGATTACGGCACCCAACTATCAGAACATTAGCAATATCTTTTTTTGGCGGGTGAAATGACTGGCGGCAGCTGATTGCTTGCATAGAAATACCAGCACCACTGGCTAGTGGCGGACGAGGAAAGGCGGGATTTTTATTCTCCCCGTTTTACTCACAATGATAGAGATACCGTCATTGCTGGATCTTCTGCACATTCGCCGCCTTTGTGGTTAAATAGCGCGACCATTCAAAAATCAACGGCAGGGAAAAACTATGACAATCAAACCACGATATACACGGCTCAAGCTAGCCGGCCTATTATGTTGTACAAGCTTGATCGGTCTCGGTTCGTCAATCAGCCACGCGGCCGGTTTCGCCCTTATAGAACAAGGTGTGAGCGGCTTGGGTAATGCCTATGCTGGCGCAGCCGCAAGCGCCGAGGACGCCAGCACGATTTTCTTCAATCCTGCGGGGATGACCCTGCTCGATGGCCAACAAGTTGTTGCTGGACTGCACATCATCAAGCCTTCCACTAAATTTACCGACAACGGTTCCAGTGCCAGTGGAAGCAACGGTGGAGACGCTGGCAACCTAGGTTTGATACCCAACCTCTATTACGTTGCCGACATTGGCAATGATATGAAACTCGGCCTTGGCATCGGCGTCCCTTTTGGCCTGTCCACGGAATATGATGACGATTGGCAAGGCCGTTATCAAGCCATCAAATCTTCCGTCGAAGCCATCAACATCAACCCCTCCTTTGCCTTCAAAGTCAATCCGCAATGGTCCATCGGACTGGGTGCGAACATCCAGTATTTCAAAGCTGAATTGACCAGTGCTGTTGATTTCAGCTCGGTATGTATTGGTACCCTTGGCGCAGCCAACTGCGTCGGATCAGGTCTCGTTACTCCCCAGACCCCGGCTACCGACGGCTTCGCAGACATCACCGGCAGCAGCTGGGGCTTCGGCTACAACCTCGGCGTACTGTTCATCCCCAGTGAGGCCACCCGCATCGGTCTTGCCTATCGCTCTCAGGTCAAACAATCGTTAGACGGTGACGCAGACTTCACTTTGCCAGCAGGAACAACACTCCCAGCTCTGCTGGCACCGGCTTTTGCCAACACCGATATCAGCGGCAGCATAGACCTGCCAAGCACACTATCCCTGAGTCTGTTCCATCAGTTCAATGACACCTGGGCATTGCTGGCAGATGTCACTCGCACTGGCTGGAGCAGCTATCAGGAGTTAAGAATAGAATACGATAGTGGCAGGCCACCATCCGTAGAGGAAAACAAATGGGAAGACAACAACCGCTACTCAATCGGTGTCAACTTTACGCCCAACCAGACCTGGATCTACCGTGCGGGTGTGGCCTATGACGAAACCGTCGTTCCCAGTGCAGAACTGCGCTCAGCACGCATCCCGGGAAATGACCGTACCTGGCTAGCAGTGGGACTGGGTTACCGGATGTCACACAACCTTGCCATCGACGTTGGCTACGCGCATTTGTTTGTCAAAGACGCTGATATCGATCGCGTAGGAGCAACAAACGATCTTCTGCGAGGCAGTTACGAAAGTTCGGTGGATATTCTCAGCGCCCAGATCGTCTGGTCACTCTAACGTCACACCCGGCAATACTCTCCGACAAAAGAAAGGGCAACTACTTCACAAAGTTGCCCTTTCTTTGGATTATCCAGCAACAGATTTCAAATAAACAAACAAATATCCGACTCACCTGCAAACTCGAAGAACGTTGCCGCCCCGCCATATTCGAGACCATCAATAAAATCGTCAGAACTAAAGTCGAATAAATCCACCGTCATCTGACAGGCGATTAATTTCACTTCTGCCTCAATACAAAGTGCGCGCAGTTCTTCCAGACTGGCGACACCTTTGGATTTCATCTTCTGCTTCATCATCATCGTCATCATCGATTGCATGCCCGGCAAAGCTTGCATCAACACTGGCATGGGCACCGGCATGGGCATACCGGGGTTGCCAATAGAAGTCACCTTCATATCCATTTTTTTGCGCAGCAACTGCAAACCATAAAACGTACAAAAAATCTGTACTTCATAACCCAGCGCGGCGGCTGTGGAGGCCAGGATGAAAGGCGGATAAGCCCAGTCAAACGAACCTTTGGTGGCAATAATTGCCAGCTTTTTTTCTGCCATGTCACATATCCTCAGACATTACGACGTTTTACAAGTCGGTGCCTTCACCTTCAAGCTTTAACCCTTTTTCATCAGGAAATAAAACTTGCCGCCGTCTTCGCGTGATTCCGTCAATTCGTTACCCGTTTGCTTGGCAAACGCCTCAAAATCTTTCACTGCACCGGGATCAGTGGCAATAATATGCAACACCTGACCTGCACTCATCCCACCCAAGGCTTTTTTCGCACGCAAAATGGGAAGAGGGCAATTCAGGCCCGATGCATCCAGCTCTTGATCAAAATCTGCCATTGTTAAGCTCCTTTACAATTATTTATTGAGGCGGGTTAAAACACTGTATTAGAATTCAATTGTCAACTTATATTCCAATATGCGCAAAAAATCAACCTGCCATATTATCGACAAATGTTAATTTAACTGAATTTTTAGTAGCTATACGAGCGATCACTATAATTATCAACCTCAATTAGGGCTCAATGCTTAGGACTCAATGCTCAATCCATATAAATGGCCGCAAAAAAACGAACCTTGTCCCATCGCCGCCTGTCCCACTCCTTGAACGGAGAGAATATGACTTGTGAGCAAACAAGAAAATTGTTTGCTCTAACCACTAAACGTTACACTGCCCCATCCCTTATCGATACTCAAGCAAATACACACCCAGTGAATCACTCAACTCTCCCAACGCCCTTTCACTCCCGGCTCCTGCTATTGAGCTGTCTGCTGGTTATCAGTCTGATATTGCCCCTCAACACAATGGCCAGCGACCTGTCTGCCCAGTTGCCCGATATTGGCAAGGCAGGTACTTCCGTGCTTTCACCACGCGAGGAACAGCAACTTGGGCGGGAGTTTATGCGCAGTGTGCAACACAATCTAAAACTGGTGGACGATCCACCCACTGTCGCCTATTTGCAAGGCCTGGCAGATCAGCTGGTCACCTCGTTACAGGGAAGCCACCAACCTATCACTGTGTTTTTGGTGGATGACCCATCCATCAATGCCTTTGCAGGGCCCGGTGGTTACATCGGCATTCACACGGGTCTATTGCTGGCCGCGGGTAACGAGGGAGAACTGGTTTCTGTGCTGGCACACGAAATTGCACACGTCACCCAGCGTCATCTGGTGCGGGCATTTGAAGCAAGTAGCCGCATGAGCCTGCCCACCATGGGAGCCCTGATCGCCGCCATTGTACTCGGGGCCAGTAATCCACAGGTGGGTGAAGCGCTACTGGCTACCACCATGGCCAACAGCACGCAGCAGCAACTCTCCCATTCCCGCAGTAATGAGCAGGAAGCGGATAACATTGGTCTCGATCTCATGGTCAGCGCCAATTACGACCCGCGCGCCATGGTGGCTTTTTTTGAAATACTGCAGGACAAACAACGATCTGCAGAATTTGCTGCGCCGGAATTTATGCGCACTCACCCACTCACTCTGGGGCGTGTGGCCGATGCACGCAACCGTGCCGAACAATACCCTGCATACACACCACGCAACAACACCACATTTGAACTCATGCAAGCGCGCATCATCACGCTCGGCAAAGAAAACACAACTGCACCCCTCGGTGCCCGCCTGAAGAAATCCGCTTGGAACGATGAGGCAAAAAAATATTTTCGTGCCCTTCAGGCGGCTAAAAAAGGTGATTATCCGCAAGCCCGTACCGCACTGCGCCAGCTCATCCAGGAAAATCGCCACCGTGTGCTGTTCCCTTACAGCGCCGCGCAAATTGAGCTTGCCGACAATCGCCCCCGACCCGCAAAGAAAATCCTGAACCAGGCACTGACTCTGTTCCCGGGCAATCTGTCACTGATTGAACTTTACGCCAACACTCTGCTACGCTTGGAACAACCGCGCCCGGCTCTGGAGATCCTCAAAGTGGCCCTGCGCAAAAACCCGGAGTATTACCGCCTGTACCAGCCTTACGCCAAAGCCGCCAACGCCCTCCACAAAAAAGCCGAAGCTTATCGGGCACTTGCCGAATGGCAGTACGCGCAAGGGGGGCTTTATCAAGCGGTAGCCTACCTTGAGCAGGCGCTAAAAACACCGGGACTGCCAGCCTACGAGCGCCTGACACTCCAGGCACGCCAGGACATGCTGAAATCAGAAGTTGAGCAATTCAAAGAGCCTGCTTCGCAAGCATCCGGAGAACATCTGACAGACACAAAACATTAACGCAGTGCTCAGAAAAACTATTTTTTTCGCCGCAATGGTTGTGCTCTCTGGCCATTCTGTTATACAAGTTGGCAGTTTTGTTGTGATTTGGGGAGTAAATTGACAAAGAAGCATGCTGCCTGAACGGCTGAAAAAAGCCAGTAAAATGGCTCGATTGAGGCACAGTAAAAAATAAAACAGCAACAAAATAACGTAAATAAAACAACAGTTAGAAGGAGGAAGCAGCGATGCAAAAAACCGCAAAAAACCCCCGGGTGGCAATCGGTGCCCTGGCGATCATACTAGGCAGTTTTGCAATTGCCCCGGGGGTTGTCAGCGCAGCAGAAGCGTCAGCCGTGGAGGAAGGTAAAAAAATCGCTTTTCACCGCAAAAAAGGTAACTGTCTGGCATGTCACAAAATTGCCGGTGGCTCTCTGGCGGGTAACATCGGCCCTGCACTGGTCAACATGAAAGCGCGTTTTGCCGACAAAGCAAAGTTACGTGCAAAAATTTATGACGCCACTGTCAGCAGCCCTAACACCATTATGCCTCCTTTTGGTAAGCATAAAATTCTCACCAAGAGTGAGCTGGATAAGGTCGTCGAATTTATCTACACCTTGTAATCGCTCATATATTCAAATTTAAAAAAGCTAGAAGGAGACACCACCATCATGAAACGTAGAACCTTCCTGAAAGGTACAGTTGCCAGTGGAATGTTGAGCGTTGCCGCAAGTGCTGGCTTGCTGACGCCCCGCATGGTGCTGGCCGCATGGCCAGAAACTGCATTCGCAGCCAAAAGTATTGATGATGCACTCGATACATTACTCGGCGATACCACTCTCTCGACAAGTGGCGACATCAAAATCAAGGCTCCCGAAATCGCAGAAAACGGCGCTGTGGTTCCAATCACCATATCAACCGGTATGACTGCGGAATCCATCAGCGTTCTGATCGCTAAAAACCCTTCACCTTTGGCCTGTAGTTTTGCCTTGGGCGGTAGCACCCTGGGATTTGTCTCAACTCGCGTAAAAATGGGAGAAACGTCTGACCTGATTGCCATCGTCAAATCCGGCGGAAAACTGTATAGCGCGAAAAAGACAGTCAAAGTCACCATCGGTGGCTGCGGTGGTTAACCGCACCCGATTCGTTACCACTATTGACATTAGAGGATAAACAACATGGCCAAAAAGAAGATTCGTATCCGCGCCAAAATGAAAGGCGACGTAGCGGAGGTCAAAACCCTGATGAGCCATCCAATGGAAACCGGCTTTCGGAAAAATAAAAAAACAGGTAAAAAAATTCCACCCCACTTCATCAAAGAAGTTATCTGTGAACACAAAGGGAATAAAGTCCTGGTCGCATCCTGGGGGGTTGCCGTATCCAAGAACCCATACTTGTCATTCAAATTCAAAGGGGCTGCCAAGGGTGACACAATCACCGTCAGCTGGAATGACAACAAGGGCGAAAGTGCAACTGCTGACGCAAAAATCAGCTAACATTAGCCGATAAATACAATAAGCTGTTGTCTGCCATTTATACAAGTTGCAGCAATAGATGGATGGAGGAACAATAATGAAAAAACTGCTTTTGATCACTGCAGCAATCAGCGTCCTTGGCGCACCGCTGGTCAGTCAAGCAAGTCCTGAAGACGACTTGAAGGCATTTAGAGGGTATTTCATGGAACGTTTTCCCAATGTTCCCTTAGAGGAGTTTGCCAATGGCGTATACGCCATTGACCCAGCCTCCCGCGAGCAATGGGAAGCCATTGAAGAATTTCCACCTTATGAAATTGCCATTGATGAAGGTGAAGAGCTTTTTAATACACCTTTCAAGAATGGCAAAACCTATGCCAGCTGTTTCCGTAACGGTGGTATCGGAGTAAAAAGTGATTACCCTTACTACGATACTGAAAAAGGCCAGGTGGAAACTCTGGAATCGGCAATCAACGCATGTCGCACTAAAAATGGTGAAAAACCGCTGAAGTGGAAACAGGGGAAAATTGCTTCTTTATCGGCATATATGGCTTATACCACTCGTGGCCAAACCATTGACATCAAAATCCCTCACGACCAACGTGCGGTGGATGCCTATGAAGACGGCAAGCGCTCTTACTACGCCCGCCGTGGTCAATTGAACATGTCTTGTGCGCACTGTCATGTAGACAACTCAGGTAACAAGATCCGTGCGGATCTTCTGTCACCCGCGTTGGGACATTTGTCTCATTTCCCGGTTTACCGGTCAAAATGGGGCAACCTGGGCACTGTGCATCGTCGTTTCGCGGGTTGTAACAAACAGGTTCGTGCCCTGCCCTTTAAAGCACAAAGCCCACAATACCGTAACCTTGAATACTTCCTTACTTACATGAGTAACGGTATTCCCTGGAACGGCCCTGGCGCACGTAAATAGCACTTTGGCTTCTCTTGCCAATGGTTTTCTGACACGTTAAGAAAACAAAGCCCGATGAATTAATCACTCATCGGGCTTTTCTTTTTGAGAGGTCTATAAAACAAAAAATACATTCTATAAATAATATTTATCGGGGCAAAACTTCATGTAATTGGCATAGCAACAAGGATTAAACTACCTCTTAAGTGGTAAGTATTACGCCTTGTTTTGTGTGTAGAATAATAATTGTTGCTTACCATGAAACTATGAAAGAACAATTCCCGTAAATAATGGATGCCACACGTAAAGCAACGTAATTACCCAACAACTGTGTACGAAACCCGCCGCACTGGTGAATAAAAAACACAAATAGCCTTGGAGCCGTTGAATGAATATCTCTCGCCGGGAATTTTTACAAATGCTGGCCGTTGCCAGTGCGGCAGGCATCTCTTTACCTGGACAGGCTGTCGCAAAAAGCCAAGCCGCTGAAAAAAAACTATATGACTTGCCTGCCTTTGGCAATGTTTCACTACTTCATTTTACTGATTGCCACGCACAGCTCATACCCATCTGGTTTCGTGAACCCAACATCAACATCGGCATTGCCAGTATGAAAGGCAAAGCCCCTCATCTGGTTGGCGAACATTTTCTGGCCCACTACGGCATTAACCCAAACACTCCGCAAGCCCATGCCTTCACTTATTTGAATTTTGTGGAGGCCGCGAAAAAATACGGCAAGGTCGGTGGCTTTGCGCACATGGCCACACTGATTAAACACATTCGTGCACAACGCCCGGAATCACTACTACTGGATGGCGGCGATACCTGGCAAGGCTCTGCCACTTCACTGTGGACCAACGGACAGGACATGGTTGATGCCACTAAACTATTGGGTGTTGATGCCATGACCGGGCACTGGGAATTCACCTACGGTGCTGACCGCGTCAAAGAAATCATCGAAAAAGATCTCGATGGCCACATGGATTTCCTTGCGCAAAACATTATCGACAATCAGTGGGAAGAAGACGTTTTCAAATCTTACGTCATCAAGGAAATTAACGGCGTACCCACGGCCATCATTGGTCAGGCCTTTCCCTACACACCCATCGCCAACCCACGTCACATGGTACCCGACTGGAACTTCGGCATTCGTGATGACAAGATGCAAAAAACCGTGGATGCCGCACGCACTGA
>WFQM01000230.1 GCA_015487095.1 Gammaproteobacteria bacterium | reverse complement strand
TGTTCACCATTTCGTGTTTCACCGGGCATGGGTGAATTGCTGAAGGCGGTGTTGTGATAGGTGCTGTAGAGAAAAATATTGATTTGTTCACCCGTTCCACTGCGTGCTGTGCCTGGAGACTGGGTGGTGACCGACGTTGCAATATCACTCAACAAATGTTGCAGTGTTGCAGTGACGGTGGCTAATGCGGCGGGGCTGCTCATGGCTGTCCCTTGTTGTTTTGTTTGTTGCGTTGTTCCAGGTAGTCACTCAGGCTCATTATGCCGCTCGGTTTTTTGTCGGGCTGAGGAGGCGGTGTTGGAGAGTCGGTTTGAATAGCGCGCACTTCAACGCGGCCGATAGTGACATTGATGACTGGCTCGGGTTCTGTTTGTGCATTAAGTGCCTGCCAGCGTTCGGTGAGGCTGGACTGCATTTCAGCCAGCCAGTCAGGGGTTTGTAATAAACCGGCCTGGTGCGTTTCCTGTTGTTCAGGCGGGTTTTCAATGGTTTGTTTTTTATCGTTGCCTTCCTGGTTAAAGCTCTGGTCTTTAAAAAACGGGTCTGCAAAGTGCTGGCTTTCAATATTCAGGGTTTTAAAGTCCGGGTCTTTAAACGCAGAGTCCTGTTCAGGCAATAAAGGTGACTTTGTGGATTTGTTTAACAGGTTGTTATCAATTTTTTCAGCCATCTTTGGTACGGCGGTATTTTGCCGGAATCCGCTTGGTGATGGTTTGTTGTTCTGTGCGTACTGACTGTTTAGGTGATGCAATATTGTGTGTATGCGGGGGGTTGACTCATCACTTGCGGGCTTTTTTTTAATACTTGGTTGTTTTGTTGTCGGCGGAAATCCGGTTTGGCTTCGCGCGTTAACAGCTGATGTTTCCTGCGCGAAGACTGTTTGTTCAGGTAAGGGTGTCAAGTTGCCGTTGTCGGTGTTTTTATTGATCCGCAGACCGGGGGCTAATTGTGTCTGGGCAGCTTCTGTTGCAGATTCGATTTTCGGGTCATGCCGGGTGAGGGATTCTCCGGTATTTGCATCGTTTTCAAATCGTGATTTTGGACGTGGCTGAACAATATGACTTGCCTCCCGGTTGGCAGTGCCCGCCTGATGTCGATAAATGATATTGCGCAGGAATTGACTCATTATCCCAACATTCCCAAATAAAGTTGTCGGCGCACGGGGCTGAGGCGGAGTATTTCCTGCTCGCTCCAGCCATAACCCGCTGCCAGTTTGTAGACGGTTTGCAATATTTGCTGTGCCCACTCATTAACTTCCGTCCAGAGAAAACCGGCAATATCAAACAATACCGTCCAGCTGTGCGAACATTCGGGGCAATTGAGCTGGATGCGAATATCTGCATAGGAATCCAGTTGCTCAATTTGTTGACTTAACTTTCGAATAACAGAATCCGGTAACTGGTGGAAATGACAATTTTTTCCCGATTGTTCAGCTTTAAGCAGGCAGCGTGACAGCAGATGTTGTTGCATTTTTTCAGCATTGTCGTTATCAGGCGAGGTGTTGATGACCGTGGTGATATCAAGGCTGTTTGGCAAGCGGAAACGTAGCGCATAGCCATCTGCATTGAGGTCAAATTCATCGGCTATCGTGTTGTTTTCCTCCGGTTGCTGGATAAAGTCCGTCGTGTTGCTTTCCCATTCAATTCGCTCGCCACATTCTGGGCACACGGCGGTATTCAACAATCGCTGGCCGAACAGATGTGTGCGAAGTTGCAACAGCCGGAGGTCTCTCTGACCGATACTTAATTTTGCCAGGGCATCGGCTTGTATTTCGGGACAGGCGGCAGCGAGAAGAATCAACATCCTTGGCAGCAGGGGCTTGCTCAGACCCTGCTCCCAGGCATTTAATAATTCTTCGCTTCCGAGTGCTTTCATGGCTGGTTATCCTGCGGGCTCCGTAAATGAGGGTTCTGTCGGTTCGGAGACTTCGTAGTCTCGTTCCCAGCCTTCGTTTTCCAGTTTCAGGGTTTGGATGGCCACGGCACTGGCGCTGGCATCCAGCTCGGGCAATGCTTGATACTCTGATACCCAGCATCGGTATACTTTGTATGAGATGACCACCTGACCGGCTTCGTTGTACATCTCGATGATGAGATCCTTGCGGAAATCCCTCAGTGATACTTCTGCGCCCAGCCCGGCACCAAAATTCCAGATCTTGTTTGCCCATTTCTCAAATTCCGGGTCATGGGTTACGCCTCTTTCAAGCGTAATGGCTTCAAATTTTGTTTGCCCGGGTGATTTTCGTTCGGTGCTGGGGTCGCCACCTTCGCGGTAGGTTACCGGTTCAGTGGTGCGTTTGAGTGCGCCGACCTTTGAAATGCCGGCAACATAACGGCCATCCCATTTCACGCGAAATTTAAAATTTTTGTACGGGTCAAAGCGCTGTGCGTTAACACTAAATTGAGCCATGATTTACTCCCTATGTTTCAGCCTGACCGGCGATTTGTTGAAGTTTGATAACGACAAACTCAGCGGGTTTGAGTGGCGCAAATCCCACCATGATATTCACCACACCATTATCAATGTCGGTTTGTGTAGTGGACTCGGCGTCACATTTCACAAAATAGGCATCCCTGGGGCTGCTTCCCTGGAAGGCGCCCTGGCGAAACATGTTTTGCATAAATGCGCCGATATTCAGTCGAATCTGTGACCATAAAGGCTCATCGTTCGGCTCAAAGACAACCCACTGGGTGCCACGGTAAAGACTTTCTTCGATGAACAGGGCGGTGCGTCGCACCGGTAAATATTTCCATTCGGAGGCCAGCTGGTCAGCACCTGCAAGAGTGCGACTTCCCCAGACCACGCGACCGTTAACAGGAAAGGCTCGCAGGCAGTTGACGGCCAGTGGATTTAGTACGCCGTTGTTGCCATCGGTGAGTTTTGCTGACAGTGCAACAACCCCCTTTAGCGTTGCATCCAGTCCGGCGGGTGCTTTCCAGACGCCACGAGTGGCATCCGTGCGGGCGATAATGCCCGCGACAACACCGCAAGGTGAAAATTCGGCCAGGCGTCCTTCCTGTAAAGGATTGGGTTGAACGACACGAGGAAAATAAACCGCTGTATTGGCATTGCGGTCCAGTCCCCAGTTAATGCTGTCCAGTCCGGTTGCGGGATCGGTGATATCACTGTGTTCATCCCAGTCATACAGTGGGTCGGCGATGTATATTGCGCGACGGTTCAGGCAATAAGTGGCTGCTGCGATACGACTTTGCGCACCGATATCACCCGTGTTGTCCAGCGTGAAAGGTGGTATGCATAGCAGGTTAAACAAATCTGCTTTTTCCAGCGCCCAGATGCCTTCGCGGTTATCTGCCAGAGGCGGGTCAGACACTTCCGTGTCGGAGATGGCGGCGCCGTCCTCACCCGCAGTGGTATCGAATACAAGATTGTTGGCAGGAGGTGGACGTGTGTCAGCCAGTATTCCGTTGACTCGCACGAGTTTTGATTGCTGATTCAGGATGGTGGTTGCATACCGACTGTTTTCTTCAAGTGCCGAGATATTATTGAAGGTTTCTATTTCACCTGTACCACTATCAGTAATGATTAAATTAAATACTTCATTGGTGGCAGCATCCGGGTTAATGGCCGGGTCCGGGTGAGTTACTGTTACTGATAAATTATTTCCCCAAGTTCCCGTACTGGCAGCTTGCAGACTGAGTGTGCCGGAGAGCAGTGTCGCTGCAATGCCACCGTTACTGACCCGGACTATCAGTGCATCCCGACCACCATTGAGGAAAAACTGATTGACTGTAAAGCCCATCGGGTGATTGCGTGACAAGCTGCCGAAGGTGCGTGTGTATTCGGCAAAACTTTGTACCAATATGGGTTCGTTTTCTTCGCCGCGCAACGCGCTGCCGATAAATGCTGTGATAGATGTGGCGACGCCGGTAACGCTACGAACGCCACTGGGGATTTCTTCAATATAAACACCGGGGTACGTTAGTGGAACGCTCATAAAATGTCTCCATATTGACAGTTTGCAGAACCTTAAAAATAACGTTAAGGGTCCGGTTAATATCTGATGACTGCTTTATGCTAAATAAACCTGCTTACCAAACAGTGATACCTGAACCCTGATTGTTTTGTGGATTCCTGTGTGCTGGGTGAAGTGAGCTGATTCAAGGTGTCGCGTCTCGTGCAACAAAAATACTGACAGTGGCGTTCTCTCCCGTGGCCGCCATTGTTAATTTGATCAGTCTGGGGCTAACGCCTATAGCACTCAGGTTTCCGGCAGAAAACATTTGAGGGCCATCCAGCGTCAGTGTGTCAGCAGCATCGGTGGTGCCATCGTTAAAAACATATGTTAAGTCAGGCGAGTAGTACGTTGAAGAGAGTAGTAATACGTGTAATTGGCTGGAAGCACCGGGTTGTATTTCGACGGAGACTTCCGTGCCGTCAGCAGTCAAATCAATATCGATCTGACCAGTAGCTTCTGCTTCGATTACTCCGGAAGAAGCGGTTACTGTTTTCCCGCCAGCAATTGCAACACTGAGTGTGAACGTGATCCTGGACATGTGACGCCTCCTTGAAAATTTTTTGGCTAGTTTTAATTGCCCTGTAATGTCAGTAAAAACACTGACAAAAACGATATTTTTTCATTTCAAGATATGATTCTGTTTGCAGAATTAATGGATAGTTATGATGGCTAGATCCTGTGACAAATTTTTGGAAAAGTCCAACGGGCTACGTTAAAAAATACTGTTTTTTTCACATGGGTCTACTTTGATTATAGCTTGCATCCTGATATGGCAAAGCGATTGCTGAATAAAAACATATTTAAGTATTAATAAATACGTTTATTTTTTCTTTTGTGGAAAATTACATAGAATTACGGAATAAAAACCATTCCCATTTTTTTAGGGTTTATTTCGTGCGGCTTACCGTGAACAAATGCAGGGAAAGACAAAGAGAGTTTTTTAAATGATTGGTTACACAGAGTAAATTAAGTTCATGGGTATATTATCAGCCGATAAATGTTGTTTGCTATGAATTAAGGGAATATTGATATCCAGTATTCATTGGATGGTGACATGAGGATGTTTTCCTTGTTGAAAGAAAAACTAGCACTGTTGTTCGTCGGAATGCAGTATTTTTTACGTTATGCTGCCAAAGCATGAAGTCATTTTTTAAAGCCTGAGGTATGATTTTTAGGTTGACTGATTTCACTGATGTGACACACTCGAATAATGAATCAATGGCTGACAGTTTTTGTATGGCATTACAGCTCGTATTCTGGCTGAAGCCTGCGCAATATCAGAAGCTCTCAGACAATCGTTCCAGTATATTGGCAGGTTTGTTAAATACCCGGTGATCCTTAAAACAAATGTCCTAGCATTTAATTCACATTTGAGGTGTGTGTACATCAGTGACTTCATATAATTTTGCTTGAAGGCTTTTATCGGCCACAGTTTGTGGTGATGCCTTGCTCGTCCATTCTCAGGATCGACCATTCTCAGCTCGACATGGCGGTGTGATTGTCCCGCATGTTGGTTCTGTTGCCGGGTGGTAGGGAGTGCATGTGTTGTGTGTCTCATGTAAGGTGTGCGCGATGTTAAACACTGAAAACATACAAGAACAATTGCAGGCCAGGGTGCGTATTGTCTTGGTCGATACCAGCCATGCGGGCAATATTGGCGCAGCGGCCCGGGCGATGAAAAACATGGGGTTGACTCGATTGTATCTGGTGACCCCTAAACAGTTCCCCCATGCGGATGCAACGGCGCGGGCCTCGGGAGCAGATGATGTGCTGGCTCAGACCACAGTCTGTGCCACTTTGGATGAGGCTTTGGTCGGTTGCAGTCTGGTAATGGGGGCCAGCGCGCGGCTGCGCAATTTATCGGTGCCTCTGCTGGCTCCCCGGCAATGTGCCACAAAAGTGCTGAGTGAAATAACGGAAGCAGGTATCGAATGCGCGCTTGTTTTTGGTCGTGAGCATTCGGGGCTGACTAATGACGAGTTAGGTCGTTGTCATTATCTGGTGAATATCCCCACCAATCCTGAATACAGCTCATTGAATCTGGCGGCGGCGGTGCAGGTGTTGAGTTACGAACTGCGCATGGCGACGCTAAATGAACAAACCGGGGTGGCTGCTGATGTGGATGTCGAACCGTTGGCCAGCGCCGAGGATATGGAACGGTTTTATGTGCATCTGCAACAAACGCTGGAAACTATCGGGTTTCTCGACCCGAAAAATCCGCGTATCATGATGCAGCGCCTGCGGCGTCTGTTTAATCGTGCGCGCCCCAATGAGGTGGAAATGAATATCCTGCGCGGTATTTTAACGATGACACAAAAGGCCGGGCATCAATCTGATCCTGAATAATTGATGGGTTGTTTTTTGGCCGGGTTGAAAGTACGAAGGCCGTATTTTCTGTTATGGATAAACAGATTGCCGCATCAATTCTGTGCATCAAGGGAAAAAATGCCTCGTTAATCTCATGGTCGGGCGAATACAAAACCTTAATTTAGCGGGTTGGTTAATCTGGCAGTTTTCTGACTGCGCGCATTTTAAAACGGCATATCAAAGTCATGAAGCAGGGTATTTCCTGTTTGTAATGTATCGATTTAAATGCAACTAATATTAAAAGTCATGGAAATTACTGGTGTGTTGTTAACGCAGGTCAGCGCACATTATTTAATGAAACTCGGAAAGTTATTGATGAAAAGCAAGCAAAGCCCTACCAAAAATCATGGATTGATTATTTTGGAGTCTAGGAGAATAATTACTGCTGAAGAGATCGAAGGAATAATGCCGAACCGGAAAAGGATGCAGCGCAAGGAACCTTGTCCGATTACAGCTAACTGCACCGTCAGTTAGCTTGATTTTGCGCTGGATATTTTGCAACAGGAAAAAATAAGAAAAATGAGAATTAACAACGAAGCAACACGCAACACGTTGCGCAACAAAAACACAGTTTGATGTTCAGTCATCTGCGGGAAGACATTCGTTGCGTATTTGACCGCGATCCTGCGGCGCACACCACATTTGAAGTTATTACGACGTATCCTGGCGTGCATGCACTGATGATGCATCGTTTTGCGCATCGTTTGTGGAATATGAATTTACGCTGGCTGGCACGCATGTCATCGGCACTGGGCCGCTGGTTAACGGGCATCGAAATTCACCCTGGTGCCAAAATTGGCCGACGCTTTTTTATCGACCATGGCATGGGTGTGGTCATTGGTGAAACCGCAGAAATCGGCGATGATTGCACGCTGTATCATGGGGTGACGCTTGGTGGCACCAGTTGGAAAAAAGGCAAGCGTCACCCTACGCTGGAAAATAATGTGGTAGTGGGTGCCGGAGCCAAGGTATTGGGACCGATTGTGCTGCGGGAAGGTGTGCGAGTGGGCTCCAATGCGGTGGTGATCAAAGAAGTGCCACCCGGTGCGACGGTGGTGGGTGTGCCAGGGCAGGTGGTCAAGGCGAAGGTGAAGCAGACGACCTCCAGTGAAGATAAACGGCGTCATGCCACGGCCAAAAAACTGGGCTTTGATGCTTACGGCGCTACCAGCGATGCGCCAGACCCGGTGGCACATGCCATTAACAGCCTGCTTGATCATGTGCATGTGATGGACAGTAAAATGACCGCCATGTGCGAATCCATTAAACAGCTGGATGCAGGCTTTAAAGATGTACAGCTGCCAGATCTGGATGATTGTGGTATCGACGATAGTAGTGACGAGCCCGTCCATCTGGATGAAGCGGCAGACAAGCCAGTGGATAATAGACCGGATGAATAAACTGTGCGGATTTCTCCTGATTTGTGTAAATTGTTATTTTTCGCATTTAGTTCTTGACTAAAGTTGTCGGATATAGATAATAACCAATTAAAATGATCAGGAATTTGCGAGGGTTTGTTTCCTGGGGGTATTGCAGTATTGGCATAAGTTGTGGGTAAGTGCGGTTTGACCCGTAACCACAGTTTCTGTAGGCTCTTGTCGAATCCCCACTTTTTTAGTATGTTTTTTATCCGCAAACAACACTGGTGGCATTGGGTTTATACATATATTCTATATGTATATTTAATCATCGCAAGGGTAGAGATCACAGAGGTGAAGCTATGAGACTGACAACTAAAGGTCGTTACGCGGTTACGGCCATGCTGGATTTAGCGTTAAATGCAAAGGACCGTCCCATCACGTTGGCGGATATTTCCCAGCGACAGGGCATTTCCCTGTCCTATCTTGAGCAGCTGTTTTCACGCCTGCGCAAGCAGGATCTGGTGTCCAGCGCACGAGGGCCGGGTGGCGGGTATCGCCTGAGCCGGAATGCGGGTGAGATCAGTGTGGCTCAGGTGATCTCGGCCGTGGATGAAAAGGTAGCTGTGACCCGTTGTGGTGGCAAGGGTGATTGTCAAAATGGTGAGGCCTGCCTGACACATAAACTCTGGTGTTCGTTGAGTGATCAGATCCAGGATTTTCTGACGGGCATCTCGTTAGGTGATCTGGTACAGGAAGATCATGTAAAAATGGTTTCCGAGCGCCAATTGACCGGTGCGCAGGATCAAGTAGGGCAGGATATCGTGGAGAATCCGCTACAGGCGGCGACAGGCATGTAATCTGACTGCATCGGACACGCGCTATGTCTGTTTATCTTGATTACAACGCAACCACACCTCTGGATAAGCGGGTGCTGGATGCCATGATGCCGTTTTTGTGTGAGCAGTTCGGCAATGCTTCCAGTGGTCATCAGTCCGGGCGTATTGCCCGTGCGGCAATGGGCGTTGCGCGGGAACAGGTAGCGGCATTGGTTAACGCACATCCTTCGCAAGTGATATTTACCAGTGGTGGAACCGAAGCCAATAATCTTGCATTGAAAGGTTGCGCAGCCCGTTTGACATCTGGTCACATTATTTTGAGCGGAGTGGAGCACAGCTCGGTGCGCAGCCCGGCCAATGTTTTGAAAAAAGCTGGCTGGACGCTGGATGAAATGGGTGTGGATGCCGATGGTCGATTGGTCATTGAAAATTTACACACAATTTTTTCCGGTATGTCGGCAGGCAGTGCAAAAATTCTGGCGGTGATGTTGGCGAATAACGAGACCGGTGTTATTTACGATACCGGACCCATTGCGGCACTGGCGCGTGAGTTTGGTGCTACGTTGCTGGTTGATGCAGTACAGGCCGCAGGCAAAATTCCGGTGGATTTTACCCATAGCGGCGCGCAGTTTATGAGCCTTTCCGCACATAAAATTTATGGTCCCAAAGGCGCGGGTGCGCTGATTGTTGATAAAGCCGTGGATATAGAGCCAATGTTGAATGGTGGCGGCCAGGAAAAAGCGCGTCGTGCCGGGACCGAAAATGTGGCGGCTATTGTGGGTTTTGGCAAGGCGGCAGAATTGGCGCTGAGTGAATTATCGACACGCCATGAGCAGGCACAAATGTTGCTTCATCATTTGGAAACCCGTTTGCATTCAGAACTGCCACAGGTGTGCATTTTTGGTCAGCAGGCAGACCGTTTGCCAAATACCAGTTTTTTTGCACTGCCGGGGCTCGACGGTGAAACCTTGCTGATGAGTCTCGATCAGGCAGGACTGGCGGTCTCCAGCGGCTCTGCCTGTGCTACGGGTGAGGTAGAGCCCAGCCATGTATTGCTGGCCATGGGGGTTTCGCCGGAGCATGCGCGCGGGGCAATCCGTGTGAGTCTGGGTAAGGAATCACGCCGAGATGAAATTGACAGCTTTATTGATTGTCTTAAACAACAGGTGGGTGCTTTGCAAAGCTTTGCAGCTGTTGCCTGTGCTTGATCTCGCTTGAAAAACGTTTGAATTGATTTGAATTGAGAAAATGAAAGGCCGTAATAAATGACAAGTTCGAACCGACGACCGATTTACATGGACTATGCGGCCACCACGCCCATGGACCCTCGTGTCGCAAAAAAAATGATGCAGTTTTTGACACCGGACGGTGAGTTCGGTAATCCAGCTTCGCGCTCCCATGCTTATGGTTGGACAGCAGAAGCGGCGGTTGATGAAGCGCGCAAACAGGTAGCGGCGTTGGTGAATGCCAATCCCAAAGAAATTATCTGGACCTCAGGTGCCACCGAATCGGATAATCTCGCCATCAAGGGCATTGCGCATTTTTATGGTGGAAAAAACACTAAAAAAGGCAAACACATCATCACCAGCAAAATCGAGCACAAAGCTGTGCTGGATACCTGTCGCCAACTGGAACGTGAAGGGTATGAAGTCACCTATCTCGACCCGGAGCCCACAGGGCTGATTGATCTGAACAAGCTGGAAGCGGCCATGCGTGACGACACCATTCTGGTTTCCATCATGCATGTCAACAACGAGCTGGGGGTGATTCAGGATATCGCCGCTATTGGCGAACTGACCCGTGCCAGAGGCATTGTTTTTCATGTGGATGCTGCACAAAGTGCCGGTAAGGTGGACATTGACCTGTCGAGTATGAAGGTTGATTTGATGTCTTTTTCGGCACATAAAATTTATGGCCCCAAAGGCATGGGTGCCTTGTATGTGCGCCGCAAGCCACGTATTCGTCTGGAAGCACAGACGCACGGTGGTGGTCATGAGCGCGGCATGCGCTCCGGCACGCTGGCCACACACCAGATTGTCGGCATGGGTGAAGCCTTCCGTATCGCCAAGGAAGACATGGCTAAAGATCAACTACATGTTGCCGCTTTGCGTGAGCGTTTATATGATGGTGTAAAAGACCTCGAAGAGGTGTACGTCAACGGAGATATGGCTCGAAGTGTGCCGAATATCTTCAATATCAGTTTCAATTACGTTGAAGGTGAGTCCCTGATCATGTCCCTGAAAGATCTGGCCGTATCGTCCGGCTCAGCCTGTACTTCGGCAAGCCTGGAGCCTTCTTACGTGTTACGTGCTCTGGGACGTAACGATGAACTGGCACACAGTTCCATTCGTTTCAGCATAGGGCGGTTTACCACGGAAGAGGATGTTGATAATGCTATCACCCATGTGCGTGCGGCCATTGAAAAACTGCGTGCATTGTCACCATTATGGGATATGTACAAAGAAGGCATTGATTTGTCCCAGGTGAAATGGGCAGCACATTAGATTGTAGAGAACGCAGAGAACAAACGATTAACATACAGTGACAAAACTGTGAGGCAGGTGAAAAATGGCATATAGCGACAAAGTTTTAGATCATTATGAAAATCCGCGTAATGTGGGCACCCTGGAAAAAGATGATCCTTCCGTGGGTACCGGCATGGTGGGCGCACCTGCGTGTGGTGATGTGATGCGTTTGCAGATCAAGGTCAGCGACGATGGCATCATCGAAGAAGCGCGCTTTAAAACTTATGGCTGCGGCTCTGCCATTGCGTCCAGCTCCCTGTTGACGGAGTGGGTGAAAGGTAAAAGCCTGGAAGAGGCGGGACAGATTAAAAATACCGATCTTGCCGAAGAACTGGCTCTGCCACCGGTAAAAATTCATTGCTCGGTATTGGCAGAAGATGCCATCAAGGCAGCCATCGAAGATTTTCGTGGCAAGGTAGGCAATAAAAAAGCTGATGCCTCAAGCAATGCTGATGGCTCAAATAACGCTGATGGCTCTGGCAAAGCCGCATAACTCAATATAGTGACTAACGTGTAGAATGACAATGTCGATAACATTAACGCAATCAGCCGCAGATCGTATTCAAAGCTTTCTTGAAAATCGTGGCAAGGGTGTTGGCCTGCGCCTGGGTGTGAAAACCAGCGGCTGCTCGGGTATGGCTTACGTTATTGAATTTGCTGATGAAATTGGCAGCGATGACGAGGTGTTTGAAAACAAGGGTGTGCGCATTCTGGTGGATGCCAAAAGCCTGATTTATCTCGATGGTACCGAACTTGATTATGGTAAAGAAGGTTTGAATGAAGGGTTTACGTTTAATAATCCCAACGTAAAAGATAACTGTGGTTGCGGCGAAAGTTTCACGGTTTAACGGTTCGGGGTTTTTGTATGCACGCGGCGGATTTCTCCAGCAATTTTTTTGCACTGTTTGACTTGCCGGTTTCTTTTGATGTTGATTTGGATGCCTTGTCTGCACGTTATCGTGAAGCGCAACGTGCTGCGCATCCTGACAAATTTGCCAATGCCCCCGAGGTTGAACGTCGCTTGTCAGTACAAATGGCTGCACGCATAAATGAAGCTTATCGAACGTTGAAAGACCCTCTGTCGCGGGGGCGTTATTTACTTGAGCTGCACGGTGTTGCCCTTGATGATTCCGATACCGCCTTCGATGGTGCTTTTCTTATGGAGCAAATGGAATTACGTGAACGCCTGGCGGATGTGAAAAACAGTGCCGATCCTGTTTCACAATTGCGGGTCATTGCCGATGATATTGCTGCTCATGACAAATCATTAATCACACAAATGGCCGGTTTGTTGAACGAAGCCAGTGCGGAGTCTTTGCAACAGGCACGGAATGTGAGCCGTAAATTACAGTTTTTTCGGCGCTTGAATGAAGAGGTTGAAGCCCTGGAAGATGAGTTGGGTGATTATTAAAGACGCTGTGCAATCTGCCCTCATGCATAACAACACAATTCTCAAAACAATTAACAACACAATGAACAACACACCTCAAGATATTTTATATGGCACTTCTGCAAATCAGTGAACCCGGCCAGACGGCCGCACCCCACCAACACAAACTGGCGGCAGGTATTGACCTGGGCACCACCAATTCTTTGGTAGCCACTGTGCGCAGTGGCAAGGCCGAAACCTTGCCGGATGAACAGGGCATGCATTTACTGCCGTCGGTGGTGCGTTATCGCGAAACGGGTGCGCCACAAGTAGGTGCCATCGCAAAACAATCCGCCATCAGTGATCCACGCAATACCATCAGTTCGGTAAAACGCTATGTAGGACGCGGACTGGCTGATATCTGCAAGGGCTGCTCCCGTAGCGAGTATGAGTTTGTTGACGGTGATTCTTCTGTACCACGCATTCGTACCGTAGCGGGAGACATCAGCCCTGTTGAAGTGTCCGCAGAAATTCTTAAAAACCTGAAGCTGCGCGCGGAAGAGACACTGGGCGGTGAATTAACCGGTGTCGTGATTACCGTGCCCGCTTATTTTGATGATGCGCAACGGCAGTCCACTAAAGATGCTGCCCAGCTTGCGGGCTTGCAGGTATTGCGTCTGCTCAATGAGCCCACCGCAGCGGCTGTTGCCTACGGTTTGGACAAGGGCTCGGAAGGTGTGCATGTGGTTTATGATCTAGGTGGCGGCACCTTTGATATTTCCATCCTGCGACTTAATCGCGGTGTCTTTGAAGTGATGTCCACCGCAGGCAACACGGCACTGGGGGGCGACGATTTTGATCGTATTATTGCGCAATGGTTGATACAACAGGCTGGACTTGATCCGTCTGCGCTTTCCCCCGGACAGATGCGTGCCACATTACTGGAAGCCTGTCGGGCAAAAGAAGCGTTGTCAGATGCGGAAGCGGTGGACGTGTCTTTGTCTGTTGCTGATGGTTTTGTTGCAGATGATGCAGCATGGCAGGGCGAACTGACACGTACACAGTTATATGAATTGATTGATCCGCTCATTCAAAAGACCTTGTCCTCCTGTCGTCGCGCCTTGCGTGATGCCGGAATTGATGTGGAGGAAATCGAAGATGTGGTGATGGTGGGAGGCTCAACACGTTCACCACGGGTACGTGAACGGGTGGGTGAGTTTTTCCACTGCGAGCCCATGGTGGACATCGATCCCGACAAAGTGGTTGCAGCAGGGGCTGCGATTCAGGCTGATATTTTAGTGGGCAATAAACCCGATGATGAAATGTTATTGCTTGATGTGATTCCACTATCGTTGGGTATCGAAACCATGGGAGGTCTGGTTGAAAAAATTATCTCCCGCAATACCACCATTCCTTCGGCTAAAGCCCAGGATTTCACCACATTCAAGGATGGGCAAACCGCACTGGCAGTGCATGTTGTGCAAGGTGAGCGTGAACTGGTGAGTGATTGCCGTTCTCTGGCTCGTTTTGAATTGCGCGGTATTCCACCCATGGTAGCGGGCAATGCGCGTATCCGTGTGACTTTCCAGGTGGATGCCGATGGCCTGCTTTCTGTAACGGCACGGGAACAAATTTCCGGTGTGGAAAGCACAGTACAGGTTAAACCGTCTTTTGGTTTGACGGATGGTGAAATTGAAACCATGCTGCGCGAATCCATGAGTCATGCGCAGGAAGACATTGCTGCACGCATGTTGCGCGAACAGCAGGTGGAGGCGGATCGTATTATTGAATCCGTGGAATCTGCGGTTGCTGCGGATGTCCAATTGTTGACCGATGAAGAGCGCACACAGATTGATGTTGCGCTGAGTGAATTGCGGAAAATGCGCGATGGTGATGACCCACGGAAAATTAAACAGGCCATTGAAGCCTTAAACAAAGCCAGTACCGATTTTGCTGCGCGGCGTATGGACGCCAGTATCCAGTCAGCGATGACGGGACATAAAGTTGATGAATTCTAGTTTTTTGCTGAAGAGAAAATAATGCCACAGATCATTTTTTTACCGCACGAAGAAATCTGCCCTGAAGGGGCGGTTATTGAAGCCGAAACAGGTGTGACTATTTGTGATGCCGCATTGGCCAATGGTATTGAGATTGAGCATGCCTGCGAAAAATCCTGTGCCTGCACGACTTGCCACGTCGTTATTCGCGAAGGTTTTGATGCGTTGCAAGAATCCACTGAAGAAGAGGATGACTTGCTGGATAAAGCCTGGGGATTGGAGCCGGACTCACGTTTAAGCTGTCAGGCAAAAGTAGGCACGGTGGATCTGGTGGTGGAAATTCCCAAATACACCATCAATATGGTGTCTGAGAATCACTGAAACAGGAAAATAGCATGAGTCTGAAATGGACAGATACTCTGGATATTGTCATTGAGTTGGATGAAGCACATCCCGACGTTGATCCGTTACATGTCAACTTTGTGGAATTACGCAACTGGATAATGGCGTTGCCCGGGTTTGATGATGACCCGGAGCATTGTGGGGAGCGCATTCTCGAAGCGGTGCAAATGGCCTGGATTGAAGAACGGGAAGATTAAATTTGAGTGCCGGGGTTCCAGGGGGATGGGCATAATCGTTAAATGTGAATTAAGTGCTGAAACATCTGTATCCTAAAAAAACAATGAGTATTTAACGCAGAGGTCGCAGAGACGCAGAGGCCGCAGAGAAAAACACTCAACACTCTGTGCCCTCTGCGTCTCTGCGACCTCTGCGTTTATAACACGTCACTTGTCAGTGTCACGACAACATAACCCCCCCAATGTACTGGAGCGCTTGTCCAGGGGTGTAAAACTCTGGAATCCGGCTAAAAACAGGTCGGAATGAGGGTGCTCTCAGTAATTAAGCGCTAAAAACATGCTACTCCTAAAATTACCGGGTATGTAACGCAAAGGGCGCAAAGACGCAGAGGACGCAAAGTTTCTAGTGTTTTTCTCTGCGTCCTTTGCGTCTCTGCGACCTCTGCGTTTATAACACCTCACTTGTCAGTGTCACGAGAATATAATCTTCCAATGTACTGAAATGCTTCTTCGGGGGATTAAACCTCCTGGATTCCGGCTGAAAACATGCAGGAATGACGATGTTTTCAGCAAAAAATACTAACAGGGTGATTAGCTCTTAATTCACATTTAACTGTTGTGTTCCCTTGCGTTGCTGACAGGGTAAATATCATATCGGGTATTTTTCGACTGTACATTTCCACTGGGTTTGCTGTCATCCACAAACGCTGCTCCTTTGGGGCGTTTAACCACGACACGTTTCAATGCGCATTGTCGTGCGGCCTGTAACAGCAAACCAGCATCGTCATCATCGCCCACCAGTACCCGCAGGGCGCGCATTTCCTTTTTCACCAGGGCACTTTTGCTGCGGTGCGGATACATGGGGTCGAGGTAGACAACTTCAGGCCGGTTGGCCGTATTTTCATTGGCGTGTTGTTGTAACCATTCGATGGCGTTGGCCTGTACAAGGCGAAGTTGTTGTCCGGCGATGGAAGATAGTTCAGGTTCGGCGGCCAGTCTTTGCAGACCGTCTTCGAGCAGGGCAGCGAGGATGGGGGAGCGTTCAATCATGGTGACTTGTGCGCCAAGGCTGGCGAGGATGAAGGCATCGCGTCCCAATCCGGCGGTGGCATCTACGATAGTGGGGTTGTTGCCCTGTTTCATGCCAATGGCTTTGGCGAGGGCTTGTCCCCGGCCCCCACCAAACTGGCGACGATGGCCGAGTTTACCGTGTACAAAATCGATGTGTACGTTGCCTTTGAAATCATCACCTGTGCTGGCAAGGCCGAGGGTTTTTGTGTTGTCCTGCGGATTTGCGCTGAATAACGACAGGTAGAAACGAAATGTGCTGCATGCGCCCGGTGTGGACAGGTCACAAACGGGCAATTGCAGTTGTCGGGCCAGTGCCCGTAAGCGAGCTTGCGTTGTTGAATCCTGTTGCGCAGAAGTTGCAACCACGATGTCTTTTGGTGTTGTGCTCAGGCAGGGAATCCCCGGGCCTGTACTTCCTGTTTGGCTTGCAGGGCGAGCAGGGCCATTTGCAGGTCTTTTTCCCAGTCATAACTCTGTGCTGGGGGGATGGCTTGCGGGGCTTGTAAATTGTCAATCGAGTTGTGCGCATAAATATGTACGTGGCGCGTTTCTTCGATGGACGGAGTCATGTCGGGCCAGATGTTGTGCAGAATATCTTTGGGACGAATGACTTCCCAGCTGTCGATGAGTCGATAATCGTCGGCCAGTGTGGCGAGCATTTCATCGCTACCGGTTTGGCGTTGTTGTGTGGTGGGGTCAACATGCTCGGTAAAAATATAAATGAGCAATCCGGTTTTGCGTTGCGCCAGTGCTTCGCTGGGGTTGCTGTGCGCGGGAGGCCAGGCGACCAGTGCTGCATCAAACGTTGACCGCTCCAGTGGTTCGTCGCTGTAGCAGAAGTGTTCGGCATCAAAAAACGACGTAATCTGGTTGGGTTTGCTGTCAGGGGCGTGATTTTTCAGGCCTCGCAGTTCAATTCCCTCGCGACCGAGCAGGCTGCCAATAAAACCATTGCCGGGATAAATGTCACAGACGACCGGATTGTCGGCAAGTTGCTGTACATAAAAGGCAATTTTCTGCATTTCTTCGCGCAGGGGATAAAAAGGTGCGACGGTGGCGCTGAATTTTTCCGGGTCACGGTCCGGGTTGCTGAAAATCAGGTTGTGTAAGGGCAGGTCTTTGATACGTGCATCAAAAGACAGATTGTTATTCCAGGCGTGGTGCTTTTTCTCCTGGAAGGCAATAATGCGGTTGAACATGTCTTCGGTGAACGATTCCATGTTACGCAGGGGTTCATATTTATTGGGCATATTCATATCGGGATTGGCTTATAGGTACGGTTGACGGCTGGGAGGTTGCCGGGTTTATTCCCGGCTCGACAGCGTGCCAAGTGTAATGGGCCCGTGTAATCCTGGCAACCACGCGGTTTTTGGGGTCGGATGATGGGGGGCTGAGTCTGAATTCGGGCGATGATTTACAGCGCTAGCGCACTGTACTTTCTGCCAAGGGTGGAACAAGCGTAGCGGTTCCACCAGCTCACTGATGAATTTATGCCATTAGGGGGAGCCAAAGCAATGTATTATTGTTTTGGTCGCAGTGTTGTTAACGCAAAGAAGGCAGAGGCGCAGAGTACGCAGAGAAAACCCTTTAAATTTTTTCAGCAGGGGATTGAAAATCCTACACTTTTAGGTGGCACAATTGCTCTTGCCCCTTTGCTCTCTTCCCGGTTTTGGGAGAGGGGGCAATCGACCGTACGGCTGAGCAGTCCGGTTTTTTAGGTTTGATAGGGTGTATGCAAGGTCATGGTGGAACCGCTGCGCTTGTTCCACCCTACTTGGATAAAGGGTGAGATTGAGAGGCGTCCATAGATTTTTTTGTGTCATTCTATATCAACACATCAACACAGAGTAAAATCTGTAGGGTGGAACAAGCGCAGCGGTTCCACCAGGTTACGTGAGGGCTTCCAGCCGCACACCACAATTGATTTATGCCATTAGCTCCAGAATAGTAGGGATATTAATTTCAGCGGTGGTGTCAATATTGAGCGCATATTGTTTTTCATTACTGTCTAATAACTGTTGTTTGCTTAACTGCTTTTCCAGAATTTGTAAATCAGCTTCGGAGGCATCGGTACCTTGTTGTTCGCGTTGTTGAATACGCTGGCGCATGACTTCCGGTGTTGCCTGGCAATCCAGAATGCGGAAGTGGCATTTTAATTCTTGGGCCAATACACGAAACAGTTCTCGTTGCGCATGTTGCAGAAACGTGGCATCCACAATGACTGAAAATCCACTGGTGAGACAGCTTTTAGCCAGTGTGTATAACTGCTCATAAGTGGCGTGTGTTGCTTCCTGTTGGTAAATGCCCGTATCAATTTGTGAATGACTGCGGTCTGTTTCGCCAAGCCCGAACAGGCGTTTACGTTCGACATCAGAGCGCAGGTGGATCAGGTCCGTATTCAGGGCCAGTTGTCGTGCGAGGTAGCTTTTTCCTGAGCCTGACAGGCCACGGGTGATCACCAGGTTAACAGGGGAGGGTTGTGTGTAACTTTCGGCAAGCTGAATATAGTTATTTATTTCTGCAAGGCCGTTTTTTGTTTCATCTGTTTTGGATGTGTTGGAAATCTGTGCAAGCCGCAAACTGGCAACTTTGGCACGTACCATGGCACGATAAACCTGATAAAAGCGTAATGTGGCCAGACCATCGTAATCACCGGTGAGAGAAAGGTAACGGTTGAGTAATTGCCGGGATAGTTTTTTTTGATGGTGGTCATCCAGGTCCATGAGTAAAAATGCCAGCTCACTCATGACATCAATCCAGCGCAGATTGGCATTAAACTCAATGCCGTCGAAAGGGACAACCTGATTGTTCCAAAGTACGATATTACGCAGGTGCAGGTCACCATGGCATTCACGGATAAAACCTGCCTGTTGACGATGCTGGAATGTTAACTGTAATTTTTCATGTTGTGTTTGTGACCATTGCTGCAATGCCTTGCAGGTTTTGTGAATATTATCTACGTTCTGCGTATTGGCAAGAATCCGTTCCAGTTGCTCAAAGTTTTCTTGCGCGGGCTGTTTGATGGCATCAGGCGTTCCAAAGTGAGTCTCTGCTCCGGCAATGGCAATCTGTTGATGGAACCTGGCGAGCACAGCAGCGGTTTCGTCGATAACCGGTAAGGTGAGTGTGTCGTGGGCCAGTAATTCATCAAAGGTTTTTTGTGGATCAAACTGGCGCATTTTCATGGCATATTCAAACGCACTTCCTGTGCCATCAATATGCGGTGTATCGGGTGTTCCGCAAATAGGGGCAACGGCCAGGTAGAGTTGTGGCGCAAGGCGTCGGTTAACACGCAGTTCCTCCTCGCAATAAAAGCGGCGTTTTTCCAGTGTGGAAAAATCAAGAAAACCGAAATTCACGGGTTTTTTGATTTTATAGACATATTCGCCGGTCAGCAGCACCCAGGAGATGTGGGTTTCAAACAGGGTGATTGTTTCGACAGTATGAGAATAAGCTTCCGCTCGTTGTAATGCAGAAATCAGGCGTTGGGGCTTGTCAACTGATGCAATGACCGACACGGTGTGTGCTCCTGGTTGATTGACCGCTTATACCGATAGCATAGCAAAATCGGGGTGGTAAGGCGCACTGAAGATAGGCTGTTTTGTGCGAGCACAAAGTTTTCTCTGCGACCTCTGCGCCTTTGCGTCCTCTGCGTTTATAACACGCTATTTGTCAGTACCACTACAACACAGTACACCCAATGTACTGGAGTGATTGTCCGAGGGTTTATACCTCCGAATTCCGGCATGAGGCGGGGATAACGAGGCAGCACGGGGTCTGTTTTATGTGAGATTGCGCTGAGTAATGTGGGGTACAATGCGCGTACATGTTTGGCTTACGCAAAAAACACCCGAAAAGGAAGAAGCAACGACGTACCAGGAAAAAGCGGCGGAATGGTGTGTCTGTGCGTGACAGGCTGCTTCGATGGCCGGTTTTATTGTCTCTGCTGGTGGCGGGTGTGGTCCCGTTCTTTGTTTATGTGCTTTATCTTGATGCACAGGTACAAACCCAGTTTGAAGGCAAGCGCTGGGCTTTGCCTGCCCATGTGTATGCGCGGGCACTGGAGTTGTACCCTGATCAGACATTAACGGCCGGGCAGTTTGCGGCTGAGTTGAAAATGCTGGGTTATCGTGAGCTGTCCCGGCCGCAGACACCAGGTAGTTATGTTCGTATGGGTAATGCCTTTGTGCTGACGACACGGGCTTTTCAGTTTTGGGATGGTGACGAAAAGAGTCAGTCTTTGCGTCTGGAGTTTTCAGCGGACAAGCTGCTGGGCATCTGGCAGGCGAACACGGGGGATTCCGTGGATCTGCTGCGTCTTGATCCTCCGCTCATCGGTAATATTTATCCTTCCCATCGGGAGGACCGTATTTTGGTGCAATTGGACGATGTGCCGCCGTTGCTGATTGATGCCCTGCTGGCGGTGGAGGATCGTGAGTTTTTTAGCCATCACGGTGTTTCGCCGCAATCAATATTGCGTGCCCTGTGGGTTAATCTGCGTGCAGGGAAAACGGTGCAGGGTGGCAGTACATTGACTCAGCAACTGGTGAAGAATTTTTTTCTCACTAACGAGCGCACGCTTTGGCGAAAATTCAATGAGGCCATTATGGCGTTGTTGCTGGAATTTCATTACGACAAAAATGAAATCCTCGAAGCCTATATCAATGAAATTTATCTGGGTCAGGATGGGCGTCGTGCGATTCATGGCTTTGGTCTGGCCAGCCAGTTTTATTTTGGTCAGCCACTGAAAAAACTGGCACCGGAACAGATTGCCTTGCTGGTGGCGCTGGTGAAAGGGCCATCATATTATGATCCCCGTCGGCGCAGTGCGCGCGCTCTTGAACGGCGCAACCTGGTTTTACACTTGTTGGCAGAGCAGGGTAGGCTTGATCCAGACGTTGCGCAGCGCGCCAGTGCTGATGCATCCACGGTGCTGCCACAAAATTCCACACGGGTGTCGCGGGTTCCGGCGTTTATTGACCTGGTGCGTCGACAGTTACGGCGTGATTACAGCGATACCGATCTCAATTCTGAAGGTCTGCGTATTTTTACTACCCTTGATCCCATTGTACAGCGGGCTACAGAACAGGCTGTCAGTTTACAGTTAGACCGTTTGCAGCGGGAAGGTGTGGATGCCGACATTCAAGGCGCGGCGGTAGTGGCGAATGTTAACGACGGTGAAATACAGGCTGTGGTGGGTGGGCGTGATCCGCGTTTTGCCGGTTTTAATCGTGCGCTGGATGCGGTACGCCCCATTGGCTCGTTGATCAAGCCTGCGGTGTATCTCACCGCATTGATGCAACCGGAACAGTACACCCTGGCCAGCTTGCTGGATGACAGCCCGCTGGATGTGGACATGGGAGGCGGTGAACATTGGCAGCCGCAAAATTTTGATCATCAAAACCATGGCATCAGTTATGCGGGCAAAGATCATCAGGTGTTGCTGAATAATGCGCTGGTGCATTCTTACAATATTGTCACCGCACGACTGGGCATGGCTTTGGGGGTGCCAACCGTGATTGAAACCTTGCGTGGGCTGGGTGCGGAGCGCCCGCTCACAGAATATCCGGCATTGTTACTGGGTGCGGCAAATTTCTCCCCGCTGGATGTGACACAGATGTATCACACGCTGGCAGCCGGTGGCTTTCGCACGCCGTTACGTGCCATTCGTGCTGTGTTAACGGCTGATGGTCAGCCTTTGCAACGTTATCCCTTGTCGGTGACACGCGCCTTTGACAATAAACCGGTGTATCTGCTGAACAGTGCTTTACGTGCAGTGACTCGTGAAGGCACGGGACAAAATTTGCAATACTATTTACCCGAAGGAATGGTGCTGGCGGGTAAAACCGGTACCAGTGACGAGCTGCGTGACAGCTGGTTTGCCGGTTTTAGTGAATCCCATGTTGCTGCTGTATGGCTGGGGCTGGATGACAATCGGCCCGCCGGGCTTACCGGTTCCCGGGGGGCATTGCGTGTATGGGGAAATATTTTTTCTCGACTGGACACGGGCAGCCTGCCTGTTGGTGATCTGCCCGCAGACATAGAAATGGTTTGGGTTGACCGGCGTAACGGTTTATCCAGCGATGATGACTGCCCTTATGCTGTGCAGTTGCCGTTTATTATCGGTACACAACCTGTCGAGCAAAGTGCGTGTGAATTTGATGTACAAAATGAGTGATAACAATGATTGATACCGAAAACAAAGATAACGTATTTGCCCTGCGGGTGTTGCCGACATTATTACTGTTCGCACTTGTGCTGACGGGGTGCGCAGGTGGTTCAACTGTCACCGGCCCGGATGCCGCTTTTGAAGAGATGGGCGCTACTCAGGATGCCGGTCGTGCTGTGTCCACACTTTTAGCCAAAGTTGAAATCCAGGAAAATCAGGACCAGTGGGAGCGAGCTGCTGCCTTGTTGGAGCGGGCGTTACGCATCGAGCCGCGCAATGCACAACTTTGGCACCGGCTGGCGGAAATTCGTTTGCAACAAGGGCGTTATGCTATGGCGGAAAGTCTGGCGCAAAAATCCAACAGTCTGGCCAAAAAAGATGATGAGGCACTTAAACGGCGCAATGCCGAGTTAATTGAAATTGCGCGGCGTGAGGTGGGGGCGGGTTAGATACAGTTATGCTGCAACAGCTTATAGCCGTTGCAGCATAACTGCTATTTCAAAATTAATCCGGTTCGGAATATTTTGAACTCACCATCAAGACTGTGGTTGTAACAGATGCTCCATTAAGGTAAATGCCTCCGGGCTGGCCCATTCTCTTACACCGACAATCTTTGCGAGAAGCACACCATTGCGATCAATAAGATAACTCACAGGGATGGCCGATACGTTATAAAGTTCACTTACTGTGCTGTCCGGGTCAAGCAATATGGGAAAACTGAGATTAACTTTGTTAATAAAAGTCTCCACACGTTTACGCTTTCCAGCATCATCATTAGATACTCCCAATACCACAAGGCCTGCATCCTTATATTCCCGCCAGAGTTTCTCCATATCTGGCATTTCCTGAATACATGGCAGGCACCAGGTTGCCCAAAAATTAAGTAATACCACTTTTCCGCTGAAATCCTGCAAGCTTGCAGTGGTGCCATCCAGGTGTTTTAACGTAAAGTTTAATGCAGGTGTCTTTGTGTCAGAAAATGATTTTATTTTCATTGCGACAAATGGATCGGCTGTTACATAGCAAGGCACTAAAAGGCATGTTCCACATAACAACAAACGGGACATCAATTTTTTCATTTTTTATCTCTCATTTCTTTCACGGCAAGGCAGCCAGCGTTTCACGCAACTTTCTGCCATCTTTGTAATATTCGTTCATTCTTACGATACCAGCACCATCAATTACTACCGTTATTCCCATGCTGCCTTTGAAGGTGTCGTGTAATGCTTGATTGCTATCGGCTAACACGGTGAAACTGGCATAACCGTTGGCTAATTGCGCTGCACGGGAAGCCGGTACTGAACCGGTAACATAGTCGATCACAAGAAAACGTACATTCGGAAATTCTGGAATCAATTGGGAACGAATATGTGACATATGACTGTCACAGATCGGGCACCACATCGTAAAATAAAGTACGACGCTATCGGCCAGTGCTAACTCGCTGCTAAGAGTGCGGCTGTTGTTAAGTGTATCCACTGCGGTAAAGTCTGGTGCTGATTGGGTTGGTTGTGAGCCGGTGGAGCCGGATACCACTGTTGGACGTTTGTCATTGTCGGAGGGAGTTAGATCATCCGTAACCCCCTGACAGCCTGTTGTGTTAAACAGGATGACCAGTAAACAGGCTGGCAGCCATTTTTTAACGCAATACATAGCTTACCCCCAGTGTCAGAACATCCGTTGTTGGAAAATTTTCACCCCAGCCATCCTTATCAATGGCATGGCCCCAGGTCGCTTTGAAAACCCAGTCCCGAGCCATGGTGGCATAGGCGGCAGTCAACGCAAACGAGCGTTTTTCAAAGCCGCTGGTGGGGTCAGTACGGCCATTGATTTCTGCCTTCTCTTCCTGTAGGTGGGAAAATGCCAATGTGTAAGTTACGGTATCCATTGAGTCCAGAAACTGGGTATAGCCAAGTGACAGAGTGGCCAGTAAACGGTCACCAAGATTCATATCATAAGGCTCTACATATTTTCCATATTCACGGTTGATTGATCGTTCAAAATATTTCCCGTAGGAGATTAGCAGTGCAGTGCTCCAGGGATAAATGGTTTTTTCGATCAGTATATTGCCGTCAAGACGGTAAAAACCGCGCCCGGTGATATCAAAGTTATTATCAACATCATCAAACGGTGAAACGCCGGAAGGCAATGTCAGCGTGGCACCAAAGTACGCTGAAGGTTTCAGGTCCGACAGTTTCTTTATCTTCCAGACACACGTTACATCATCAAAGGCTTCGTACCATAGATTGATCCTGGTATCACCCAGTCCGTTGGTTTGGGTGTCCAGGCCACTATACTGATTATCATTCCAAACATAGGGCATGATGACACTGGCCTGCCAGCGTGATGCGAGACGATGGGCATAAGCAAAGTTTAGACGATACTGGTTCAAATCAGAGCCGGGCGGGTCATTAATGTGATCACCCTCTTTATTCCAGAAACCATCGTACTGTTCAATGTCAATAGAGGTATCAATCATAGCGTGGGAAGCTTTGGGTAGCAGCAGTGAGCTGGAAGAACCTCCGCCGCAACAGGAAGCAGAATAAGCCGGTGTACCGGGGAAAAAAACAGCCCCTGCTATAAGAAAGGTCGTTGTTATCGGTGTGAGTTTCATGGAAATAACCCACCTGTTACATTGACATACCCGAACCACCGGGCGTCACAATGAATTTTGCGTAATGGTTATTGGCATCATCAGTGGCAGGTAATGCATTGGGCGTCGCACCATCCGTTGTTTTCTGTTCACCTTCCACTATCAGTCTGACATAGAGCACAGCTTCGCTGCCATCAGTCAGGCCGCTAATGTTATCGGCCACCCATTGACCACTATGCCCATGTCCACCATGGTCCGTAGCTGTCACCCAATTAATCGCATCCGTTGAAACTTCCACTGACATTGTGACGATGGACAATTCATGATTCAGGTCACCACTGTTCAGTGTCGTTCCCGCAGAGACCGCTGGATAATGCATCATGTTTTCTTTGGCAGCGACGAAAAATTCGAAGCTGTGATTGCCTGTCATGCCGGTAAGTGATTTTTTAAACAAATAATAGGTACGAACTTCGGTTTCATTCATCATACTATTTGTGCTGTCATCTTCAGGGTGTGTACGTACGGCAGCGTGCATATTATCCCCGCTATGATCATTACCAGTCCCGTTGCCAACATCATGATTGATACTGCTGGAAATTTTATCGTTACGACCTTTGAGTCTGACTTGCGCAGTATCACCCATTGCCATTGTTACAGTGGGATGAAAAAAAGCATGCTCGCCATCATGGCCGCCCACCATCACTTTTAATTCCCAAAAGCCCATGGACCGATCATTCATCATGATGGACGGCATCAAATAATAGACGGTACAGCTATACTCACCAATCGTTGCACTTTCACTGCATGTGCCTTCAAACGCAGTGCCATGTACCATACCATCCATATTCATTTTTGGTTTGATGGAGACAGCCATCCCGGTTTGGGCCGTGTCATTATGATCACTGATCTTGAGTGTGAATTCGGTTTCACCATTGACGGCGGTATGCATGCCCGGCAGGTAGTCTATCTTGTAGTTATCCGTCATTGCCGTTTTGGCAAACGGTAGAATGCCAATATTACTGTTAGCCAGACCACTGGCATCACGGCCATTTCTGAAGTTGACCAATGCCCGGACAAAACGATTCTGAATATCCACAGGCAGTTCTGTCGAAGTACCCTCAATGGTAACGACACCGGAGGTAGCGTGACCGTCCAGTATACCGTCACTCAGGTCGGTGGCTAGTGCGGAAAACAGTGCAAATTGATCAGTGCTCAATAACCCAAGGTCATTGGCGAGTTGACTAAATGTTGCAGCCCTTAAGCCACTTAACAAACTTGCCTGTTCGGCATTCTGTGTGGGGGCGCTGGCATCAGTGGGGGCGGTTGTATAATCCGGTGTAAAACTGAATGCATCTGTAAATACCGCAGCAGCCTCCATTGCTGTTTTACCGTGCTGAGTAATCAAGTCATGAACAATTGTGCTTGAGGGGGTAATATGAATGGTATTACCCGCATTTGCGGTCCCACCTGCAATATGGGCCGCCATAAAGCCTGCTGTACGATTGGTCAGTCCTGTTGCTTCATCAGTAAAAGTGCCGCCAGAACATTCCACAATAAGATCTTCGGCAAGCCGGTCGCTGGGCAGAGTCACGCTATAGCTGCCATCAACGGATGTCATGAAAGGGCCGGAAACTACATTGCCAATACTGTCGATTACTTCACAGCTGGCACCATCGATTGCTGAGGCAAAGACTGAACCATTCAGGGTATTTTGTGTGCCACCATTGGCAGACGGATTGTTATTATCGCTCGATCCGCTACCACAGGCGACCAATAATGTGACGAAGGGAATTCCCAGCCACCGAAAATCAACACCTTGTTTTGCTTTCGTATTCATATTTCTCCCCTATTAGATACAACACAATATTTTTATTTATATACAGCACATTATTTTTAAGAGAATTTCAGGCTAGAGATAAAACGGTATGATGGGAAGTGACATAGCGTCGCGCGACATTATGCCGCACTTGGCATCGGTTATTATTGTATGCATGTTCCTTGTTTCAATGTGAATCAGGGGAAGTAAAAACTAGCGATTGTATCGCTAGGTCGTATCAATGTTGAGAAATTATGTGCTGTGACCATTGCGTTAAATGGCCTTTTGGGGAAGGTATTTTAGTGCTTGTGCCGTATTTTAGAGCGGTTTCTTTATGTATGGCATAGGTGTGGAGCAGGAGAGACAAAAGCCGTGGAGTATATGGACACGGCTTTTGTTTTATTTTTCCCGTTTTTAACCAGAATGGATGAATGCGAGCTGAATTTTATTATCAGGTCGGGAGTTTGTTGCGTGTAGATTCCTTGGTAATGTTTGATTCATTACGGGTTACCGCGATCCGCCAGGGAATTTTTGTATCTTTGTGATACAGGAAAATCCGCCATCGGCCAAACTGCCATCACCACAAACAAAGCGTTCTTTGATGTCTACACCATCTATTGTGCCCTTTATATGAAATCCATAGGCTCCAGCACGCGTAGGCATATACCAAATATTGAAACGGTTGGGTGAGCTGCGATCACGGCGTAAGTCACCTTTCAGTTTTTTGGATTTCAGGACTTTTGCATCAAAGGCATCTTCCTTTAAATACAGTGCTTTAACCGTAATATCGATCTCGGACGGTTCATAAGGGTTGCCGTCTAAGTCACGGACAATCAAATCAAACTGAGCAGGTTCCTTGGCAAATACCGGCTCGGAGCGATGTCCAATGGTTAAATTATAGGTGTCGCTGACCCCCTCTCTTGTTTCATGAGCTTGAAGTGGTGTAATTATGGAAAATCCAATTCCAATAATTGTAATGGCGGATAAAAAGGGCCGTGTTAATGTGTTTATCATAAAAACATCCTCTGTTTATGGTTTTGATATGTGGTTGTTGCTTGTTGATTAGCAAATTAAAATATGAAAATGTAAGAAAATTAATTACATGAAATTCTCTTTAAACATTCTTTAAATTGTATGGAAATAAATTCCATAATCTATAGGGTTTTTTAATCCTCTTATAAAAAATATATATAGAAGCATTGAGATGCTAGCCTAACCAAATCAATAGATAAATCAGTAATTTTCATTACGATTAAAAATGCTGAAATTTACAGTACCTTTAATCAGTTAAATAGTATTCTTGTGCGGCAAAATGTCGCACTTTTTTGGAGGATGATAAAAATACAATTTATTTTATATAATCGATATTTTTATCCCTAGATAGTTTGTCGTGGTAATACTTGTATTTCACTTGTGTTTCCAGTCCATGGCAATTTACACAAAATGTTCCCTTGGCTCCTTTACGCCGTAGGAAACTATTAAGTACAGTACCTTCTTGGTTTTTTGTCAGTGCTTTTTCAGGAGCGATGATAGTTTTTGTCTTTTCATTTTTTTTGGGTTTCCAACGATGTGGTTCATGACAAGTGATGCAGGCAATGACACCAAATTTCTCTATTTCATTTTTAGCATTAATTAATGGAAACGCTTTTGGGTCTGATTGTAATATTAGGTCTTTCGCCGGATGGCTGAAGTGTTTGACAACCATTTTTTCTGCACTGCCTTTTTTACGGTGACAGTCCAGGCATAGACGGTCACGTTCTATTGCCGGTTCTTCATCTTTGTATAATTGAAATTCTCCCGCATAGAGAAAAGGTATGTCGGGGTTGCCCCGATGCATGGTGTGGCAGGTGCCACAAACACCAGATTGTTCGGGAGTATGATTAAAAC
>WFQM01000229.1 GCA_015487095.1 Gammaproteobacteria bacterium | reverse complement strand
GTAGGCGCGATGGACAAACTGAAACAGTTTGCCCATCGGCTGGGACAGTGTTGGATGAAAGGACAGTCTGCGAGCAGGTGTGTTTATAAACAGCCACTGCCCACATAACCCTCAATCACTTTCTTCAGATTTTTATTTTCAGGTCGTCTGAGTAACAGGCGAAGGTCTTCTGTTGCCTGTAATCCAGAGAACGTAGGTTGTTTGCTGGAAAACGTCCGATTTTTTGACTTGTCTGGCAAAAGACATAAGCTTCTCACTCCCTATCTCCGAGGAATAGGTTTAAGCAGGATTTTCATTTTATGGTCTTTATATACTCGTTTATATATTTTTTTTATATACTTTATTCGGGTGTGCTTAAATTTGAATCAAAATAAAAAAACACCTGCCCATGGAATATAGGCAGGTGTCGCAACATCTAGTTATCGCTAGGGTATAAACGTCAAATCAAAAGCACCAGTCCAATTGGAACCATTAGGATACACACTGACCAGATAGTCTGGGCTGGTTATGGCTGTACTGCGCCAGCCCATGGGATTCGAGCCCTGATTTTGTTCCTGATCAGCAAAACCGTCGGCAAAAATCGCATTGAGCAGAGCTGTGCAATCGTCACCCACATTGGCACACTCGGTACCGGAAAAGTACGTGGGGCTCAGGCTGAGGAAATCGATGATGCCAGCGGTCGTCATTGTCAGCAGATTGCGGCCGCCGCGATACTGAGAATCGGTAATAGTTTTATCGATCCAGTCCCAGGGCGTTGCGCTGTTCTGATTGGCATCAAAGAAATAAATGTCGGTTTTATCAAAAATGTAGTTGCCCAGATGATCACCGGTAACAGCATCGATCTCTAACGGCAAACTCACATCAACAAACTCGGCCACTGCGGCACCTTCACCCAGACGGTCGGAAACCGTGTACATGCGCAGCTGTGGTAATTCGCTAATACCATCTACAGGCACAAACTGCGCTTTCATCTCCATCAAGCCCCGGGCAGTAAACACCTGTCCCAACGGACTGGCCGTGAGGTCTTTTGTCACCTCGATGCGCAAACCGTCAGCCCAGGCATTGCCAGCATCAAAACGCAGGAACATATCGGCCACCTTGGCGGTATCGGTGTAATCAAAGTCTACACGCATGTCGATGGGCGCTTCAGGATCACTATTGAGCGGATCAATGCTGGCACCATTTACCACCATGCGACCACTGATATCACCGTTAGCGACCTCATTCCAGGAGAGGAAAAAGCCCGGATTGTCACCACTGGTGGGTGGCATACTGCGATCAAACCCATAATACAGGCGCACCGTGGTCTGGGTGGCCGAATCGTCGGTAACACTGTAGTGAGTAGGCTCGTCAGCTTCGTAGTTTGCCGCCTGGGTATCGTTTTCCCCTTCCTGAATCAAACCGTCGTGCGGCACACTTTCTGACAAATCAATAATCGTGTCTGACAGGCAAGTCCACGTCGCCACCGCCGAAATCATAAATTTGCTCATGCGATAACCATTGCGAAATACGTCATCATCTTCCACACCATCGTAAAAACAAGGCTCACCAACACCATTGCTCGATCTGACGACATTACCCGACTTGGCGACATTCAGTGCCCGCGCAGCTAAACTGCGATGACTGCTGGTCGCTGTTCCGCCCGTGAGACTGTCGGGTAGATTCAGTGACAATAAACTGCTTCCGGCAGGCTCATTGCTGTTGCTTCCGCCGGAATCAGAACAACCGGTGCTGAACACAGCAGCGCCCAATACCAGGGCCACCGCAAAGCCACGCAGGCCGGTGTTGTGATTTTTTGGAAATAAGGTTTTATCGTACATTTTTTGTTTCTCCTGTCTGCCGTCAACCGGCTTGCTCAATCGGACTCTGTCTTTCTGTGCCACACACTTGGTCAGAGAATTTACATGGGTTATGTTCAACCTAAGATTCAAATGACACGAACGAATGCATTATTTGAAATCTTATTTCGGCCCCGCTCTCGATTAACCATAATCCTAAATTAATCAGTTGAGCCTACTGCGAACGTCTAATGCACTCAATCTCAATGACTTTTTCGAACATTTTGAACTCACCGTATGGGTGATACGCTTTCATTCAAAATAACCGAAAAAGTCATTGATCTTGAGCGCCTTAGCCGCTCTCGCGACGGCTCAACTGATTAATTTAGGATAATCAAATTCAAATCACGCCTTATTTCACGTCTAATTGATCTATGCCCAAAACAAACACAACTCACACAAAAAACCGGAGCGAATCATGAACAGCAAATGGTGGTTCGCCTGTCTGGCTCTGCTGTGCAGCAGCACAGCCATAGCCAAACCGGAACACAAGCTGGAACAACAGACACAACAACGCGGTCAGCAACAAACCATCAGCTACTGGAAACCTTACGTAGTCAATCCTGAAAAAGACCCCGGTGCCGCCCGCGCCCAGCGCGTGTTCGCCAACCTGCTGCGCACCTGGGATGACACCCGTGTCGAACCTAACCTCTATGTGGTGGATTCCACTCGTGGCCCCTGGGCTGCCTCGCTGGCTGATGGCAACATCCTGCTCAGCCGTGCCGCCATCGACATCACCCTGGCCCAAGGTGCTGATCGCGCCGACCACCTGCTGGCCTTTGTGCTCGCCCACGAGCTGGTACATCAGCGCGCCGACGACCTCTGGCATCACAAATTTTTCCGACTGGTGGGCAATCAGACCCCGGAACGCCAGCAGGAGTTACAGCGCGGTCTCAGCCTACAAAACCAGGCGCTGCCCGACCTTGAACGCCGCGAGGCGCAAGCTGATCACGATGGCCTGATTCTTATGGCCACAGTGGGTTACGATCCCTTTGTGGTCATTGACGGGCCAATCAATGACACAGAAGATGCAAACAGCCAGAAAGACTTTTTCACCCACTGGGTAGAAAATCTCTGGGATATTCCTTGTCAGCAACACCCGCAGAGAGAGACCTCCGGGCGCAATGCCGCCGCCTGCGCACAGGCCCACACCCGCGCCGCCCGCAGCCGCGCCCAACTGGATGCCATCGCCACCCAGGCCACCCTGTTTGAACTGGGTACACAGGCCTTTGGTGCCAAACAGTGGCAACAGGCCCGCCGTTACTTCAGCGCCTATGGCCGGGAGTTTCCCAGCCGCGCCGTACACCTCAACATCGGCCTCACCCACCTGGCCCAGGCTCTGGCCATCCACAACCGCCTGCACACCAGTGGTAATCGGTCCGGCCCGCACTTCTTCTACCCGTTGCAACTGGAACTGCGTCCCGAAGCCACCCCCCAGACCTCCGACGGTCAGACCCGTGGTGATGCCGAACAACGACGCCTGCAACAACATGCCAGGCACGCCGTGCAATCCTTCGAACGCGCCCTGCGCCTGGAACCACAACACCGCAACAGCTATCTGCAACTGGTGATCGCCCACCTGCTGGCAGACAACCTGCCCATGGCCCGTGGTGAATTACAGGGCAACTACCTGCCACGCTTTGGCAAAGACCCCGCTGCCAGCCTGCTACTGGCAATGATCCGCGCTCGTGAAGGCAACCTGGACGAAGCCCATAACGATTTCCAGAAACTGCTCAGTCGCCTGGAAACCGAGCCATCGTCCCTGGACAACAGCCCCTGGCCCATCGAATTACTCATCCACAGCAGTTTTCGCAATGCCGTAGCCCTGGCCAAAGCCCGAAATAAAAACACCAATATCACCAAACTCTGGCAACGTATGGCACGACTGGCACAAGCCAGCCACCAGCCATTGTTGTTCCGGCTGGCCATCGAACATGTGCGCCCCGGCAGCTTGCAAAGTCGTCCACCCGCGTGGACGCCAAAAATTCGCGGCGCACGCCTCGGTGATGTCGTACATGCCAGCGCGCGTCGAAATACTTTTTGGCTGGACGGTGAAACCCTCAGCATCTACCGTTTCGACGACGGTGCGCGCTGGGTGGTGGACAGCAAAGGTCGATTGATTAATGCCTGGCAACATGGTGGCCAATCCCACCTCGGCAACAAATTGGTACTGGGGGATACCGCCGACCGGCCGCTAAAAGCGCTGGGGCCACCCACTCGGCGCGTAGAACTGGTCAGTGGTACCTATCTGGCCTATGACGCTTTGGGACTGGCGATTCACATCGAAGACGGGCATATCGGCGGCTGGTACCTGTATCGCCCCGACGGCTGAAAAACGAGATGCAGGGTGGCCTGACAGATACATTTCAGGCATTTTAAGCCGATATCTTTTTCGACAGGAAATTCGACACGTCCGCCAAGGGCGTGTTTGTCGTGTGTACAATAAAAAATGAAACCTGAAAAAACTGACACTACGAACAACGAAGACATAAACATAGCGCGCCGTGCCGCCATGGGCGAAGCCGAAGCACAACGCCGCGTGGGTAAAATTGCACAGCCGATGATTCACTACCAGACCGGGCGCTTCTGCCCACGTTTCTGCCACGACAACCGCCGTCGTTATCAATGCACCCTGCCCGATGCCACCATCCCCCGCGGAAGCGACCGGGCCTTGTGTGAATGGGGCAACGCCAGCTACGGCTGGATGCTGGACGACCTCACCCGCCCACAACGCCTGCAACATTTTGAAGGTCGCAACGGGGCCAGCCTCAATACCTACCTGTTCCAGATTGCCAACTCACTGCCCTTTTACGAACGCTGGAAAGACTGGCGACTGGGTCGCCGCACTCATGTACCCACCTATGTTCAGGATCTTGCCCCCGAAGCCTCCCTGGTATTCCACCGCCTGCGCAACGGCGACAACATCGCGCTCATCGCCCAACGCCTGACCATGTCTGAAGACGCAGCAGACCAACTGGTGCAAAACATTATCATCGAACTCACCCGCCGCCAGCGCTTGCACCTGCTGAACCCACCGAAAGAAGTTTCGCTTAGCGGCCTGGGCACAACTGACAACGAAGAAGACGGCGAACAAGCTCAAGGTGATCTCGCCTGCGAAGACCTCGCCCCCGAAGAACTCGACGCCCGCGCAAAACTGCAACAGGCCTGGCGACAGCTCAATGCCACCGAACAATTTGTACTGGAAGCCATGCTCATCGACGAACAGGATGCCGACGACGTGCTCTCCGCACTCAAACGCCTCGATATCGCCCTCAGCCCGCGAGTGCCCGCCCAGCAAACCGACCGTCAACAACTCTACTATTTTCGTCGCAAGGCCCAAGTGCGACTGGCGCGGCTCAGCGGATTATTGGAGTAACGAGGTGACCCTCGGGGAAAAGACGTTTCAACATGTGCAGGTTTGAAAATACACATGTGCAGGTTTGAAAATACATTCGCGTAGATACCCACCACAGAGCCAGAGTTTGTTACTCAATGATAGCAGGCGTCCATACCTGCCCAAAGAATGAAACAAAAGTTTCAGAGAAAATGATTTTGGGTCATTCTGTCCTTGTCTGCATCCAGGCTGGTACAGACAGCAATGGTCATATTGACCCGATCATGCAGGTTAAATATTTTCCCAAAAGAGCCGTTCAGCACTATAACGTGGTAACAAATAATCCTGAATCAATCAGTTGAGCCGTCGCGAGAGCGGCTAAGGTGCTCAAGATCAATGACTTTTTCGGTTATTTTGAATGAAAGCGTGTCACCTATACAGTGAGTTCAAAATGTTCGAAAAAGTCATTTAGATTGAGTGCATTAGACGTTCGCAGTAGGCTCAACTGATTAATTCAGGATAATACAATGATATCAAACAGCACAGCATTCATATGATCCAGTCACTGGGAAAATTCATTTATTTCATCATCAACGGTGTGGAGCTGGCCGTGTTTACTCTGGCCATGAACGGGTTGAGTCACTTTCGCAGACTGCACGACAGCTGTGTTTATTTCACGCTGTTTCGCTTCTGGTGTCGCAGTTTTGTACGCGCACTGAGGGTGGATCTGCGCCTGCATCAAAAAAATGTCTCGACCCTGCCCGAGCGCTACATTCTGATTGCCAACCATCCTTCGGCATTGGAAGATGTGGGCATTCCCGCACTGTTTCCTGTGCATTCAGTGGCCAAGGTGCAGGTGAAGAAATGGTGGCTGGTGGGGCGTATCACCGAGGCGGCGGGCAACCTGTACGTGGATCGCGATAACCCCGACTCACGCCGGGCTGTGATCGATACGATGATCGCGGCACTGGACAGCGGTAAAAATATTGCCTTGTACCCGGAAGGTGGCTGTACCGGACGGCGCATTACTCGTGACTTCAAGTTGGGTGCCTTCGATGTGTCACTGCAAACCGGCGTGCCCATTGTGCCCGTGTTCATTCATTATGAATCCCAGGAGGATTTCGAGTGGCAGGACCCGTACACGCTGGTGGATAAAATGTGGCATTTCATTCGCACTCAAAAT
>WFQM01000228.1 GCA_015487095.1 Gammaproteobacteria bacterium | reverse complement strand
GATTATGTGCTGGTACAGGTGGCGCAGATCTTGTCGAACAATGTGCGTGAAGAGGATACCCTGGCACGGATAGGGGGCGAGGAATTTGTGGTGAGTTCACCGTATACCAACCGGTTGGCTGCTATTGTGCTGGCTGAGCGTTTGCGCAAAGCGGTGGAGTCGCTGGAGATTCAGTTTGAGGGTAACCGCGTTCCCATTACCATCAGCATTGGTATTGCCATGCAGCCACAGGATGGCGATGTGCTGGATACTTTGTTGGCCGCTGCCGATGAGCGCCTGTATACCGCCAAAAATGCGGGTCGTAATCGTTTTTGTGCTGCCAGCAAACATCATGATGAGCTGGCCGTGGATGTGGATAAAGTTTGTCCAAAGCTGGATGAGGCCATCGGTATGATCAAACATGGCAATCTGCATCGGCTGATGCCGCATATTCCCACATTGCTGGAAGAGCTGATTCCTCTGTTTGAACTGGTCAACGAAGAGTCGCCAGCGCGCATTGATGTGGATCAGGTGCGCGCGGCAATTGTTGAGTTGAAAACCAAAGATGGAAATTAATACTGCCTAATTCGCATCCGTTTTTTCCCACGCCAGAATATTATTATTCGCTGGCATCACATGTGTCGCAATGCGTGAAAGGCCCGCATTTTCCGCGAGTTTATCCAGCTCGTCTTGATCCCGGATCCCGCTCTTGGGGTTTTGTGATTTTAACCACTGTTCAAAACGGGCATTGCTTTCCGAAGTGAACTGTCCATTGATATTGAATGGCCCATAAAGGCAAAAGCGTCCGCCGCAGGACAATACCTGGCTGATGCCCGCAAACATTTTGATCACCTCCGGCCAGCCCATGATGTGTACGGTGTTGGCGCTGAACACGGCATCGAAAGCCATGTTTGGCCAGTGGTCTGTTGCTACGTTCAGGCTCAATGGGGCGCGCACATTGTCCGGGCCTTCGTCGTTGATCCAGGCGTGGATGCCGGGATGGTGTTTATCCACATCGCTGGTCTGCCAGATGAGATGGGGCAGTGCGCGGGCAAAAAACACCGCATGCTGGCCAGTGCCGCTGCCGATTTCCAGTACGTGTTGCACTGTAGCAAATTCTTTCAGTAATACTTCAAAAATAGCATGTTGGTTTTGCACGCAGGATTCAGAGAAAGGTTTTATTCCATGCATGCCGGTCACGCCAATTTTTCATCGGACTTGCATCGCAAGTCTTCAGTCACACTGTGTCTTGCTGTTTCAACACTGTCGAATATGGATCCACTTTCATATTCAGCCCAATACCCTTCACCGATATACTCAAATTCTGACAAGTCCCAGGTGTAGATAAACGATGTAAATGTGGAATCACACTTTTTGGCAATGATTGCTATTGCGTTGCCAGCAGGTGTGTCGATTCTCTCAATTTGTTCAAATCCGTCTCTGCTGAACAAAAACTTTTCTGGTGGCAGCATTTTCATTAGCTATTCAGAGAACGCCCGCCATCCACCGTAATCACCTGCCCGCTGGTGTAGTCGGCATCACGAATCAAAAACAGTGCGGCACGGGCGATATCTTCGGGATTACCTTGGCGCTTGAGAAAGGTACGGGAAACGATGCGTTGCTGGGTCACTTCATCAATTTTGCGCTCCGGCCATAAAATGGCACCGGGGGCGATGGCATTAACACGTACCTCGGGACCCATTTCGCAGGCCAGTGACTTGGTGAGCATCACTAAACCGGCTTTGGCGATACTGTATACGGGAAAGCGTTTCAGTGGCCGGTCGGCATGAATATCGGCGATGTTGATAATGCAGCCGTGCTGTTCCTTGAGGTGCGGTGCAGCGGCCTGGGATAAAAAAAACGGTGCCTTGAGGTTGGTGCCGAGGAGGTCATCCCATTCCGTTTCGGTGGTTTTTCCCAGCTGGGTGGGATAAAAACTGGAGGCATTATTGATCAACACATCGAGCCGTCCCCAGGTGGCCAGCGCATCGGCTACCACCGCAGGCAGGGCGGCTTGATCCAGCAGGTCAGCGCGTACCAGCACCACGGAATCATTGCGCAGTGCATTGAGTTCGTTTTGCAAAGTATGGGCGGCATTGCGCGACCCCCGATAATGCAGCACTAAGCGTGCTCCTTCGGCGTGCAAGGTGCGGGCGATAACGGCACCGATGCGATGCACGCCACCGGTAATCAGGATGACACGGTCCTGCAACGGACCCAGGCTTTCGCTACTGGCTTCTGTGGTATCATTCAAAGTGTATTTTCCTGTATTCAGGTAATGTGCTTATCCATAAAATGCACACTCTAACTCACTCTGTATCCATTGCCCAACCACCGCTTGTGACAGACCTGATTCAACGCCATGCCGACATCATCTACTCTCTTTTCACGCCCGGGTATCACTTCAGCAAGTGCGTTGTCGCAGTTGCCAGCGCCTGATGCTGCTGCGCAGGCGCATAGCGAAAAGCTTATTGCATTTATTACCGATGAGATTGTTGCTGCCGGAGGGCAGGTCAGTTTCGCCCGCTACATGGAGCTGGCACTGTTTGCTCCGGGCATGGGTTATTACTCGGCGGGCGCACGTAAATTTGGCGAGCAGGGTGATTTTGTCACTGCACCGGAGATTTCACCGCTGTTTTCCCGCGCTCTGGCGCAACAACTGGCTGAGGTGCTGGATACCTTTGATGGAACAGGCGAGGTGTTGGAGGTAGGAGGGGGGAGTGGTGTTATGGCGGCGGATATGTTGGCCGAGTTGGAAACCCTCGGTGCATTGCCTGCGCAATATCTTATTTTGGAGTTGAGCGCAGACTTGCAGGAACGTCAACGTGAAACCCTTGCTGCACGGGTGCCGCATTTGCTGGAAAGAGTGTGCTGGTTGCACGAATTACCTGCACCCGGTTTTCGCGGGGCAGTGGTGGCCAATGAATTGTTGGATGCATTGCCTGTTCACTGCTTTGTCACCCACAAAAACGGCTTGCAGGAACGTTGTGTGAGTTTTGCAGAGGGTCGTTTTCAATGGGTAAACAATGAGAACGATGAGTTGTTGCTGCCAGAGCACCTGACAGAAATCATTGCAAAACTACCGCCGGGTTACGCATCGGAAATCAATTTTGCAGCCACCGGCTGGATACAATCCATTGCCAATTTGCTGGATGCCGGGGTGGTGTTGCTGATTGATTATGGCTATGCCGCTGCCGAGTATTATCATCCCCGGCGTGATGGTGGCACGTTGATGTGCCATTATCGGCATCGCGCTCATGATGATCCGTTTGTTTATCCCGGGTTACAGGATATTACCGCCCATGTGGACTTTACTGCCATTGCCGAAGCGGCGGTATCTGCGGGGTTAGATGTGCGTGGTTACAATACTCAGGGAATTTTTCTGTT
>WFQM01000227.1 GCA_015487095.1 Gammaproteobacteria bacterium | reverse complement strand
TTAACCACCTGGAATCGGGATATGGTTGCATTGGCGGGTGTGGCGTATGGTGGTTTTGATCCGGACCGTTAAGGAGCAATCTGGTGGAACCGCTGCGCTTGTTCCACCCTACCTGGGTGGGGTGTGGAGTTAGAGCAGACGAGGTTTTTTGTGTCGCTTTATTCAGCACAGAAAAAACTGTAGGGTGGAACAAGCGTAGCGGTTCCACCATGACCTTATTGCATACACTGATTTTAAGCAAAAAACATTACAAGAATATTTTTGTACTTCCGGCGGAAGAGCTGGTGAGTATTTTCGAATTGGCCATGATATGCCGGAAGAAAATTATAAAAGAAGATGAATCAGTGAAAGGGTTCAACTTTGGTTCAAACTCGGGAGAGGCCGCGGGCCAGAAAATCGAACATATGCATTTCCATCTTATCCCAAGACGCATCGGTGATGTTGAGCCCCCGCCAGCGCGATAAAACCATTGAAGGATATGGTATTTCTTCTTTGCCATCATTTTTATTTTCATGCCGACAGAATGTTATGATTCTATAATGACATTGATTAAAACCACTTCTTTTTATGATTCCGGGTTGTCGGCCCTGATGGATAAATTGCTCGTCCGGGTACAGCAAATGCAGCATCGCCACATGGTTGTGTTGGCGGGGGATGTCGGTTGGTGTCGTGATATGGGTGTGCAACTTGTGGCCTTGTCGAGGTTGTCGCGTGTAACCTGGGTATCATCGGAGCAACAACAAGGTACTGATGTAGTGTCGATAGGCACGGCAAAAAAACTCCTTGGGCAGGAGCGTGATGCGATTGTGTTTGATGCTCATTCAGGTTTTGACCCTGATGCCTTCGGTGCGGTGAGTGGGGTGGTTTGCGGCGGTGGCTTATTGATATTGTTATGTCCACCGTTGGCGCAGTGGGAAGACATTAATGATCCTGCGGCAGAGCGCATCGCAATCTGGCCGTATAACACGGAAGATATCAGTGGTCGGTTTTTGCGGCGTATTGCTCGTGTGATTAGTGCATCACCTGAAGCCGTGACGGTGATTGAACAGGGTGCTGCGTTGCCTGTCGTGCATATGTCTGCCAAAGCACAAGATTCTGCGGATATACCGGATGATGTTTTTCGTACAGACGATCAACGTGCTGCGGTTGCCGCTATTGAACATGTGTTGCATGGCCACCGGAGGCGACCGTTGGTGTTGGTGGCAGACCGGGGGCGGGGTAAAACGGCAGCGCTGGGCATTGCGGCGGCGCGGCTGTTGCAAACACAAACGATACGCATCGTGGTTACCGCACCGCGACTTTCTGCTGTACAGCCATTGTTTCAACAGGCGCAAAAGATTCTGCCCGAGGCCAGTGTACGTGAAGGTTGTGTGCAATGGGGTGATGCCAGCATTCAGTTTATTGCACCGGATGTGTTGTGTTTGTCAGCTGTGTCAGCGGATCTGGTGTTAGTGGATGAGGCAGCCGCTATTCCGGCCACACTTTTGCAACAACTGTTAACCCGTTATTCACGACTTGTTTTTTCAACCACTACTCATGGTTATGAAGGAACCGGGCGAGGTTTTGCAGTGCGCTTCAGGCAAACTCTCGATAAGCAGACGCCTGGCTGGAATCAAATAACATTACATACACCTGTCCGGTGGGCCGAAAATGATCCACTGGAAAAACGGGTATTCAAGATGTTGTTGCTGGATGCCACAAGTGCCAATGATGAACAGGTTGGCACAGCGACAGTGGATAATGTGGTGATGGAAAAAATAAGCCGGGATGTGCTGGTGAATAACGAGAGTTTGTTAACGCAGGTGTTTGGTCTGTTAGTAGTAGCACATTATCGTACCTGTCCCAATGATCTGCGCAACCTGCTGGATGGTCCGGGTTTATCCGTGTATGTCAGTCGTTATCAGGGGCAAGTGGTGGCGACGGCGCTGGTGGCGACTGAAGGCAGTTTTGATACACAGATTGCCGAAGCCATTTTTGCAGGTCGGCGTCGGCCGCACGGCCATTTGATGCCACAGTCCTTAATGGTGCATGCAGGCTTGAAGGATGCTGCGGGTTTGCATTGTGCGCGGGTAATGCGTATTGCTGTGCATCCGGTATTGCAACAGAAAGGCCTGGGCCGACAATTATTAAAATACATTAAAGCTGATGCAAAAAAACAGGGCGCTGATTTATTCGGAGCCAGTTTTGGTGCTATGGAATCATTGCTGCATTTTTGGGCACATGAAAATATATTGCCGGTACGCATGGGGTTTCGGCGCGGCCATGCCAGTGGCGAATATTCCGTGATGGTTCTG
>WFQM01000226.1 GCA_015487095.1 Gammaproteobacteria bacterium | reverse complement strand
GTTTGAGATTTAGGTGTCAATGTGCGTCATATTTATTTCATGGCAAGGCGAAATGACGAGTAATAGTCGTTCTATTGCGAGGAATTTCAACGCAGCCATGGAATAAAGAGGGCGTGCAGTGACACCTAAATCTCAATCGCCATGGGTATATATACCCGTGGCCATTGAAAGTTTGACTTTCAGTGCATGCCGGTTCAATAAATACCTGAATCTCACATGCTGTAGATATCTCTCTGCGTTCTCCACATCTTCGCGCCTTTGCGTTGGATTTTATGACGCGGTGATTCGAGGTCAAGGAACAATCTGTTTCACTGAATATAAACCAATGCTTTTAGCGTTTAATTCACACTTAGTCCTGTACCGAGATTAACCCCAGGCGCAGCGACAACATCGTCAGACAGGTGTGATGATCATCCTCTTCACAATGTAAAACCGGTGCTACCCGCATCTTTGCCTGGCTGGGGAAAAACACAGCGCGCACCGTATGGCCTGCACCACGCACATCCTCTACACGCACAGGATAAATCGGACAAGCGGATTTTTGTGCCAGACGCACCACGCCACCTTTAAGTTTGCGATATCCTTGTGATTCCAGATGGATGCCTCCCTGCGGAAATACCGCCACCACCTCTCCCGCATCCAATGCACGCAACGCTTCCCGCAACGCCCGCTCAGGCTGACGATTACGATCCACTGGAATGCAATGCGCGCGCCGAAACAACCACTGTAATCCAAAACGCTCGTATTCCTCGCGGGCGATCATAAATCGCAGTGGTCGGGGGCTGGCAGCAATCAACAAAAACGGGTCCAGCCCGGAAATATGGTTACATGCCAGCAAAGCACAGCCCTGATCCGGCAAAGGAATTGGCTGGTATTCAAAACGATGCACATAACGACAAAACAACACAATAAAACCGACAATATGATTATTGATGGCATTACCCCAGTCCACAGTATTTGCCCTGCCACAGGCACGCACAAAACGCAGCAACAGCCACAACAGCAGCACACCAGTGGCAACCAATAAAAAAAATGGGGTTAATTCTGTCATGAGGTATGAGACTTTTGGTTAAATACAGGCAGCGCAAAAACACCTGCTCCACATACAACAAAAATCGGGAGTTACTGACCTAATGTAATGATTCAATGAAGGGGCACAGTGTAAACCAACACCAACGAAGACGTTATTTTTTCTTTTTCTTCTTTTTCTTGCCTTTCTTTTTCCCACCGCCACCGTCGCTTTCTGCGCCAGCATCCTCCAAGACCCGAGCAATCTGTACAAACCCCCGTGTATTGGCATTTTTCAGAGCCGATACACCGGCTTTGGATTTGGCATTCACATCAGCGCCTTCGGCAACCAATGCCTGCACCACCGTGAGATTCCCCCCAAAAGCCGCCGCAATCAGTGCGGTAGACTCTCCCTTATCCTTGGCATTCACATCAGCACCCGCAGAAAGAAACAGACGCACCACCCGTTCGTTGCCAAAATAGGCGGCACTCATTAACGGGGTTTTACCGCTGGCATTCACCGTGTTGACATCTGCGCCTTCGTTCAACAATGAGCGAGCCATATCCAGACGCCCCTGCCGGGCAGCATCAATCAACTCAACATTGATATCCCGCGCTGCCGTAGCAACGGGCATGCTCAGCAATATCGCAAAAAAAACAAAAAAAAGGCGTCTGACCTGAATCATTTTATACTCTGTCAACTAACGGGAAATGCCCGTTTTCTGTACCAACTATCGGCTATTCAGTGAAAAATTTGAGATACCTGAAAAACCACAGAAGGTGTGAACAATAAAGACGGACATCAACGCAATAGAAAGGCTACCGGTACCATAAATTCCAGTTCCGGCCGTGGATCGTTATCCGGCATGGGAGGAAAAGGATTGGCACGCTGTGCCATGTCCAGAGCAGCCTTGTCCAGTAGACGATTGCCGGTGCGCTGCTCTAGCGTCACCTGCTGTGTTTCACCGTCGCGATTGATCAGGATGCGCAACACAGCCTCGCCCTGGATGCGCAACCGTTTGGCACGGCGTGGATACTTTTTGTGTTTTTCCAGCCAGGCCACCAGTAGTTGTTCATAACGGGCGGTGGCTACTGCATCCAGTGGCGGTGGAGCGACAGGCTCTACCGGTGGTGGTGTTTGCACCACTTGCTGTACTGGCTCGGGCGGTGGTGGTTCGGGCGGTGTTTCCACCGGAGTGGGAACAGGTTCGGGCAAAGGCTCCGGTTCCGGCAAGGGCGGCTCGGATTTTGGTTTTGGCTCAGGTTTTGGTTTGGGCTTCGGTGGCGGCGGCAAAGGCAGTGGCTCAGGCGGCGGTGCATCCACCGTACGCTCCGCTATCATGGCCAATAAATTAACACGCAAAGGAGCAGCAGGAGGTTTAACGGGAAGATCAGACTCTGGTAACGTCAACCACAGCGCCAAACCGCCATGCAAAGCCAAGGCAATCAGTAGGGTGATACTCAAGTGTCGCGGAGTAATGGTCATGAGCTACATCGGCACCACGAAGCTTATTTTTGTGTGGTGGCCAAGGCAACATCCGTGCCCCCGGCAGCGCGTATCTCATCCATCACTTGCAGCAGCTGCTGCACCCGGGTGCTGGCATCACTTTTGAGGGTAATAGGCGCATCGGCATTTTGCTTGATCAGCGGTTCGATGGCTGCCCGCAGCTGTTCCAGCTCGATGCGCTCACCGTTAAGGGCCAGCTGGCCAACTTCATTCAACGATACAACAATGGGCGTGATATCGCTCACCTGGGCACTTTTGGATTCCGGCAGCTCCAGATCAATGGCTTCAGGCACCATAAAGGTACTGGTAAGCATGAAAAATACCAGTAACAAAAACACGATATCGATCAGCGGCGCGATATCGAGATGAGAATGAATGCGGGCCCGCCCTTCAAATTCCATGCGTCTCGTCCTCAATGCGTTCATCATCGTGACTGCCTACATGGGGTGTTTTACCAAAATGGAGCAGCACCCGGATACTGGCGTCCTTCATCGCCGCACGGACACGATCCACTTCCCCTTCCAGATAATAAAAAGCGGCCATAGCAGGAATCGCCACGGTGAGCCCAAAGGCGGTGGTGAGCAGAGCTTCCCAGATACCGCCGGAAAGAATGGAAGGGTCAACCCGGGAGCCCGCCGCCTCCAGACTCATAAACGCGACGATCATACCGGTGACTGTACCCAACAAACCTAACAGCGGACTCAGGTGAGCAATGGAAGAAAGCCCACGCAACCAGGATTCCAGATTCCGTATCTGCGCACTGCCCACACGGCTTACTTCCGCTTCAACATCGCCCGTAGACATAATCGGATTGGCACCATAACGAATAGCACTTTCCAGTACTTTGGCCACAGGGTTGTCGTTCTGTTGCAAACGCTTGATAGCTTGCTCATGCTCACCGCGCTGTACAGCCAACACGGTGTCATCCACAAATGCCAGGCGGCGCAAACCGCTGCGATAAAACTGAAACAGTTTCAGTAAAATAATGGTGACGGCCAGAACAGACATGGCCAACAGCACTAACATTACCGGCCCGCCTTGTTGAAATAAATCCACTATGTTCATAATTTCCAAACCACTTTAAAAAAAGGTGATGGGTGGCAGTCAATACCGCTTGTCACCCATACATCACAATTCATCCCTGGTGTAACAGGATTACAATTCCATTTCGACCCCGGCATAAACAAACTGCGGCAGCCCTCCGCGCGCGCCATCAGGCTGACGTGATACGACATACTCTTCGTCGAAGAGGTTTTGCACACCACCAAAAAGCTTTACGGTCTCATTGATGCGATAAAAAGCAGAAACATCCGTCGTAAAATAACGGTCTGTCTTGCCATACCGGGCATCGCGCGCGCCAACACCATTAATTTGATCATTAACATTGTTGGCGCTGGTATAGGTTTCGCTCACATAGTTCCCGGCAATAGATGCGCCCCATTTTTTAGTCTCAATACCCGTACCCAGACTCACGGTCAGTTCCGGGATATACGGCACTTTGTTACCTTTTTTGCCATAACTGAAAATCGACTCTGCATCCGTGGATGTTGAATCATTTTTTTGCTCGGCATTGGTGTACGTTGCGCTCAGGAAAGACGGATTACTTATCCCCCAATTGTTCGCAAGCCCCGCATCATATTGAAGTGCCAATTCAACGCCGTAGGTATCCACCTCACCAAAGTTTTCATCATTCCCCGCTCCTGTGCCACCGACGTTATCGGTCACGATCAGATCTTTAAAGGCAGTGTAGAAAAAAGTGCTTTCAGCCGCGAATGCTTGCCGGGTGTTGGTATAACGTGTGCCAACTTCAAAGGCGGTGCTGGTTTCCGGGTCAAGACCACCGCGTGTACCGCGAGGACTGGGTGTGGAATAACCGGTATGAACACCACCAAAGCCGCTCCATTGCTCGTTGAACTGATAAGCCAGACCCACACCATAAGCGTTAACACTAAAACTGTTTTTTCCGTCCCGGCCTTTCGTACCCCCCGCGCCTTGCAGAGTGCCTCTGGGATCTTCGGAGGTTTGCTCCAGCATCTCGTAACGAATCCCGGGAATGACCGTTAAAGCGCCGATATCAATGGTATCCTGAACAAACAATGCCAAAGCTTCTGTCTTCTGAAAACGGTTACCTGCATCACCCGGCGTGCCGGGCGTCATTCCCGTAACAGTGCCATTGGCTGCCTGACTATAAGTGTCCTCCCATTGGAAGCGTGTTACCTCGTCCTGATGCAGACGAATGCCCGCCATTACTTCGTGTTGAACATCACCTGAATCAAAGCGGAAATAGCCAGCAGACTCAATACCCTGAGTATTATATTTGCGGTTATTGGCTTTGACATTAAAATCACATGCAGCCGTACCTTTCATGCAGTCCTGCGATAACCCTGGAGTTTCCATCACTTGAGGAAGTTTCTCTCCATTGACGTTACTCAGTTTGTACCAATTACGTTTAAAATCGGTTTGATAGGCTGTTGTAATAATATCGATGTCATCATTGAGACTGATGCTCCAGCGTAACGAGGCCTGCTCCTGCTCGCTTTTTATATTATCGAAACGCGATGCGGCATAACGACGTGTTGGATCGGCGTTAAAATCAGCCTGAGTCAAACCAAGGTAAGTTTCATTGGCATCCAGCTCACTGGTACCGTATTTGAATTCAAAACGCTGATACATCGCACTGGCCGGTTCCCATGATAATTTCACCATGGCATCTGTTTTATCAAAACCCGTGTCATCACCATTGCGAAAATCGACAGTCTCATCAATTTTTTTGAATCCGGTATTTTGCCGGCGATAACCTTCCACCAAAACACCGAATTGCCCGGCAGCCCCTGCATCGAACGTATTGCCTGCATAGGCGTGGGTGCGTTGTTCGTTAAAACTGCCGAAAGTTGATTTCAGATAAGCTTTTTCTTTCGTGGGAATGGAGGTTGAAAGATAATTGATCACTCCGCCCGTAGTATGTGGACCATATTTAATTTGGCTGGAGCCTTTCAATACTTCCAGTCCGCTCATGCGGCCTGTGGTAGGTGAATAATATGCGGCAGGTGCCGAGTAAGGTGCGGGTGCCATCATCACCCCATCTTCCATAATGGTGATCTTGGAGTTACGGGTGGTATCAACACCCCGTAAACTGATACTGGGAAAGAGACCAAAACCGTCTTCCTCCCGCACATAAACCCCCGGCACCTTACGCAGCACACGGTTGATGTCATCATAATTTTGCTGGCGAATATCGTCTTTTGTCACCACCTGAGCAGAACCCGGCATCTTTTCAATATTCACAGGATTACCGATCACCATTACCTTATCCAACACCTTGGCACGAGGCTCATCCTTCTTTTTTGCTTCCTCACCTGCCGTCACAACCGCTGGCAGGATTAATCCCAAAGCCACAGCAGCAAGGACACTACGAAACAAAAACCATTGTTCTTTCATTTCTTCACTCTCCCAAAACACATGCAAACTATTGTCGTGCCGCTACTGCACTGGTCGGCAGGGCGGCGTTACTGGCTGGCTACGACGGGATCGGAATCACGAGGTCTACTTGCTGGCTGGGAAACAGTATGCACGGATGAAGCTTAAAAGTAAATACGAATCATTATCATTTGCATTGACAAGCAGGTGAGAATCACTATCATTGAAACAGACTGAGCCATAAAAACAGCTCTCTGGAAACAAAAGGACAACGGCCATGAACAGCAAAAACACCACACCCGATACCCCGCCTGTGGAAATAGCCACGACGGATAGCCACCGCATCAGCAGCCAGGATCTGTTTCAAGGTCGTCAGGAAATTTGTATTGAACACAAAGATCAGGTGTATCGTTTGCGTATCACCCGGCAGGGGAAACTGATTTTGACAAAATAAACTTTAGAATAAACAACAACTCAGCCAAACATCAGTCCCCCCTAGATACCGCCCGATATATCAAACTCGCTTAGAAGCGGTCATACATCGGACTTAAGCCCCCTGAATAATAAATACTGAATATTATCTTGAATGTTCAGTATTTAGAGATTACAGTGCTTGAGTATGAATACTCGCACTTACTCCAACACACCCAGCCCGACCTGCGACGTCCGCGCACGCATTCTCACAGCAGCCGGTGAACGTTTCGCCCAGTTTGGTTACAACAAAACCACCATGGCTGAAATCGCCAAAGACTGTGACATGTCCGCCGCCAACCTCTACCGCTTTTTCAAAAACAAACTGGATATCGGCTCCAACCTGGCCTGCGCCTGTCTCGATACAAAACTACTGCTGATAAAAAACGTGGTGCAACAAACCCAGCAGCCTGCGGCAGAACGTCTGCATAATGTCGTATTACAAATACTGAGCCACACCCACAACGAATGGGCTAATAATCCACGCATAAATGAAATGGTCACCGCCATTTGTGATGCCCGCCTGGAAATAGTGAATCAGTACGAACTCAACAGACATAACCTGATCATTGAGCTGCTGGAAGACGGTGTCCGACGCGACGAATTTTCTATTCCCGATGTACAGGATACCGCCGAGGCCATTACCACTGCGATCACTCTATTCAGCGTGCCGCTGTTCATGTCTCTACATAATCTTGAAACCTTTGAGAAACGCGCTAAAAGCGTAGTGCAACTGATGCTAAGCGGCTTGGAAAAGCGTTAAACCTGTACGCAACAACACACAGCAACGTATAAACCCTGAAAAAAAGGAAAAGCATTATGAGTGAGTCTACCCTCGTTATTCGTTACGCTCAGTGGATTACCCGTCATCCCTGGCTAGTGATGCTGGCCGCTGTACTCATCGTGGCGGGCGCAGCCAGTGGTGGCAAACACCTCGCGTTCAAAACCGACTACCGGGTCTTTTTCAGTGGTGACAATCCACAATTACTCGCCTTTGAGGCATTGGAGGCCATGTACACCAAAAATGACAATGTCATGTTTGTCCTGGCCCCCAAAGACGGAAATGCCTTTAGTAAAGAAACCCTGGAAGCGATAAAAATACTGACAGAAAAAGCCTGGCAAACACCCTATTCCATCCGCGTCGATTCACTGGCCAACTTTCAAAACACCGAAGCCGAAGGAGATGATTTACTGGTCAGGGATCTGATTGATGAAGAGATCGAGCTGACTGACGACAACCGTAAAAAAATAAAACGTGTTGCACTCAGTGAACCCATGTTGCTGAACCGCCTCGTGTCTGACCGTAGCCATGTCACCGGCATCAATGTCACCGTACAACTACCCGGTGAAAAAATGAGTGAAGTGCCAGAAATCGTCGCTTTCTCACGTAATCTTGCCGCCGAAATTGAAGCACAGTATCCGCAGATTGACATCTACCTCAGTGGCATGGTGTTCATGAATAACGCCTTTGCGGAAGCCTCACAGAGTGACATGAAAGGACTGGTGCTCATCAGTTTTGCGCTCATGCTGATCACCCTCGGGCTGATGATTCGCGGATTCTCTGGCACCTTCGCTACCCTGGTGGTGATTATCGGCTCCATCATGACGGCCATGGGTTTGGGCGGTTATCTGGGCTTTCCCATTACCCCGCCATCGGCTTCCACCCCGACCATTGTGCTCACCATGGCCATCGCCAACTGTGTGCATATTCTCGTCACCATGCTGCACGAAATGCGTATGGGACGTGAGAAAAAGGCAGCCATCGTAGAAAGCCTGCGCATTAATATGCAACCGGTATTTCTTGCCAGCGTTACGACCGCACTGGGGTTTTTGAGCATGAACTTTTCCGATGTTCCCCCTTTCCAACACCTCGGCAACATGGTGGCCATAGGCGTCGTTGCCTCCTTCTTTTTATCCGTCACATTTTTGCCTGCGTTAATGTCGGTATTACCAGTGCGCGTACGTCCTGTTGAAAATGATGAAAGCCACCTGATGCATCGTGTCGGTGACTTTGTGGTCAAGCAACGCCACAAATTAATTTGGGGTATGAGCATTGTCGCCATCGCCTTAATAGTCTCGATACCCCGCAACGAAATGAATGATGTATTCGTGCATTATTTTGACGAAACCGTGCCATTCCGTATAGATGCCGATTTCATGACGGACAACCTGACGGGTCTTTATATTATTGACTACTCGTTAGACTCCGGTGAATCTGGCGGCATTAGCAATCCTGAATACTTGAAGGATGTTAACGCCTTTGCAGACTGGTATCGCAAGCAGCCGGAAACCATGCATGTCAATACCATCACCGACATCATGAAACGACTCAACAAAAATATGCACGGTGATGAACAAAACTGGTACAAACTGCCTGATGAGCGCAATCTGGCAGCACAATATTTGCTGTTATATGAAATGTCACTGCCTTATGGGTTAGACCTTAACAATCAGATAAACGTGGAAAAATCTGCTACGCGCTTTACCGTCACGCTACAAACCATGTCCACCAATGAATTGCTGGCATTGGATAAACGCGCCAGCGACTGGCTGGAAAACAACACCACACATCTCAGTGGCAAAGAAGGCAGTGGCGTATCAATGATGTTTGCGCACATCGGAAAACGCAACATCATTAGTATGTTGATCGGTACCACCCTCGCATTGATTGGTATTTCCCTTATCCTGATCTTTGCCCTGCGTTCAGTCAAAATTGGTCTACTGAGCCTGATACCCAACCTGATACCCGCAGCAATGGGTTTTGGCCTGTGGGGATTACTGGTGGGCGAAGTAGGGCTCAGTCTCTCCATTGTTGCGGGCATGACTCTGGGTATTGTGGTCGATGACACCGTACACTTTCTCAGTAAATACCTGCGCGCCCGCCGTGAAAAAGGTCTGGATGCTGAAGAAGCCGTACGTTACGCATTCCGCAACGTGGGCATGGCCTTGCTGACCACGTCGATGGTACTTATCATCGGCTTCATGGTGTTATCGTTGTCCAGCTTTGAACTGAATGCGGGTATGGGACTACTTACCGCTATCGTCATCACCTTTGCTTTATTGGCTGACTTTTTATTGTTACCCCCCATTCTCATGTTGTTTGATAAAAAGAAAACCAACAAACAGTCCATCATCAAGGAGCCTGGTCATGCATAATTTTTCGTTAAATATAAAACACATCGGTCTGTTCGCACTGCTCGGCCTGCCATTACTGGCAATGGCAGAAACACCTGAAGAAAAAGGCCTGGCTATCGCTATCGAAGCCGATAAACGCGACACTGGCTGGCAGGATCAAACAGCCAGTCTGGAAATGGTTTTGCGTAACCGCCATGGACAGGAAAGCAAACGTAACATCCGCACCAAAACCCTGGAAGTCGATGGTGACGGCGACAAAGCCCTGAGTATTTTTGATTCCCCTCGGGACATCAAAGGCACTGCTTTCCTGAGCTACACCCATGCACTGGTACCCGATGAGCAATGGCTGTACCTGCCTGCACTGAAACGTGTCAAACGCATCTCCTCCAATAATAAATCCGGGCCGTTTATGGGCAGCGAATTTTCCTACGAAGACCTGTCTTCACAAGAAGTGGAAAAATACAGCTACAAATATATACGCACCGAAGAAATTGATGGCCGCGAAGCATTTGTTATCGAGCGTAAGCCTGCCTACAAATATTCCGGTTACACCCGCTTGACTACCTGGATGGATACAGAAATGTATCAGCCACTGAAAATTGAATTTTATGACCGTAAAAAAGCACTGTTAAAAACGCTCACTTATTCGGGTTATCAACAGTACGAAGGCCAGTTTTGGCGTCCGGCAAGTATGAGCGTAGTGAATCACCTCACCAAAAAAAGCACGGACCTGCACTGGAAAGATTACCGTTTCAAAACCGGTTTAACGGATCGTGATTTTGATCGCAACAGTTTGAAGCGCGCACGCTGACATGTTAACCCGCACTTCTTTGTCCGTGTTGTCGGCAGCCCTGTTCTGCATCCCGGTATTCAGTGATGCCGGAGAATGGTCGGGCTATGTCAGCGGTGAGTTTCGCGCCTTTGCCAACAGTCCGGCTGATCCGCGTCAACACGACAATAATTTTTCACTCTCGATACAGCCTGAATACTACACAGACTGGGATAATGGACGGCAAAGCTTTACCATCGTGCCCTTCGTGCGCTGGGATGAAAATGATAACGAACGTAGCCATGCCGACATCCGTGAACTCACTTGGCTAAAAGCAGCAGATACCTGGGAACTGCGCGCCGGTATACGCAAGGTATTCTGGGGGGTCACCGAATCACAACACCTGGTGGACATCATCAACCAGACTGATCTGGTTGAAGCCACTGACGGTGAAGAAAAACTCGGCCAGCCCATGATCAACCTCGCCCTGATCCGTGACTGGGGAACACTGGATCTGTTCGTACTGCCCGGCTTTCGTGAACGCACCTTTCCTGGTGAAAAAGGCCGTCTGCGTTTCTCGCCTCGCATTGATACCGAACAGACCATTTACGAGTCTGACGACAAGGAACAACACATCGACTACGCCGCCCGCTGGGCCCATTACCTGGGAGACTGGGATATCGGCCTCAGCTATTTTAGCGGCACCAGCCGTGATCCGCGTTTTGGATTTGGCCAGGATAACAAAGGCCAGCCTGTGCTCATTCCTATTTACGATATCATCGAACAATGGGGGCTTGACCTGCAAGCCACTCTGGGCGACTGGTTGTGGAAATTTGAAGCCATCAATCGTTCTGGTCAGGTTGATCGCTCCGGTCAGGATAAAAGCTACACCGCCCTCACTGCCGGATTTGAATACACCTTCATCGGCATCGCAGACAGCAACGCCGACCTCGGAGTGATTTCTGAAGTCTTGTACGATGAACGCGGCGACGATGCATTGACTCCCTTCGCCGACGATATCCTGTTAGCCAGTCGTCTCACCCTTAACGATGAACAATCCACAGAATTTTTACTGGGTATGATTTTTGATAGTGATGATGCTGCTCGCCTGCTCACCCTGGAATCCAGCCGCCGCTTTGGTGACAACTGGAGAATCACTCTGGAAGGTCAAGCCTTTATCAACATCCCCAACGTCAACACTGAACTGTTGGTCGGTGTACGCAGAGATAGTTACTTACAGCTGGAAATTGCGCGTTATTTTTGACAACCCGGCAAAACTCCTGATTACGCCATGTCAGGAAACGAAATAAGCTATTAATAACTATAGGGAAAGTGACAATAGCCCTGCACTTCGCCCATCATTTCAGCGACAGAAACTGCTTATTGGGGGTAATATAATACCCGTGGCGATTGAGATTCAGGTCGTGTGCACGCCCTATTTCCTCCCTGGCCGCGTTGAAACTCCTTGCAATAAAACGACTATTACGCGTCATTTCGCCTTGCCATGAAATAAATATGATGCACATCGACACCTAAATCTCAAACGCCACGGGTATATCTACCTGATCTGGTTGTTGTAACAAGCTGTTAAACCTAAATTAATCAGTTGAGCCTACTGCGAACGTCTAATGCACCCAATCTCAAGGACTTTTTCGAACATTTTGAACTCACCGTATGGGGGATACGCTTTCATTCAAAATAACCGAAAAAGTCATTGACCTTGAGCACCTTAGCCGCTCTCGCGACGGCTCAACTGATTAATTTAGGTTAAACAAAAATTCAAATTCGTACGCAGTTCGCGTCCCCTAAGTAGACAACACAGTCAAAACGGTACGAACACAGAATATGAGCAGTGATACACACCCGGAGCTGGAGCAGCTCGCGGACTTCAGTCAAAACCCTGCCGCCGCCGAACACGCCGGGGTACGGCGGCACCTCGCTGCCTGCGCTGATTGCCGACAACAGCTCGATCAGTTCAACACCCTCTCCCGTACTCTGCTGGCAACTCCGCCTGACACCGATGCGGCAACCCTGCCCGACACCTTATTGCACGCTATCGAAAATAACCAACTGGATGATGCCCAACGGCGTGTTCTCAATGATGATCCTGCTGCACTCAAAGCTGCGCTGCACTACGCCGCCCATGCACCTGCCATGCGCAGACATTTTGACTCCCCCGCAGGATCTCCAGCCGAGGCCTGCTCCAACACGATTCATCCCGACACAAAACAGCCGCAATCACCCAGTCTGCTGCAACGCCTGCTGCACTGGCGACCGCCAGCCTGGAACAGTATTCCACTAAGCGCCGCTGCCGCTTTTGCCTTGGCACTGGTCGTGCTGCCATCCTCCATGTCACCACCGGATACATCAGCAAACCCGGCGGCTTTGGTGATCGCCAGCTATGCTGACCGACCGATACTGGAGCTGCAAAGCCCAACAGCCGATCTACCCGGTATGGGATTTTTCCATGCTGCCGATACTCAGGAGATTCCCTTCGGCGGTCTACGCCTGCGTTATTCCCTCTCTGATGGATTGAGTGCAGACTGGCCACCCGTGGAAAACGCGCAAAACTATCAGCTTCGCCTGTCGCGCATTAACGCAGACGGCCAGCAGGTTGTCGCCAAAATCGATGTGAACCAGCCGCAAGCACGCTTTCCACAATTACAGCCAACACCTGGACGTTACCAGTGGCTGCTGACAGGGCAAGGAACTGATGGCAACCGCTTTCGTGCCAGTGGCGGTTTTGTGGTAAACGACTTGTAATCAGATTTTAGAAGAGCAAAATATGTGTGGGTTCAGGGCTGTGACGAAAGATAACTTTAGAAGTATACCCACAGCTATTGGAAAAATGATGTCTCGTAAAAAATGGTTAAAAGGGCTCTTTAAAAGGCAACCCATGAAACACAAACAACACACTTTGCTCACACAGTTGCTGCCGACACTGTTACTGCTGACACTATTGCCAAGCGGTTCCGCCACAGCCGCCAGCCGTGGCATCAGTCTGGAGCCGGTAACAAAAACGCCTACCCCCTCCTTTATCAGCGGACGTTACCGGGCACTGGTGGTCGGCAACGACAATTACCGCGACCCACAAAAACGCTGGTCCTCTCTGAAGACGGCTGTTGCTGGAGCCCGTGCCATGGCCGACATGCTGAAAAACCGCTACGGTTTTGATGATGTGCAATTGCTGGAAAATGCCACTCGTCGGGAAATGCTCATCGCCCTTGATGAACTAGGCCGCGACGTACTGCCCAACGACAATGTGCTGGTTTACTACGCAGGGCATGGTTTTCTCGACAGTGAAACAGGTAAAGGCTACTGGGTACCAGTGGATGCGGTAGGTACTGATAAAACCACTTTCCTGCGCAATTCCAGCATTCGCGATGAACTCAATACCATCGCTGCACGCGGTCGTCACACGCTGTTGATTGCCGACTCCTGTTTCAGCGGCAGCCTGTTACGCAGCGGCACCCGTTCTCTGCCACCGCAAACCAACAGCGAACGTTATTATCAAAAAGTGGCTCAAAAAAAGAGCGTACAAATTATGGCCGCTGGTGGCGTTGAATACGTGGATGATAATTACCGTTCCACAGGACACTCACCCTTCACCCATTTTTTACTCAATGAACTCGAATACAGTGATCAGCCACTATTAACAGTAAGTGAGCTATCGCAAAACGTGGAAAAAGCGGTCGCCAATAATGTTTCGCAGGTGCCGGAGACCGGCGTATTACAAGGTGCAGGTGATGAACTGGGCGAGTTTATTTTCATCAATGTCGATGTTTCCGTTAGTGGTGTACCCACGGAGCAGATCAAAGTGAAAGTCAACGTTACGCCGACCGAAGCACCCAAAAACATACCGGAAACGGTAGAAAAATCAGCACCTGTAGCCTTGCCGGAATCAATCGTGCCAGATACCGTGCCTGACCTTCTACCCATGCCGACGTTATGATGCATTGTCGTTACCTGGTTAAATTCGAGCGTAATCAATATGAAAAATAAAATTTTGTTTCGATATTTTCTCTCCGTAACATTATTACTCGCCACACCTCTGGCCTGGGCACAGGCAGAAGTCCGTTACAGCCTTGGTGCCAAACTCGATGTTTCCACCTGGGAGGGGGATAACCCCAACAACGCAGACTTCAAAGCCAAAGCCCCGATGCTGGGACTGGAAGCAAAAATCCAATACGCAAACTGGTTCGGTGGATTAATCCTTGCCGGTGGTGAATTCAAGTTTGATACGCTCGCACCAGCACGCCCCACCAACCCGCTACCCGCAGGCAGCGAACCCGTTACCATTAAACGCGGAGAAGTGGATCTGGTGCTGGGTTACCGTTTTTGGCCACGTATTGCCTTATTCCTGGATTTCAAAAACGTCAGCAACGAATGGAATAGCGATGGTTACAAAACCGAATACAATGGCCTTGGCCTGGGAATCAGTGGCCACCATCCCTTGTCACCCAAGTGGGTTTTGTTCGGCAATGTCGGTGTCGTGCCCATGAACATCAAGGCAGATGGCCAGGACGTGGGTGATGCCACCCGCAGTGCATTGAACATCGGCTTCCTTTACCGCATTGGTCAACGTGCGAACGTCAGCATCGGCCTGCAAAGCCAGACACAGACCGATGATTACAATAACGGCCTCGAACAAACTCATCGTGTCGGTGCCCTGACTTTTGGCATCAACGCCGCGCTGTAATTTCCTTTATCACCCTGTGCTAAAGTAATCCCTTGGGCAGTAAGCCCGGGGGGATACACAGTGTGGGGAACGGGTGAAAAACACAAACAAACTGACGGTACGACTTTGGTTAACCAACTTGCTGGGGCTCATTGCCTTACACCTGTCCGGTTCCGCTATCGCCACAGAAACGACACCGGAAACAACGGCCATACACGTCACCATCACCACCCACCTCGGTGACGAACAACACTTCCGCGAAGGTGACGAAATATCTCTGCTGTTAAGTCTTGATCACGATGCTTATGTGTTGCTTGTGTATCAGGATGCTGGTGGTAACCTGGTAAAGCTGTTTCCCGTTAGAAAAAATGACAACGGCTGGGTGCCTGCGGGTAATTTTATCCCCTTCCCACGCCGTACCGATGGCCTGCGTCTGGTCGTAGCGTCACCCTTTGGTGAAGAACGGGTCTGGGCTTTTGCCGCTGCTAAAGCTTTTCCCACTCGACCACTGCTGGACATCCCAGACATCAAAGCCCTGCGCACCCGGCTACAACACTCTGGTATTTTTTATAGCGAAACGTACACCCAGTTGAGAACTCATGCGGGTCAGCAATAAATGGCATCACTTTTGGTTAAGACATCAGGGTAATATTCCATAACAAGCGGATCAGCATTCATTACGGACAATTCCCAATGTCATTAAGTTAGATGCATTTTACATTCGCTGAAACAGGGTGATTTAGCCCTTAATTCACACTTTAGTCATTAGTATTTTTTTCCAGCACCTGACGCACAAAATAATCCACTTTTTTCTCGCCAATATCACCCATCAAATAAATTTTTATATGCCTTCTTTTCTTTCCCTTACCTTCCAGAGTATGATCCGGGTCTGATAATTCAGCACCATGACTGAACTCAATTGACAGATGCTTTTCATAAACATAAATACCGCCAATCAACGTATTGGACAGACTGAATACCAATCCACCATATTTTATATCTTCAACCAAACCGGCATGAACCTCATTAAATATTTTTCTGATTGAAACAAGAAGAGTAAACTTTTCCTCCGAGAGAGACTGAATATCGTGGAGAAAATTATCAATTTTGACACCGTTCGCTGAGTTCATTTTTTATTTTCCCGAATGGTTACATTTATACCAACAACGGAACACAAAAATCAGAGAATCATTTAAAAAACCTGATTGATCGATAACTGGAGGACAAAATACCGGGCTTGATCAAGGTCCAGTTTGTCACTGGCCAACTCAACCCGTACTCCATGCCCTTGATATCGCAAACTCAGTGCTTTGATGGTTGTATTGTGGAGACCTTGAAAGCAATTATTATGGCTGTAACACCACTCCGCACCGACACTCGTAAATCGTGCAACTTTATAATCCTGTAATTCCGCTAATAATCCAAAACTGGGCGACCATTGGTACCTGGTCGCAATAAATATTTTTCGTGGCAGCGTTTGAGTAAAGTTTTTATTTGATTCAAAGCCGGAAACCGCCGGGTCGTAACGAACATAACCCTCTTCATCAAATGTCTGGGTGTCCGATGAGGCTATTGCGGTGGTAAAGGGCGCATTATCCCAAAACATTTCCCCAGCAAGATCAACAACATCAAGTTGGGCTGTAAAATATTTGCTGGGTCGCCAGTCAACATTAAAGTCCAGACTGTAACCATTGCCACTTGGTGGAGCGATATCTCGCTCAAAAAGTATGTCGTTAGAATAAAAATAATCAGCATCAAACTGGAACTCATAATTTTTTTCGCCCAGCACTGTGGCATTTCCCTGAATAGCTCCATCGGTAAATGCCTTGCCTTGCAAGTATGATGCAGCGAACCCAACATTGATGCTAGAAGAAAACTTGTGACGATATGCCAGACGAAAACCATCGCTGTAATTATGTTGTGCCCTGATGCGCAATTCATACTCTCTACCCACCTCAAGAGGCAACCGATTTTCAGCAAGATAAATCAACTCTGCTGTTTCCGGTGAAAACTCCAGCAGGTACTCAAGACGCTCCAGAACACCAAATTGCCAATTACCCCACCGAAACCCTACTTCTGCCTTGTTATAGGTAAATGCCTTGTTTCCTTTTTTCAAGGGAGTCTGCCGTTCACCCAGCATGAATTTAAGGGTAACAGGCTCACTGTAAGAAACACTTTGAATCGCTATGTATGGCTGATATTCATCAGCAGCAACGTAAGTGGAAAACGTAATCAGCACTGATAACAGAATTAACCGAAAATACATGTTGTATTGATTCCACTCAGAAAAAAGGGCGACCAATTGGCCGCCCAATACATTATTGACTGAAATTTATTTATAAAATTTCGAAAGTACCATCACTGTAAGTGATTTTTGACGCGCCGTTATCCATCTTAGAAATAGTCGCATAACTTACGTTATTAAATAGCACATCACCCTCCAGTGCCTCCAGGTTTCCATCAAAACTCATGGTGACACCATCCTGATTGCTAATGGCCGCATCACCAATTGCTGCAATGCTATCTACACCATCCACGGAGGAAACAGCAAGATCGCTCGTAATCACAATCCGGCGTCCACCATAGGTAATGGTGGTCTTCGCTGTACCTTTTTCAAGGCCTGTCTGACTGCCATTGATGTTAACGGAAACCTCCGGCAAACCCGCCAATTGCATGGTGAAATCCAGGCCGATTTTGGGAACAGCCGAATCCAGCATCCCGGTAGCCGCAAGAAGCTCAACATCGGCGATGTTAAACGTGAAACGGGCAACAAACTTGTTGCCAGCGGTATCACTGACATCACCACTTATCGTCAAAGTACCGGGTATGATCTCGCTGAGATCATCGGCGGCACCCGAAACAGCAGAAGGATTAACAAACCTGGTGGATAATGTGCCGGCAAATGTTATCTCAGCGTCCAAAGGTGTACCAAGATCATCCTGTTTCTGTATCATCGTCGTATCCCAGTTGACGGAGCCACCCAGAATACCCGGTATAACAGCGTTACCCTGGTCAATCGCCGCCCAATCAATAGTGTATTCTGACGCCAGATTGAAGGTAACTTTTCCACTGTTGATATAAGCGTCGGTTGCAGCACTTTCAAAACTGGCGGAAACAATCTCGATGCTAAAGCTTGAGCCCAACGCCAACACTTCACCATCTGCCGGAAATTTCATGCTCATATTGACAGTCACACCGTCAATAACACCATCAGTAATGGTAATAATGTTACCCAATTTTGCGATAGTACCTGTCGTAAATTGTGGGTCTGTTGCCCCCCCTGTTGTGTAGTCAGTCAGGTTCGGGGAAGTATTTCTGCCATGGAAGTGCATTTCCATAACTTCCGCAGAGGCAAAAAAGGCGGGACCAAACAGAAAATCCATACTGAGATCGGCAGCAGCTGATATCAACCCGGTCTGTACTTCAAAGGGGCCACCGTTGACGCCAGTCTCATTCTTGATAACAGTACCCCAAGTGCGTACATCGCCGACAAAGGCTTTGACCTTGACCAAGTCGGCAGCATCAGCAGTGTCACTGGGTGTTGGGTCAATAATGCCACCACCATTACTACCACCGCCATTACCACCATTGGCAGCATCAATATCTGCCTGTAACGCAGCAAGGATTCCTGAAATATCGGCTATGTTGCCAATGCCACCAACCTGATCAAGAACACCTGATGCACTATCAATAATGTCCTGCATATCACCGGTAACAATGGTGCCGCCATTGAACGAATTCGACAAGTCACCCAGAGCAGCATTAACATTTGGGGTTCCGCCAGCGGTCTCATTACTCCTCAGCACAGCAGCCGAAACTGCGGCATAAACAACTTCAGTCGGATCACCACTGATAACGGCAGAGATGTCCGTAATATCCACTGGCTGGGTATTCAGAATGTCGAGGTTCAACAGGTCAGACACCTCGGAATTGGCATTATAAATCCCGCCAGACGTGAGGGAGCCTGTATCCGAAGCACGGCTGACAATCCCCGTATGGGTGGCAGCCAAAGCATAATTGGCCGCCAGATCAGTATAGGGCGTAATATTAACCTTAACGGTATGATTGGCAGCAGCTTCGGCCACCAGCGCCATCATATTCAGATCACCGGGTTTATACCATTCACCAAAATCAACGACAGTGGGATTGAGTATGTCCTCAAGACCATCAACCCGTGCGCCACACCCTTCCACTACATCACATTTCATCTGGGTATTTTCGTCAGCACTTACGGTGACTTTGATCGGGCCACCCAAATAAGTGCTACTTACTGTGAGAGAGTAACGACCATCAGCGCCAGTAGTCGCATTACCCACCTGCGCAAGAACAGTGCCGTCCGCTTTTAATTCCTCGGCCACCACGTTGCCGAGACTGATAATGCCCTTCGCAGCAGTGCCACCAAGGGTGACGTTATTAACACCTGTAGAAGGGGGAATACCTGAGGAAGGGGGAATACTTGGGGACGGTGGAGCTGGATCACTGCAACCGCCCAGCACAACGATAGTCATTCCTAAAAATCCATTAAATATTGTTCTTACATCCATGATTCTACTCCTTGATAATATACCTTGAACGCTCCAATGCTCTAAAAGTCTCCAACAAAATTAAACTCATCTCCATTAGTCATAATTTTTATAGGGGAAATACTATAGTCACACACTTTTTCAACGATTCAAAATAACAATGGGGTATAAAAAAGACCGCTTTGGATGGTCTTTTTTATACCCCATTGTTATTTGAGATTCTTACAAAACTCGAAATGAAAACGAAGAATCAATGAGTTACGGTATGTTTTTTATCGTAACTCATTGATTCTTCGTTACTGTGAAACAGTTTTGCAAAAGCCTTAACTTTAAATAGTTTTAGGCAATCATTGTGCCTTTCATCTTTTTCATGGCATTGGCTTCCAATTGCCGAATGCGTTCTGCGGAAACACCGTATTTGTCAGCGAGGTCATGCAGGGTCGCTTTTTTCTCGGACAACCAACGGCTTTTTACAATATCCTGACTGCGGTCATCCAAATCACCCAACGCACCGGCCAACAAATCATTGTTATGTGCTTCCCAGTTTTCTGTCTCCAACTGCGCAGCAGGTTCCATACTCATGTCTTGCAGATAACCGGCGGGAGCGGGTTTGAAGTCGCTGTCATCGTCAACACCATAACCATCAAAGGCGGTATCCTGGCCACTCATACGCTCTTCCATCTGACGTACAGTGGCTTCGGGCACATCCAAGTCTTTAGCGACACGCTCAACTTCGGCCTGGGTAAACCAGCCAAGGCGTTTTTTGTTTTTACGCAGATTAAAAAACAATTTGCGCTGCGCTTTGGTGGTGGCCAGCTTAACCACACGCCAGTTACGCAGAATATATTCGTGTATCTCGGCACGAATCCAATGTACGGCGAAGGAAACCAGACGCACATTATGACTGGGATCAAAGCGTTTAACCGCTTTCATCAAACCGATATTGCCTTCCTGAATCAGATCGGCCTGAGCCAGCCCATAGCCGCTGTAACCCCTGGCAACATGAATGACAAAACGTAAATGAGACATAACCAGCTGCCGCGCAGCGGTGAGGTCGCCCTCGTCACGCAGACGGGTGGCCAAATCACGCTCCTCTTCCACACTAAGCATGGGCACCTGAGCTGCGGCCGAAATATAGGCCTCAAGACTGCCGGTAGGGACGGCAAGATCAACGATCAAATTTTTATTCATGGCTCTCCCTCCTTCCTCTGTATATCAGCATTTTAGCAATCAGATGCTAAGAGTGCCAAGTTGAATTAAAGTTCCCTGATGTCATTGATTTGCCGCTTTCCCTTTTCCTTTCCCTGCTCCAGCAGACGGCGACAAAAGAGTGCAAACACCCCAAGGGGTGGAATCAAGTAGGCTCAATGGCTTGCAGATGCCTACCCACTGCCAACCAGGAACCCAGCAGGCCCAGGGCAATGCCGCTCCCCAGCAAAATGATCACTGTTTCCAGATCCAGCCCATCCAGCGAAAACCCACTACTATACAGAAAAGACAAGCGGCTCACCGGATCACTCAGCAAACCTAACAATATAGCCACCAGCAGCCAAGCCAGCACCGCACCCATCAGACCATACCAAAACCCGGTATAAAGGAAAGGACGCCGGATAAAGGCATTAGTAGCACCAATAAGCTTGGTGACAATGATTTCCTGACTACGACTGAGAATAGTGAGCCGAATGGTATTGCCCACCACCAGCAGTATCGCCAACGCTAACAAGCCTCCCAGCAACAGCACACCGCGCTTGCCTACTTCGATAATGCCGCTAAGGCGACGCACCCATTCCATGTCCAACTGCGCCAGATCCACCGGCTCCAGCTTTTGCACTTTGCCTAACAGCATCTCCATTTGTGCCGGTTCTGTCGCCTCGGCCGTGGGCCGCAGCACCAGCACTGCTGGCAGAGGGTTTTCATCCAGCGAATCCAATGCACCTCCGAAACCGGACTGCTCGCGGAATTCTGCTAATGCCTGCTCACGGGAAATGTATTGCACCTCAGCCACACCGTCCCAGCTGCGCAGCTTGTCCGCCAATGCTTGAATACGTTTTTCCGGGATATCCGATTTAAGAAATAACGACATCTGTGCCGTACCCTCCCAGCCCGTGGAAAGTTGCTGCACATTTTGCAACAACACATGCAGGCCGGTGGGCAGAGCCAGGGCAATACCGATCACCGCAGCCGTCATCAACGTCGCCAGCGGCGTACGCCATAGCGCACCGAGGGATGATATCAGTACCCACAGATGATGAGTGAAGTAAGCATTCACTCGACCGCGAGGCTTGCTTAAGCGCTGCCGGTCTTCGGTATCGGTATTTTTGACGCTGGTTCGTTTCATCAGTTTTCAGGAAAACCCAACTATTGCCATCGTTTTTTTAGCGCTCATCTTTACTTTTGGATCTGCAATTCTGTCGTCCGCCCATCCCGCTCCAACTTGCCCTGTGTGAGAGTCAGCAAACGATGATCCAGCCTCGAAATCAAATCGTGATCGTGAGTGGCAATCAACACCGATACCCCCACCTGATTAAATTGTTCAAACAGCCCCATAATCTCCCGGGACAATGCCGGGTCCAGATTGCCAGTGGGTTCATCGGCCAATAACAAAGGTGGGCGATTCACTACCGCGCGCGCGATGCCGACACGCTGCTGCTCACCACCTGAAAGCGTAATAGGCATCAGCCGTTCCTTGCCTAGCAGCCCTACCTTGTCCAGTGCAGCGCGTACCCGCCGCCCCACTTCACTCTGATGATAACCGGCAATAATCAACGGCAGCGCCACGTTATCAAACACCGTGCGGTCATAAAGCAGGTTATGGCTCTGAAACACCACACCGATCTTGAGACGCAATGCGGGAATGTGGCGATTTTTCAGTCGGGTAAGGTTCTGCCCATCGATGACCACGTTACCCCGTGAGGCACGCTCGATGCAGGCGATCAGCTTTAACAGGCTGCTCTTGCCCGCCCCGGAATGCCCGGTGAGAAAAGCCATCTCGCCCTGTTTCAGGTGAAAACTCACACCAGACAGCGCCTCGTGGCCACCGGGGTAACGCTTGTTGACGTTATCAAACTTAATCATTGGTGTTTTGAATCGAACCCGTATTTAAATGCAGAGGTCGCAGAGACACAGAGATTTTTTATGTGGAGTGAAAAGCGTTATTCCAACGCACAACCTGCCATAAGCGTCACAAATCATGCGGCCGTACATTTTAATCACGTTTTTCTCTGCGTCTCCGCGCCTCTGCGCGCTCTGCGTTAATAACACCGGTCTACGTTTCATCCCGAGCAAGCAAAGCATCCACAAAGTCATCCGCATTAAATGACTTTAGATCATCAATCCCTTCACCCACACCAATAAAACGAATGGGTAGACCAAGGCGTTTGGCCACAGCGAAAATGACCCCTCCTTTAGCGGTGCCATCCAGCTTGGTTAACGTAATACCGGACACGCCCACCGCATCGCGGAACTGTTCGGCCTGTACGACAGCGTTCTGGCCAATACCGGCATCCAGCACCAACATGACTTCGTGGGGGGCCGTGTCGTCCAGTTTGGTAATGACGCGACGTACCTTTTTCAGTTCTTCCATCAAGTTGGATTGAGTGTGCAAACGACCCGCAGTATCCGCAATGAGCACATCGATACCTTTGGATTTGGCCGATTGCACAGCGTCAAAAATGACCGAGGCGGAATCCGCGCCACTGTGCTGTGCCACTACAGCAACGTCATTGCGACGCCCCCATTCCTGTAATTGTTCCACAGCAGCGGCGCGAAAAGTGTCGCCAGCCGCCAGCATCACCGACTTACCTTCGTTCTGGAATTTTTTTGCCAGCTTGCCAATGGTCGTGGTTTTTCCTGCACCGTTAATACCCACCATCAGGATCACAAAAGGCTGGGCAGTGGTATCAATTTCCAATGGTTGGGTGGAGGGTGCAAGAATGGCAGCCATGTCCTCACGCAGCGCAGCAAACAGAGCATCGGCATCAGCCAGTTGCTTGCGCTGAATACGGCCGGTAAGATCGGCGACAATTTCCTGAGTGGCTTCCACACCCACATCAGAAGTCAGCAACAGGGTTTCAATTTCGTCCAGCACATCGCCGTCGATGGCTTTTTTGCCCAGCACCAGATCAGCCAGACCATCAGTAATGCCGCTGCGGGTACGACTGAGGCCAGCCTTGAGGCGGGCAAATAAACCCTTCTTTTTCTCAGGCTGGGCTTCAGGTTGTGCCTCTATCGCTGCGGGTTGAGACTCATCAATGACGGGAGCTTCGCTTGACGACGCCTCTTTTATAACAGGGGGTTTGTTTTTTTTGAAACCAAACATGAATTTTTGCGGTCACAGCTGCTGGTAATTGGGTAGACTATCCTACCATTTGCGGACACAGGTCGTCAGCTGCGTTAAAAATCATCAACTACCACAATTATTAAACCAATAAAACGACGAGAGGCTTATGAATCCTTTATTAATGATCTCCGCTGCGGCATTTGCAGCTGCGGCACTCACAGGCTGCGCCACCGGCCTTGCCAAAAATGACAGCACCGAAACACCCACACTGGCCGCTGCATCAGCCGATGTGGAAAAAACCGGCCACATCATCACCATCGGTGATGTGCATGAATACCGGCTCGCCAACGGACTGAAAATCCTCATTAAAGAAGATCACCGCG
>WFQM01000225.1 GCA_015487095.1 Gammaproteobacteria bacterium | reverse complement strand
GTGCAATGTATTCCGGTTCTATCTCGGCCAAAGGTGTGTCGTGGTAACCGAATATTGAACCAGTGCGACCACAACCGGTCTGGATTTCATCGATAATCAACGGAAGCTGTTGTTTGCTTTTCAGTTCGACAAGGTGCGACAACGTGGCATCGGGCACAGGGCGAATACCGCCTTCACCGAGAACCACCTCCAGTATCATGGCAATGACGCGGGTGATGCGTACCGGTCGTAGTTCAATGCGCGTTCCGGTTAATACCGGGTAATAAAATGTGCTGACCTGTTCATCCACGATTTCCGTGATTTGTTCCGGGCGATGAATATCCACATACGCGGGCTGGATGGCGGACAGCCCTTCAAAGGCTTCCCGGTAGGATTTATTGAAAGTGACTTTTAATGCAGACGAGGTTTTGCCATGAAAGGCACCTTTGAAAGCAATCATTACAGGGTTGTTCTGGAACAGCTCAAACTGGGCCAGGTTGTATTCATCCAGGTCATCCCGAAAATCGATCAAATCCTTATTATCGCCGGGCAGTTCCACTTCAAGTTGTTCGCGCTCTACTTTGTAATATAGATCACTCAGTACCCGAGTCAGTCGTTCATACTCACGGCGCACTTTGTCGAATTGAACTTTGTAGGCGTGTTTGACGGCCGCTTCGATACTCTCCGCACCACTGTTGCTGAAATTGACACAATAACCACGCTGAGAACCCGTTAGTTCGCTGAGGCGTTGAGCCAGCTGTGCTGAATTTTTACGTATGGAACCCTGGGCATTGATGGCTACACCTTGTGCCAGGGCGCTGATGGCCTCGGCAACAACTTCCGGGTGGTTGTGACCGAGTATGGTGCAGCCAAAACCACCCACCAGATCGAGGATTTTTTCCCCTGAATCCGTTTGCAGATAATTGCCTTCAGCCCGGGAATACGTCTTGTCCAGTTTCAGAGCTTGTAAAAGCTCGGTCAGCTTGGGTCTGCAATGGGTTTTATATTGCTGCACGTTGTTCATCGTGTTTCCTCACAAGAGTGACTTGATTATTCATGAAGCGCTTACGGATAACAGCGCGACGTTTTTTTCCACTGGATGTTTTTTCTATTGTTCCCCGCTGGCAGAGTATGATGCGAGTGAGGATGATATCGCTGGCTTCGTAAGCCATGCTCTGTATTGCCTGTTGGTATTCTGTCAATTCATTTTCGGTGCTGCGCTCATTGACTTCAGCCATCAGTATCAGATCAGTGCAGCCGGTCTGCGGATTGTCCACGCCGACCAGCGCGCTGGCACCGGCGCGGATAAAGGGCAGTTCTTCAACGGCCATTTCAACATCATCAGGAATGATGTTGCGACCGGCATGATTAATCATGTCATCCTGGCGGGCATAGAAATACAATTCATGGTTATACATAAAGCCGATGTCGCCCGTGAGCAGATAACCATCAATTAATTTTTCACGGGTTTTTTCCGGGTCACGATAATAACCCGGTGTCACACAGGGACTTTTGATGGCGATTTCACCTAAGGTTAACTCAGGCAGAGACCTGCCTGCCTTGTCCTGGATCGTAATATTGTGCCGCCAGTCCACTGCACCTATGGCAACCAGTTCGACGGTATTTCCCCCGGTGTTTGGGCTTTTGTTTTTACTGGACATTTCAACAGGCTCAAGGCAGTTTGGGCTGGTGAACTTAAAAGTTGTCAGGTTGATTGTTTGTGTTTTTGTACAAGTTGCCCCCAGCGTGTTTTCCGCCATGCCATAACCGATATGCAGATTTTCACGTTTAAAGCCAAGTGGTATCAGGTAATCGTAACAACGACGCACAATGATCGGGCTGACTTTTTCAGCGCCGATATACAAATGCAATTCAGACAGGTCAATATCATCCTGTTTCTGCAAGCGTCGCAAGGTTTTCAATGTTGAGGCCAATACAGAATTGGTATTGAAATTCATATCCACGCGGCGTTGTGACATAAGAGAGAACCAGCGTGGTGGATTGCGCATATAAAATGCAGGAGGGGCCACCATATTATTACTGCCGGTATAAACGGGAGCCAGTACGCCGATAAAAAGCCCCATGTCATGGTTGAAAGGCATCCATGACGCCAGTGATTCAATGGGGTATCCGCGTCGGGAGCCGATATGGTTGTAATGAATGTTTTGTAACTGAGCCATCATCATCTCATGAGTGACGATGACGCCTTTGGGTGCGCCTGTACTGCCTGATGAAAATTGCAAGATAGCGATATCGGTAGCTGATATTTGCACTTCATTATCAAATGCAAGTGTGTGGGTCGCTGTTTCCATCAGGGTATTGATATCGGCGTACTGTTGTTGCCATAAACCGGGATGCAGTAACACTTCACTGGTGACATTGTCATCAAACAATATCAGGCTGAAGTCACAAACCTCATTACAATACTCAACGTAGTCGGCGTAATGCGTCTGGCGACTGCCTTTGGGTCGCAATGGTACCGCGATGGCATTGAGACGCCAGATAGCCAGCAAGGCAACCACGTACTCTGATGAATTTGTCATCATCAGCGCCACACGATCTCCTTTTTTTAAATCGTTGGCCTGTAACACCGAAGCCAGTTTGAGTGATTGATCATGTAACTCAGATAATTGAAATGAACGGGATTCCGCAGGGAAATACCATTTTGCGGTGGATCGCGCAGCATGGATGTCCAGTCGGGTTAAAATTGTTTCCATTTTGGCATGCCTGTCTTTGGTTGAGGTGTTACGTCTAACTGCATTTACGTGCTGGAGACGAGATAACTTGTCCGGGGTTCAGGTTTGATCGTTACAGCAATACTCTATATAGAATAGAGATATAAACGGTGAGCATGATTATGAAGACAGGTGTTATTAAAGTATGTAACTTAACGCCAGGAATTATGTGAAATATTTACATTGTGATGTGTTAGAGCATTAGGTGAGCTGGGATTTTATGGGTAGGTCAGTGGTTTGTAACGAAAAATAGATGTTTTTAGATTCTGGGTATATAAGCCAAGAGTTAAAGTCACCTTAGGATCGCTCGAACAATAACTGTCGCTTTTGGGTGGGTAAAGAGTAGTACGGGTTGAAAGGACTGGTGTTCTTCCCTTGACCTTTTGGTGGAACCGCTACGCTTGTTCCACCCTACGGCTTTACCTTGTGTTTGAGGAGGCGGAACAAGCGTAGCAGTTCCACCAGAGTCTTGTGCGGGCTCAAAAAAAACCGAACCTGCTCACTAATGAGGCAGTTTTCGTTCGAGCGACCCTTAACGAGGGGACTTGGTCCTGGCTGTGGAGGGCAGGCTGATAATGAAGGTTGTGCCTTTGCCTGGCTCACTGCTGACATGAATTTCACCACTCAGCAGTTGGCACAAACGTTGGCTGATTGCTAACCCCAGGCCCGTGCCACCATATTGCCGCGTTGATGAATTATCGATTTGCACGAAGTCTTTAAAGAGTTTGCGCTGATCATCCGCACTAATGCCAATGCCGGTGTCACTGATGGTAAACACCAGGGTGTCGTGATGCTCATATGTGACACGTAAGGTAATATCACCATCGTGAGTGAATTTACAGGCATTGCTGAGAATATTTAATATGATCTGCCGTAGCTTGAGGGCATCGGTTTCAATCTGCGGGATATTTTCCTGGCAGGTAGCATGAAGAGTGTTACCGTTAGCCCGTGCCATCGGTGTTACGGTGTTGATGACCTCGTCGAGGAACTCTGTCAGGACCATGGTCTGAATAGAAACCGTCATGGTATTAGCGTGAATTTTGGACAAATCCAAAACGCTCTCGATGAGCTGTAACAACTGATCCCCTGCTCCGAGGATCTTGCCGATATCCTGAATGTAATCGTCGGCGAGCGCCTCTTCCCTCATTTGCTCTTGGAGTATTTCGCCATAGCCGATAATCGCGTTCAGTGGTGTCCGCAGTTCATGGCTCATATTGGCCAGGAAGGCGCTTTTGGCTTTACTGGCGGCTTCGGCCTTGTCTTTTGCGATGAGTAATTCCTGATTCATCCTGGTTAATTCGGCAGTTCTTTCTTTAACTCTCCGCTCTAATTGCTCTTGTGCCTTTTCCAGTTCCAGGGTTAATAATTTGTGTTGGTTTATATTGTACAGCAGGCCGATTCCGCCTCCTTTGGGGTCGGGACGCCAGGATAACTCGAACCACATCTGGCTGCCGTCCTGGCGGCAAAAGCGCACCGCAGGGTGTTTTCCTTGTGAGGGCGTGCCTTGCAGTTCTTCAAGTATCTGTCCGTGATCTTCCGGATAGATAAAATCTGTCAATGGGGTGTTGAGCAGGGTGTCAATGGGGTGGCCGAGGTGCTCGAACCAGGCACGATTGACATAGGTCAGGTGCAGTTGGGCATCAAGTTTGAAGACCACTTCCCGGAGCGCTTCTACCAATCCTTGGTGACGCTGCTCAGAGCTGATCAGCTCCTCGGTCAGGCGTTGCTGAATCTGGAAATGAATTTGATCGCTGTGTTTATCCATCTGGCTAGCTTATCCTTGCTGTCAGCATCGTGACTGTGATCACAGTACATTCATGTCAAGCGGGTTATAAAGAGTCTGTGTTTATATCCAGTTTTTGTAGTAATTCGTGATGTGTCATGGTTTGGGCGTAGAGCGGGAAAATCTGTTCGCAGTAGAAGGCTTGTTCGACCGGGCTGCGTCCCAGGGTGCAGTCGCTGAGTATGGTCACCCGGTAGTCCAGGCTGTGAGCATGACGCCCGGTGGAGTCAACACAAATTGAGCTGATCGCACCGGCAATGACAATATCGCTAATCCCCCATTGCTGAAACAAGGTTTCCAGCGCGGTGTTGGAAAAGGCGTTCAATCCGCGTTTTCCGGGAATGGTGGTAATCCGGTTAGCAAAGGCCTGGAGTTCGGGGATGGTTTCTACGCCGTCGCTGCCGACCTTAAAGGCCCCAAGTTCTTTGATGGTGTTTAAAATGCCGATGGGGTTCACCAGCTCGTGATAATCGTCGGTGAAAACAATGGGTGTGTCTACCATACGAACAGGGCTGGGTGCCAGGCGTTGTACCAAGTCCAGTGTGTTGCTCAGCACTGTCTGGTGATGGGCAGATTCCTCGACGACATCACGCAATATCCCCGTGGGGGAAAAATAATCATTTTGGTAACCGATTAATAACAATACGGTTTGTGCTACGTTCATTCTTGTCTCCTTGGTGTGGGTGACTGTAACGGCTACAAGGGGTAACCGCAAGCATGCACGTCTCTTAGCGGCAAAGCATACACGTCCTTTAACGGCAATAAGAGGATAAGCAGGTCGGGGTTGTTGCCGTCGCTTGTTCCTGAATCGCGCTTTTACAATCCCCGGAAATGGGTGTCGGCTGGCTTGCCTGGAGATTGATGATGGAGGCATCAGCTGTAGCGAAGCTGCTTGCTTTGTGGAGAGACAATACCCCCTTATGCAGTAAATCTAACAAGATCGGCTGTTTTGCTATATCAGCGGAACTGACGATGCTGATGTTCCGGGCGGCAATGGCTTGCAGCGTTTGGAAGACGGTGTCGTCAATCTGGTAATGGGTATAGTAGGCGCTTGTGGGTGAGAATAGAGTGATGTCTGTGGTAATGCCGCAGGCATCAGAATCAACCCGAAAACGGATGTGGGGGTTGATAGTTAATTGCAAGGGCCGGGTCTCCGATGCATTAATGAGTTGTCGTTGGCGAAAATAATCGCCAACCTGGGTATCAATCGGTTGGCTGGGGTTATGGATCGTCCGTGTGTAATACGACGATGGTCGTATCTTGTCGGTGTGGCAATGAATGAGAATATAACCAAAGTTGATAGCTACCGGCTGTGGCATTTGTTGGAGATTATCCAGCCAGCCTGTCAGTTCAGTATTATAGTCGTGAAAGCGCTGACCAAAGGCCTGATGTACATGCGGCACGGCAAAAAGCATGGCATCCCGGTCAGCTGTTTGTAAAACCAGGTTATCCGTTGGCCCCCCTTGCCACCAGTGCTGGAGTTTACGTTGGTAATCAGCAACATCAACCAGGTCGGTGACAATGTGCAGGCGGCCGTTAGTGTTAAGGTGCGCTGCGGCCTGGGTGATAATATCAGCGAGTACGGCTTCGCCATTGTCACCGCCATCGCGAAACCGGAGTGCTTGTTTGGGGCTGGCAACGAAGGGCGGGTTGGCGATAATAATATCGAAACGTTGCTTCCCGATCGGCTGGTAGAGATTGCCCTGGATAAATGTCGTGTTGCTGATGTTATTGAGCTGGGCATTGAAGCGTGCGAAGCGCAGGGCTCGCGGGTTAATGTCGATACCTGTCACTTGGCTGGCATAACGACTGGCAACCAGTGCCTGGACACCGGATCCGGTGCATAAATCAAGGAGTGTATCGACCGGATACCGGGGCGCAGTATTTACTAAGCCATGGCTATCGAGGCCAATATACATTACCGGTTCTTCTTCGAGGGTGTCCTCCGGTAATAACAGGTAGCGATGATCTGTTGAAATATACAGCTTATCGACACAATAAAGATCGATGCGCGAGGCCCATTGTTGTTTGCCACGGGGAATGAGCAGGCCCAGTTGAACCAGAGCATGATATTCGTTGATGCCGAATAATCGCTTGATATGCTCTTCAGGTAATGCTGCCCGCAGTAGAAACAATCGGATAAAATCACCGAGATCATTGTGCGGCAGTTTATAGTGATCGTAGTAATGCAGATGGGTTGGTTCGATTTTTTGCAATGAATCGATGCTGAGTAAACGACAAATGCTGGCCTCGGTGTAATCTGCATGAATTAATGCTTGTCGAATGTTGCTGAGCACTCCAGGGATGGTGAAGGCGGGGTCCGCGAACGGCTGAAAGGTGTATTCAGGTGTTTCCGGTAAGGGTGAATCGGCGGCCGGAGTGGGCGGATGTGCTTCCTGGGGCAATAGTGCGTAGTGCTGTAATTGTTTTTGCGCCCAATCGAGTTGTTGTTGTTGCTCCAGAGTGCTTAGCTGTTGTGAGCGCCGCAGTTGTTCCAGGGGTGCTGGGTTTTTATTCAGTTTTTCGCTGTTGAGTCGGGCTAATAACCATTTTACCTGGTCGAGGCTATACCCACGAGCCTTGGATGGTTCACCGAAATCGACCAGTTGTGATTCACCCAGAGGGTCAAGCAGTAATCGGCACTGGGGTCCGAATTGAGTATAAGACTCAGCGGCGAAGGGGTGTTGTGGGAATAATCGGCTGGTTTCTTTGTAGCGCCCTCCGAGCCGTGACAGCCGCTGTAATTCTTCTGTTGACCATGGGCAGGCTTCGGTGTCGCCGAAAAAAAGCGCCCGGTCAAGCTGATGCATGAGTTCAAGGACATCAGGTTGCCCGGGTGGCAAACCCTGGGGTAATGTTTCGACCGTAAGGTCTTGACTGTGCTCGGCATAGCTGAGGATAGGTGTTTGGCGTTTACTGATCCATAAACCATCAAGCACCAGATAATCGATATCTGTGGTCAGAAATACCTCGATGGCCTGTTCAGGTGTTTCCACCAGAGGCTGACCGGCGACGTTAAAGCTGGTATTGAGGATCACGGGTGGACCACCGCGCAGGGTCGCGAGTTGTTGGCAGAGATGATACAGGTGCGGGCTGCTTTCCAGACTGACGGTTTGCACCCGACCGCTACCATCCTCGTGACTGATGCCGGGGAGCTCGCTACGGTACTGCGGTTTAATGGGGGCGACCATCAGCATCAGCGCGGTAGCGCTGGGCGGGGTGCCCTGGAATGCAAATACCTCGCTGAGGTTTTCTTCAGGGATAACCGGGGCAAAGGGGCGAAAAGGTTCACGAAACTTTATCCGTGCATTGATAACATCTTTCATTCGTGCAAAACGGGGGTCAGCGAGAATGGAACGATGGCCGAGTGACCGGGGACCGTATTCGGAGCCCTGCTGAAACCAGGCGACAATATGTCCCTGTGACAAGGCGGTTGCACAGCGCTGAGTCAGGTCTTCTTCTGGTTGCTCCAGGTGGAGCTGATTGCTGCGGGCGGCGACCGCCTGTTCAATGGCTTTTGTGGTATAGGTCTGTCCGAATGCAGCGGTTTTTAACTTTGCCGGGCGTTTGGGAGCGGGTTCCTGTGTGGCATAGGCCCACAGGGCGCAACCTGCGGCAATGCCTGCGTCACCAGCCGCCGGGAAAACAAAAAGATCATCCAGTCCAAGTTCACGATAGAGAGTGTAGTTGGCCACCGAATTAAGCGCGACGCCGCCAGCAAGACAGAGTTTGCTCAACCCGGTTTGCTTCATTGCCAGGGCAACAATATGCGATAGTGCCTGTTCCAATTCATGTTGAATCTTCCAGCTAAGATCAACCAGATAGGGGCGTAGATAAGCGGAGCCCTTGCCGTCATCGTAGTGTTTTTCCAGAGCGGCAATTTCCAAAAAAATATCGTAAGGCGAGATGGCGAGGTGATAGCTGTTTTCTATGGGTTGAATCCATTGTTGCCAGTGAGTCTGGGGGCCGCCATACGCTGCTAATCCCATTAATTTTCCGGCCTCGGGAACGCTGATGCTGTCGTTGACCGTGGTGACAAAGCCTGCTTTGCGAGCGACATATTCGTACAAAAAACCGAGGGTGCCAAGAGCCGTGAGGTGGGACGCAACTTTCTCGCTATGCAGCGGTGTCAGTTGTTGATCATGGGCGTGGTAGAGGGTATATGACTCAGTTTGATGATGGGCGTTGGTGGAACCTGTGGCATCGGCGACCAGAACAATCGCCTGATCAAATCCCGAAGGCCAGAACGCGCTATAGGCATGGCCAAGATGATGACTGGGCAGAGTGCGGATTTTGGCGCGATATTCCGGTGCCAGCATGCGTTCCAGAATTTCGGGTGCAAGGTCGGTTCCCGGCATGTTGGCGGTAATGCTTTCGACCTCGGCTAGGGTAATGCCAGCAGCGTCGAGACAATAGTGAATGGCCTCCCAGGGGGGTTGTATTTGATGGGGGTCGCCTGCGGATTGCAGCAGCATGCCAACGCTGTGTTTGGAGCGGTCCAGCCGCTCTTGTTGTATTGCCACCCGAATCTCGCCGTCTTCGATTAACGCGGCGGCACGGTCATGGCCCAGATTAATACCAAGGTGATAAGTCATAGGATTTTCGTCTCTGGTGGGATAGGTTACCGATAGGCACTGGTTGCTCCAGCTATTGCAAGAGTGATCGAGGAGAAGGAGAAATGATGGTCGTACGGATTGATAAAATGACGCAGTAATTCTACTTCACCACTCGTGTACTCCTTTTTTGATACCTTTCTCAAGAATCTCTCTCAAGAATCTCTTGTTCCCATATGTTTAAAGTAAGTATAACTGCTCAGCCTGTTTTACCGGCTTTAGCTTTTTTCGGGAGGAATCAGTCGCATCACACAGTGCGTCGAAGACATTATGCCCCTGTTTTTTAAGCGGCAGAGATATAACCTCGAATACGACAAAACGTTTTCACGCCCTGATCGGATTGTAAGGTGTGTTGCCTGTATATTCAGGCTGTCCTCCACTCGAACCCCCATTTCTTTTACGCTGGTTTCTTGACTCGGGTTTGCCATAACCACCAATGGAGGGTGGCTTACGACTGTTCTTGACCAGCTGATTTTTTTAGTTCTTTGATTTCTTTTATCCACCCGGCGAATATGAGCACTTTAGTGCTATCAGTATCTCGTTTTGCTGTGTCAGCAGCGTGATCAACTTATCTTTATTCAATGCGCTGAGAGATTGTATGTTGAACGTAGTGTTTACATGATGACAAAGATTACATCAGAAACAAAATGTTATCCAATGCCATTAAGTTAGTAAATCGTAGGTTGGTGGTGAGTCTGCGAACCCCAACAGCATTGGCAACAACGTTGGGATTCGCAGACTCACCACCAACCTGCAACAGGCAGAAAAATTGACTTAACTTATATGGTATTGGTGATTTATCCCTTAGTTCACATTATAAGTAATCGTTTAAAAGCTTAGGTTCCTCTGGCAGGCCTCAGCGGAATCCAGTAAAATCCGCCGATTCCCGGATTCCGGCATCCGCCAGAATGACAATCACCAAAGCACCTGTTTTTGCGGAATAACCCGATATGAGTTTGTTGTCCTGGATCATTATTTTCAGCCTGTTGGGCGGACTGCTCAGCGTAATGGTGGCCGCCAGTTTTTTACTGTTGCCCGCACACCTGCGTAAAACCCTTGTGCCACATCTGGTGAGTTTTGCCATTGGTTCGTTGCTGGGTGCGGCCTTCCTGGGATTATTGCCTCATGCACTGGCCGGTCCGGAGGTTGAGGATTTCCACAATATATTTCTGGCGGTACTGCTTGGCCTGTTAAGCTTTTTTCTGTTGGAAAAGCTGGTGTTGTGGCGACACTGCCATTCGGACCATTGTGAGGCACATGCCCCGCATGACGAGCATAAAGCCAACGAAGCCACCGGTTGGATGATTCTGGTGGGCGACGGCATGCACAATCTGGTGGATGGTGTATTGATTGCTGCTGCCTTTATGACCGATATCCACCTGGGGATTGTGACTGCACTGGCCATTGCGGCCCATGAAATTCCACAGGAAGTGGGAGACTTTGTGGTGCTGCTGCACAGTGGTTTCAGCCGCCGCAAGGCATTATTATTTAACGTATTGTCGAGTCTGGCGACCATTGTGGGAGCTTTGCTGGCCTACTGGAGTCTGGGTGATATGCAACACCTTCTGCCTTATGTTCTTGCGGTGGCAGCCTCCAGCTTTATTTACATTGCCGTGGCGGACCTGATTCCCGGCCTGCACAAACGGGCCGAAGCCAGTGCCACAGTTCAACAGATAATATTGATCGCGGCAGGTGTATCATTGATTTACGTGACCCATTCGACATTGCATTAACACAGCGCCCGGTTTCAGGGGCATTGTTTCGAGGACGCCGTAATGAATAAACGCTGGTACATGATTACTCTGGTGGGCAAAGACCGCCCCGGTATTGTCGCCCATGTGACCCACGCCTTGTACGAAGGTGGCTGCCATCTGGGCGAAACCTCGATGATGCGCCTGGGCACCAGTTTCACCATGATGATGATGGTGCAATACGCGGGTACGGCGAAGGCTTTGCAAAAAGTGCTGCAAGGCGAAGCCGAGTCTTTGGATTTACACCTGCATATTGATTCCATCGAGGGTGGGCTGCATCACCACCACCAACCCGATGTGCGCATCAGCATTTATGGTGCAGATCGCCCCGGCATTGTTGCTCATGCCACAGGTGCCCTGACTGAAGCCGGGCTGGATATTCTCGACCTGACCTCGGATGTGGGGGGTACAGAAGATACCCCCATTTATATTGTGCATATAGAAGGGCGAGCCAATGAAGGTGCGGTTGTCTTGCAGTCGGCGCTGGATATCATCAAAAAAGAAGGTGTGGAAACGCAGCTGACCCCTATAGATACTCTGGTGGGTTGAAACGTTGTGAGTTTCGACATCATCAAATACCCGGATAAATGCCTCAAGCAAGTCTCGGCCCCGGTAGACACTTTCGATTTTAAACTGCAAGGTTTTGTGACCGAGCTGGAAAAAACCATGCGTGCTGGCCCCGGTGGCGTGGGTATCGCTGCGCCGCAAGTGGGGTGTTTTCAACGCATTGTGATTGTTGATGTTTCTGATATGCGCAAACTGCCTGCCAACTCCAGTAACAATGGTTGCATGGTGTTGATCAATCCCGAAATTATTGAATGGGACGGTATGACCATGGGGCGGGAAGGCTGCATGTCCGTGCCGGATTTTACCGGCAATGTGATTCGCGCGGAGAAAATTGCTTTTACTGCGTTTGATGTACAGGGCTCTCAGCATGAATTCAACAGCGAAGGCTATGAAGCGCGTGCCGTGCAACATGAAGTGGATCATCTGGATGGCATGCTGTTTCTGGACAGGCTGGTGAGTCGGCGTACTGACTTGTTCAAACGCAAAGTTTACAAACAGATAAAAGAGTCCCCTCTCCCGGAGTCGGGAGAGGGTCAGGCTTGAAAAAGCAGGGTGTTATGAAACAGCTCCATCATTTACCCTTTATCCTGCCGAACAACGTATAAAAAGGTTGATATGATAAAAATAGGACATGGCTACGATGTGCATCGCTTTGATGAAGGCGACCACTTGATGTTAGGCGGCGTGCGCATTGCCTTTACAAAAGGTTTTGTCGCGCATTCTGATGGTGATGTTGCTATTCATGCGCTGTGTGATGCACTGTTGGGAGCCGCTGCTCTGGGTGACATTGGTCAACACTTCCCTGATACCAGTCGTGAATTTGAAAATATCGACAGTCGTATTCTGTTGCGCAAGGTAGTGGCGTTGTTAACAGAAAAAACGCTGGCTGTGAGCAATGTGGATATCACTATTATTGCCCAGGCACCCAAAATGGCC
>WFQM01000224.1 GCA_015487095.1 Gammaproteobacteria bacterium | reverse complement strand
GTTTTTACCGTATCCAGCGGCGTTGCCATGCTCAGTGCATCGATGCTGAGCAGATACGGAAAGCTGCCGGTGAAAATAATATTCAGTGTATCCAGAAAACCTATTTGCAGTTGGTTGACGATGTTGGGCGGTACCCATTGAGTCATTTCCAATGGGAAGGAAATCAGCAGCATCACATAACCCACCATTGCCGGATTGAAAGGGTTATAACCCAGTCCACCGTACAATTGTTTGGCGACGATAATGGCAAAGGCACTGCCCATTACAGTGATCCACCAGGGTGAAAAAGGCGGCAGACAAAAGGCCAGCAGTAAACCTGTGAGTACAGCACTGCCATCAGTAAGGAACGGTGCAATGGGGCGTTGACGAATGCGCAGCATCAGTGCTTCGGCACACAATGCGGTACCCACGGCAATCAGAATGTTGATGCACAGACCCCAGCCAAAAAACCAAGTGTAAGCAATGATTGCAGGTACCAGCGCCAGACAGACGCGCACCATCATGCCGGTGATGTGGACACCGGAATGGATGTGGGGTGATGATGGCGTATCAAGATTCATGGCTTGTTGTCCTGCAAGGGATTCCGTTGGACATCGACATCCTGTTTGTTGATGGTGCCGTTATTTGATTCCGTGCGACGGGCATCGGCTTCGCTGATTTTTTGTTGTTGTTCCGTCGTTAAGCTCTGTGTGTTTTTGGGTTTGATGCTGTTGTTCTCACGTTTTGTTTTGGCACGTTCCATTGCCGCCTGGATGGCTGCTTTTTTGGCTGCGTCTTCTTTGTTGGCAGCATTGCCAGCCGGTTTGAGTGCAGCACGTTTTTTCTTGTGTCGTTCCTGTTTTTCTCGTTTTTCACGTTCCAGCCTTTGCTCACGAAACTGATGTCGTTCACGGGCGATATCCGCCAGGGCCTTTTCGTGTTGCTGTGCCCATATCTCTGTTTTGGCATAGCGAAAATAATGCACCAGTGGAATCTGGCTGGGGCAGACATAATCGCAGCAGCCGCATTCAATGCAGTCGAATAAGTGATAATCCTGTACTTTGTCAAAATCCTTGGCGTGTGCGTACCAGTATAATTGTTGTGGCAGCAAATCAATGGGACAGGCGGTTGCACAGTTACCACATCGGATGCAGGGCATGGCGTGCTTGTCGCGTGAAGGCAGCGGCACATCGCCTATAGTGGAGTTGACCAAAATGCAGTTAGTGGTTTTGGTGACCGGTGCTGTTACGTTGTGCAGGGCGGTGCCCATCATGGGCCCGCCCAGAATAACCCGGCTCAGAGTATTGCGATTGCCGCCACACTCTTCAATAAGGTCAATGACCGGTGTACCGATGAGCACTTCCAGATTACGTGCATGGGCAACACTGCCCGCAACGGTTACATAACGGGAAATAAGTGGCTCAGCAAATTCAATGGCGCGGTAAACCGCATAGGCGGTACCAACATTATGGCAGACTATGCCGATATCCAGTGGCAATCCACCAGCGGGTACTTCTTTGCCGGTGAGTACCTGGATCAGTTGTTTTTCACCGCCAGTGGGATACACCGTTGGTACCTGGATGACGTCGATAAAATCGGCACCCGTGTTACGCACTTGTTCCTGCAAGGCACGGAATGCAGCCGCTTTGTTATTTTCGACACCGATAATGCAGCGTTTGGCTTGCAAGGCATAACGCATAATGCGTAAGCCAACGATAACTTCCAGCGCACGCTCGCGCAGCAGCATTTCATCACAGGTAATGTAGGGTTCGCATTCAGCACCGTTGAGGATCAGTGTGTCCACCACATGATCACCGGGAGTGAGTTTGATGTGTGCCGGAAAGCCCGCTCCCCCCATGCCGACGATACCGGCATCACGAATATGTGCCCGTATTTTTTCCGATGGCAGCTCGTGGTAGTTGGTGATGGGGTGTCTGTCTGTGTGCCAGCGTTCTTCGCCATCGGTATCGATGATGATACAAGGTGCATCCAGATGCGAAGGGTGTGATACGGGGTGGTTGGCAATGGCCACTACGGTGCCGGAGCTGGAGGCATGTACCGGAGCACTGATGGTACTGGTGGGGCGGGCGATGAGTTGACCTTTTAATACCTTGTCGCCCACGGCGACGATGGCTTCAGCCGGTGCCCCGATGTGTTGCTGCAAAGGCAACACCAATTGTTTGGGCAGACGCGCAGCCTGCACGGATTGCGTCATGGCATCTTTTTTGTGTTCCTTGAGATGAACACCACCATGAAATTGAAACAGGCGTCGCATCAAGCTGTTTTCTCCTGTTTGTGGTCTGTTTCTTCCGCTTCTTCCGGGAATGACGACTTCCAGTTATTGAGGTCAGTGCTGACAGGCACCATTTCGATGCAATCCACCGGACAGGGTGGCAGGCACAGATCACAGCCGGTGCATTCGGAAGCAATTACCGTGTGCATTTGTTTGGCTGCACCGAGAATCGCATCCACCGGGCAGGCCTGAATACACAGGGTGCAGCCGATGCAGATTTTTTCATCGATAACGGCCACCGTTTTGACATTTTCTTCGACTCCGTTTTCTGCATTCAGTGGTTTGGGATCACGCCCCAATAAGTCTGCCAGTGCGATGATGGTGGTTTCTCCACCGGGCGGACACTGATTAATGTCTGCCTCGCCGTTGGCAATGGCCTGTGCATAGGGTCGGCAACCGGGATAAGTACATTGACCACATTGTGTTTGTGGCAACAGTGCATCGATTTTGTCCACCATGGGATCGCTTTTGACTTTGAAGCGGATTGCCGCATAACCCAGCAACAGCCCGAACAGGGCTGCCAGAATACTTAAAGCGATGATGGCGGCTAACATGAGTTTTTAATCAGCCCTTTACCAGACCGGAAAATCCCATGAAGGCCATGGACATCAGTCCGGCGGTAATCAATGCAATGGCCGCACCGCGAAAGGCCTCGGGCACATCCGCGACGTTGATGCGCTCGCGCATGGCGGCAAACAAAATCAACACCAGTGAAAAACCCACCGAAGCGCCAAAGCCATAAACGGCGGATTGTAAAAAACCATGCTGTTGTTGTACGTTTAACAATGCAACGCCCAGTACCGCACAATTGGTGGTGATGAGTGGTAAAAAAATGCCCAGTACCTGATACAGCAATGGACTGGTTTTGTGTACAACCATTTCGGTAAATTGCACCACCACAGCGATGACCAGAATAAAGGTAATGGTGCGCAGGTATTCCAGATCCAGCGGTGCCAGTAAATATTCATTGACCAGATAACTGGCAACCGAGGAAAGAGTAAGTACAAAAGTGGTGGCCAACGCCATGCCGGTGGCCGTTTCCAGCTTGCGGGACACCCCCATGAATGGACACAGCCCAAGAAACTTAACCAAGACAAAGTTGTTGACCAGCACGGTGCTGATGAGAATGAGGGCGTATTCGGTCATGGTGGTGTTTGTTGGTGAGGCATTTCCTGTTGGGCGAGCGGTTAATCTGGCCGTTGCGGCGAGCAAATCTACACTACTCTTCGTACGGACAAAAAGACTGTTAGGTAATAACGATAGATAACTGAAGTATATCGCTTTTTGTGAGTGCCGTGCTAAACCCCGAAGAGGTGGTTATGTTTAGGTCAGTATGGGTATTTTTTTGTGGGTTTACAGTGTTTGTTTAGTGTGCAGGGTTAATGGTCCTGACTCGATTTTGTTTTCATGCCATACTTTCCTGCGTGAAACTCAATAACACGTTAAGGAGTTTTTTATCAAGTATTTATTGTTTTTATCGATAAAAAATCGCATGGTGGCAATTATATGCACGGGTTCAGTGCCAGAGGAAGTTACCTCTTCCGTTATTGTAAGATTGCAATCCAGTATATCAATAATGCCTTTGCCGGTTTTATGTTTTGATTGATGACATTGAGAACGCACAAAGTATTTGCTGTCAGGTTTCTTTATTGGCCAAGCCAGAAAACTCGCGAGTAGATCGCCGATTGTTTTGTCATCCTGATTTAAAATCCCTATGCACTGGCTTGATTCAGAAAGCAGCTTTTTATGACTGTTAATGATGGATAAAAACCCATCATGGTGGTCATCTGATTTTGTATTCAGAGGATTTGCAAGGCCAGCATTAAGCGTAATAAAATAAATGCATAAAATAAGTATCATCTTTCTCATAAAAAACGCCCATAATAAAAATTAACGGTGCTTCCTGCTGTATTGTAGGCGTGTTTAAATTTCCGGATAAACCTTCTTACCGTATCAGCCACAACCTTATCTTCGCTGTTGCTGTAATTCCACACTTTTCCTTGATGTACGATACCTATGTGTTTTTTCTTATGGTTTCTCATGATCAGGTTGCCGCCATTATTTATTACATTGCTTGATATAGTGACAAATATCAGGCATGAATTTATATGGCTAGGTTTAGAGCCCCACAAGCCATTGGTTAAGGTTTTGTTGAAAATGTCATCGACCCGAATAGTCGCGCCTTCCTTAATGGTTTGTTTTTGGCGAGAAAAATTCATATTACTCGATTAGTTTCTCTTTCATTTTCAGCTAGTCCATACATTCCTCATGGGAAAAGCATGCCCACCCTGCTGTTATTTAACCCGCATTCCCGGCTGTGCCCCTTCGCCCGGCTCCAGTATCCACAAATCTTTGCCACCAGGCCCGGCAGCCAGCACCATACCTTCGGAAATGCCGAAACGCATTTTGCGCGGCGCGAGGTTGGCCACCATTACGGTGAGCTTACCCTCCAGGTCTTCCGGTGCGTAAGCACTTTTGATACCCG
>WFQM01000223.1 GCA_015487095.1 Gammaproteobacteria bacterium | reverse complement strand
CTCTTATAATCTCGCATAGGTTTACTTCCTTATTCTCTTTGGTCGGAGAACTGAAAGTACGTGTTACCGTAGTCTCGGTAAAACCTATGCGAGTCTCCCCAGCAAAGCTGGGGGTTTACTCAATTTAATTAAACACTAAAAATATTCAGCGAAACAGAACCATTGATTTATTTTCAGTGGAACAGGCTGTTCCGCAACCACAAGTCACGGCATCATAAAACCCGACCAACACACATACATGAAAACAGGATGACTTGGCCCTCAATACGCCTTGAGTGCTTGCAACCGAAATCCGTTAACTGTCTATTTTCTGTTAATCGATAGATTGTTTTCAATGAATGGAAAAACAGATTTTTACACAAATTAACGGGATGCGAGAAACTGAGGGCATAACTGTTCATTTAGTTTTAATGCGGTGCCCCTGAACAATTGACCTGTGACAGAAATATAGAGTAGCCTGCTTTTGATAATACTGCTGTAAAAAGGAGAACAGCATGCATGTTGCAACCGCCGACTCAACACTGGAGTCTTCCAAAGAAGCCGCAAGTCAACTTTGGGAGCAGCTGTCAGATCGTCTGGGCAATCCCCCTGACTGGATCGTTGTTGCTCCATCCGTCAACTACGATATACCCCAAGTGCAAAAAACATTAAACAGCCTCGGGGCCAAACGTTTCCACGGAAGCACGTCTTGTCTCGGGGCAATGACCGAGCGTGGTGTCATCAATACCGAAGGACGGGGTATCGCTGCCTTTGGTATTGCAGACCCTAATGGAGATTATGGTGTTGGTGAAGCATCGCTGGACGCAACAGCATCACCGGAAGCAGCAGCTTGTCAGGCACTGGATGCAGCACTCAGTGACGCCGAGCGGCCTGGTGAAGTACCCGAGCTGATATGGATCAGCGCTCCTCCCGGCTGTGAAGAAAGAGTGATTGACGGACTTGAGTCCTCACTGGGTGCAGGCGTACCTATTGTTGGCGGCAGCTCAGCTGACAACGATGTCAGTGGCCAATGGGCTCAGCTGACTCAGGCTGGTGTACATCTTAATGCCGTTATCGTCTCGGTGCTGTTTCCATCCACAAAACTCCATTTTGCGTTTCACAGTGGTTATGAGCCGACAGAAATAAAAGGTCACGTAACACGCGCCGATGGTCGTATTTTATATGAAATTGACGGACGCCCGGCAGCAGAAGTTTACAACGACTGGACCAGTGGCGTGCTCCAGGATGCGCTTACCACAGGCGAGCAAAACGTACTGCCTCTGACGACATTGTACCCGCTGGGCCGGGTAGTCGGCAGCGTCGGTGGCACAGCCTATCACCAACTGTCCCACCCGGACCGTATTACCCCGGAACGAGGCCTGAGCCTGTTCTCAGATGTTGAGGTGGGTGACGAGGTTTGGTTAATGCAAGGAACCCGACAGAGTCTGGTTGAACGGGGCGGACGTGTGGCCCGTGCAGCGATGCAGGCTGGCAACATCAAACCAGATGATATCGCTGGTGGTCTGGTAATTTACTGCGCGGGCTGTATGTTAACCGTCCAGGATCAAATGGATGAGGTGGTTGGCCACCTTAATGATGCCCTGGACGGACACCCCTTCCTGGGCTCGTTTACCTTTGGTGAACAAGGCTGCTTTATCGGTGGTGAAAATCGCCACGGCAACCTGATGATTTCAGTCCTGTTATTAGGTAATGCCCCTGCATAGCACATGAAACAAGTCAATGAAGAACTCCGAGAGAGTTTAGTCGAACTTCAGGTTCAACTTGAACAGGAACGTACATGGCGTAAAGAAGGTGATTTACTGCTTGAGGGCGTTACCCGTCTGGCCGTCGCGCGAGACTCCGAAACCGTTTACGCAGTTCTTGTCGATGTGCTTGGCCCATTGTTAGGCTTTGATGTGGCCGCTTTGTTTTTGGCTGATGACGATGTACTGGTGTCAATGGCCGCAGAGGAGCACTCACTCGCCGGGATTCGGCTGAGTATCGACTCTGCCTTACGGCGGGTATTGCTCGGCAAATCTGTCGCCGTTTTTGATACCTCAAAACAACCGGCCTGGGCAGCACAGTCCTCCGCCCTGCTTGACCGTGTTCGTTCAGCATTGCACATTCCCATTTTTGCCGGAGAAAGTGTTGCTGTACTGATTTGTGTCCATTCAGAAAAAGGCTTTTTCGCTGCCCGCCATACTCGTATTGCACAGCGTATTATGCCAATGGTATCGGCCGCCTTACTCTCTATCCAGGGCTTTCAGCTACGACTTAAAAGTGAACAACAAAACCAGGCGGCAACCGCCATTGCAACGCACCGCGATCTTCTTGAGCGTGCTTTGGGTAGTGTGGGGGCCGGTGTCGGCTATGTGACATCGGCAGACCTGGTGCCACTAGGGTGTACATTACATGAGATTCTTACAGACTGGAAAACACCCAATGCCTGGTGGTTACACTACCGCGACCACTTGCATCCTGGACATACAGTGCTCATCAGTGACACCAGCCCAACGGGTAACCGTTTTACACATGAAACCACATTGATGGAGACCATTGGCGATGATCAGCTGTTGCTGATTGCCGATGTCACCCGTTGGGTGCTTGCCGAACAGGCCTTGCAAGACATGAATACCGAACTGGTTGTTGCACACGATACAGCACTGTCAGCCAATCGAGCCAAATCCAATTTCCTCGCCAACATGAGCCATGAACTGCGCACACCGTTAAATGCCATCATGGGTTATACCGATTTACTGATTGAAGATGCACAAGCGCACAAGGAAACAGAAACACTCAGCTATCTTGAACAGGTATTACAGGCTGCTACGCAACTCCTGTCCCTTATCGATAATGTACTTGATTTATCCAGAATCGAGGCTGAGCCCGTTAATATGCATATGGACTGGATTGACCTGGATAGCCTGCTGGAGGACATTCGCGAAACAATCACACCCGCTGTTGAGCAGCGTGGCAATACCTTGCGAATCACATGTACAGTATCCCAAAATAAAATCTGGGTCGAAAAAGAGCGTTTACAGAAAGTACTCCTGAATCTCTTGTCAAATGCTACCAAATTCACTACCACTGGACTTATTGAAATTTATGTTGATTTACGTCAGGCAGATGATGGCCGGGAGCAATTCGCATTTGAGGTGCGGGATACCGGGGTTGGTATTCCAGCAGATCACCTGAAAGATATTTTTCAGCCTTTTTCCCAGGTGGACACCAGTAACACCCGGCGTTACGGAGGCACCGGCCTTGGCTTGACGATCAGTCGCAGTTATTGTGAATTAATGGGCGGCAGCCTGATGGTCACTTCCACAGTAAATGTCGGATCGATATTTACTGTATTGTTACCTGTGACCTATCCATCGAATGACGATGAGGAAATGAATACAAAAATCATGCAGGGTACTGAACATTAAGAACGGACACCTGATACATCCAGTACATCGCTGGCTCCCCATACATCCTCATACGTAGACCCAACGAAAATACCGTATAAAAAAGGAGAAAAATGTTATGTATACAACACTGGTCAACGTTAACGTCAAAACCGAGCACATCGATAACTTTATTGCAGCAACACAATTGAACCATGAAGCATCGGTACAGGAACCCGGAAACTTACGTTTTGACATACTGCAAATGGCAGATACCCCTAACCGGTTTATTCTTTACGAAGCTTATCGTAACGCCGATGCCGCAGCGGCACACAAGGAAACCGCACACTACCTGACATGGCGAGAAACAGTTGCAGACTGGATGGCATCACCGCGCGAAGGAGTGCATTACGTCGGATTATTCCCGGAATATTAGCCAATGGAACTAAACGCATTTTCCACTGTTCGTCTGCCACGGATTATTTTTGGTGAAGACAGCCACAAACAACTGCCATCCCTTGTGGCGGCCTATGGTCGTCAGATACTTCTGGTTACGGGTGCCACCTCTTTTTGCACAACGCCTTATTGGCCACAACTCCGGGATGCATTGGAAACAGCAGGATTACAGTGGAACAATGTGATCATCGACGGAGAACCATCGCCACAACAGGTAGACCAAGTTGTGGCGCAATTTCACCAGACCGGGATTAACAGCGTTCTGGCCATTGGCGGCGGCAGCGTACTGGATGCAGCCAAAGCTATTGCCGGACTCCTGCCGCAAGGAAACTCGGTCATGGATTATCTGGAGGGTGTCGGTCAAAACCTTGACTATAAAGGCCCAGCTATACCCTTCATTGCGGTACCCACTACTGCCGGTACCGGCAGTGAAGCCACCATGAATGCCGTGCTCAGTAAACAAGGACGCAATGGTTTCAAAAAATCATTTCGCCATCCCGACCTGGTGGCTGAAATTGCCGTTGTTGATCCGCTGCTGCTGGCTTCCTGCCCGCCTGCACTGATCGCCGCCAACGGCATGGACGCCTTCACCCAGTTGCTGGAATCGTATCTATCGTGTCGCGCCAACCCGTTAACAGACGCTTTGGCATGGAGTGGCCTGGAAGCAATGACTCACCATTTCTTTGCAGCCTGGGAAGGGGGCGACAGCGAGACAGCTCGGCAAGGCCGTGCCGGTATCGCTTATGGTGCTCTGATTTCCGGTATTACCCTGGCGCAGGTGGGCCTGGGGTCTGTGCATGGTTTGGCATCACCCCTTGGCGCTTATTTCCCCATTCCTCATGGCGTTGT
>WFQM01000222.1 GCA_015487095.1 Gammaproteobacteria bacterium | reverse complement strand
TTTAAAGACAAAAAAACGGCCGCAGTGATTATGCGCATTAACAGCCCGGGAGGCAGCCCGGTACAGGCAGGCTACGTTTATGATGAAATCAAACGCTTGCGTGAAAAATACCCGGAGACTAAATTATATGCCGTTGTTGCAGATATCTGCGCCTCCGGTGGTTATTTTATCGCCGCTGCGGCAGATGAAATCTATGCCAACAAAGCCAGTATCGTAGGCTCCATTGGTGTACTAATGGACGGCTTTGGTTTTGTGGATACGCTGGAAAAAGTCGGTGTAGAACGTCGCTTGATGACGGCAGGTAAACACAAAGGTGTGCTTGATCCTTTTTCACCGTTAAAAAAACCAGAAGTACAACATGTGCAGAATCTGCTGGATGCGGTACATCGCCAGTTTATTGATCAGGTAAAAGCCGGGCGTGGAGACAGACTGTCCGATAACCCGGATTTATTTACCGGACTGTTCTGGAATGGTGAAGAGAGTGTTAAGTTAGGTCTGGTGGACGGGCTGGGGAGTGCCAGTTATGTTGCACGGGAGATTATTGGTGTAGAAAATATTGTCGATTTTACACCCCGGCCCAATTATCTGGATCGTTTTGCTGATAGCATCGGCGTGACACTGGCCAATGTTATCGCCAACAGTTTTGGTTTGCCAAATACCACACAACAAACACCGATGCGCTAATAATGTATAACTGTCAGTTCATGAATAGACGTATAACCCGCTGTATATAACAACAGGTAGAGATATGTCACAAAAATATCCCATTGTTGCCGTTACTGGCGCTTCCGGTGCAGGTACGACGGTGGTGAAAAAAGCCTTTGCACGTATTTTCCGGCGCGAAAACATTAATGCGGCCTTTGTGGATGGTGAATGTTTTCGTCGTTATGACCGCAGCAAAATGCAAGCAGTGCTGGCGAAAGCAGAAGCCGATGGTAAAGTCGTCACCCCCTATGGCCCGGAAGTAAACCGCTTCGATTTGCTGGAATCACTTTTTCAATCGTATGGAAAATGCGGTACCGGAAAATTCCGGCGTTACATCAGTGAAGAGGTCGCGGACGACGCAGAGACACCCAGCGGCACATTCACCGACTGGCAACAAATACCCCCGCAATCCGATTTATTGTTTTTTGAAGGACTGCATGGTGGTGTAGTGGCCCAACGCTGGACACGCCGGAAAATGAGCGTCTCGCATAATCCGCAAGTTGTCAATGAACGCCGCAACACAAAAAAAAATACCGGCGTGGATGTCGCACAACATGTAGACTTGTTAATCGGTGTTGTGCCGGTAGTCAACCTGGAATGGATGCAAAAAATCACCTGTGACATGCGTACCAAAGGCTATTCTCACGAAGCAACATCTGCCCGTATTGTTGAACGCATGCAGGAATACATCCATTTTATCGTACCGCAGTTTTCAGTAACCGATATCAACTTTCAACGTATACCGGTAGTGGATACCTCCAACCCCTTTATTGCCACAGAAATTCCCGAAAGCCATGAATGTATGGTCGTGATCCGTTTTCGTGATCCATCGCGTTATGATTTTCCCAAATTACAGGAATTAATTGATGGCGCGTTTATGTCACGCCCAAATACCATGGTAATCTCCGGCAGCCAGATGCAACAGGCGCTGGATGTTATATGTACACCGCTGATTCATGAATTGACGGCAAGAGGTTGAATTGCCATTTCTACATTTTGTATCCATGGTGTTTGGAATTTGAGCTTGACTGCACACCTTGTTGGTTTCGTGCCTGGTGAGGATGTGAAGGACCAGCGTGGTTCGTAAGCCGTGGTATGTATGATATGAAGAGATGTATCAAGAATTTGGGGGGCTCATTTGGCCCTTGCAACACAAATAAGGGCAGGCGATATTGAGGTGCAGAAGGGAAAACCTGGAAGAGAATTCGCCCATTATCGGTAATATAATTTTGACTAAAATGGATAATAATGGTTAGTGTTATAACTAAAAGAATCAACGTTTTCATATTTATTGTTGTGAGTGCTCATGCTTCAGCAGCAGTGGCAGATTTTTTGGAAATGCCGGAAGTTGAACAATTCAGAGATGCGGAAGAAAAAACCTTGCTTCGGGATCTGGACGTACCCGCAGTACGTGATCGTTCACCTGATCCTGCTGCCGGGCCCAGGCTGGCGGTCTCGGAGTTCAGGATTCAGGGGCTGGTTGAGTTTCCTGAGCTGGGTATTACCCGTGAGGCATTGACTCAGCTGGTTGAAAATATTCGTTTTATTATCATGGGGGAAGGTAAACTTCTCGAATCAGGCTATACCGTTGATGAGTTAGGCGAAATATCTGATCTTCTCGTCGAAATCGAGGAAGAGACTTTAGAGCGGCATGTCTCTCCACTTGAAGTCCAAAAACTGGTTTGGTTGATCAGGGAGCAGCGCGGCAAACGCGGTGTTACCCTGGGTCAGATTGAAGCCGTCGCAAATAAAATCACTGGTTTTTATCGAGAGCGCGGTTTTATTCTTGCCAAAGCGTTTATACCCAAACAACGAGTGCGGGATGGTGTGGTCAGCCTTACGTTATTGCTTGGAATACTGGGAGAGGTCTCGATAAAAAACAACGACATGTACGATGCAGAGACGCTACGCTCAGTTTTTGATGATCTTTTAACGAAGCCTGTTACCAACAAAACAGTAGAAGAAAATTTGTTTGTTATCAATAGTTTTCCTGGTATTAATGTGGATGGTTATTTTGAGCCGGGTTTCCAGGTCGGTGATACCCGGCTGAACATTAATGTTAAAAACGAGGCTCGTTATAATGCCAACCTCAGAGCCGATAACCATGGTACAGATGAATCGGGTTTATACCGGTTTTATGCAGATTTTCAGGTCAATAACCTGTTGGGTATAGCCGATTACATGAAAATTGGTTTATTGCAGGCAAAATCACCAAATAACACAACATATTGGCAATTGGCATTCGAGAGTAATTTTTTTAGCCCGCGCTTTCGAGCGGGTATTGAGTCATCACGAAATCAATTTGTTGTGAATCAAACAATTTCCTCAAATTCTGACTTGAGCGGCGAAGTTAATGTTTTAGGTCTATATGGTAAATACATACAAAAACGTGGACGCACTGAAAATAGTGGCTATGAGCTTCGCGCTGAAACAATAAAATCCGATGTGCAGATTGGCAATTTCTCCAACGAAAATGACGAATTAAGGCACATGTCAATAAAATATAACCTGGATTACCTGAATGATGAAAACAAGCGTTTACACGAAGGGAGTATTAAGTATACGCGGGGTAAATTCAAAACGGGAAAAGAGAACGGCCAGGATGAAAATTACAATATTTTGTCTGGCAATTATACACTGTTAACTTTCTTACAGGTTCCATTTACGGAAAGTACTTCACGGTTTATTTTTCGCTCGAATCTTCAATATTCCGGGACCAATCTATCAGCAATTGCACGATTTTCTTTAGCGGGCCCAACGCGAGTACGAGGATTTTCACCCAGTTTTTTTACAGCGGATGATGCGCTGTATTTTGGAACGGACTGGGTGTTTAACAGCCCCGATATATTTGATGTTCAAATAGGTTCTGTTAATTTGAAATCGTTCGTCAAACCCTTTGTGTTTTTCGATTACGCCTATGGCAAGCAGTACCAAATTAATTCTGAAGAAAAAGACCCCACCGGACAACTGGCTGATGTGGGTGTAGGGTTACAGTTTTCACACGGCTATAAATTCAGTGGAAATTTACAGCTGGGCTACAAAATTCTTAATCAGTTTACGGGCATTGATGAGCAGCCAAAAGCGGATGATAAAAGGCTATTGTTTGATATGCAGTATAGTTTTTAATCTCTTTGGGTTTGCTTCCCCGCAGTTTGCTGCGGGGTAGTTTATTTGAATCTAAACCCTGTAAATGCTGCGCTTGCTCAGTACATCAATAGTAGGCGTTTTCACCCATTTTACCGTTGATTTTCCCGAGTATTAAGGTAGCGCTAAGTAGCGCTTGTATATATCTGGGAAATCAGACTGGAGTAGTTGCTGTTTTTCTAACATAGTATGTGTTTTGTATCAGGGTTAGTTGACATGATATGTAACTCATTGTTTTTAAATAAAAATAATGAATAAGCCGGTTTTGTGTGAATATGTCACATAAATATATGGAAATTTCAGTACAATGGGCCGCTATCGTTGGTGCTGTTGATAGCACAGTCCCAGATACCCTTTCAAAGCATTGAGGCTGGCTCTAAAGTCAGGCCTTGTTTAGGTGCCAGAGTTTGGCAAGATGGGGTCATGGGGCGCAATGATAGGCTATGTTAAACGACCCGATAGAAAATGTTTGGAATCATACAGGTTACAAAGGAATGCTGGTTGTTCATCGCTAACAATTACCCTATTATTGCAAGTCGATTTACGGGTATTTTTTGTTTAAACGGGAAGGAGAGAGGAAAGTAAAATGGCAATATATCTTGAATATGATGGAATACCGGGAAATGTAACGGCTGAAGGTTTTGAGAAGTGCATCAAAATCAGCTCAGTGAGTTTTGGTACTTCACGTCCAATTACCATGGAAGCGGGTAAAATGGCTAACCGTGAAGTCGGCAAGCCCAATGTTTCTGAAGTGTCTTTAACCAAAGAAGCTGACAATTCTGTTGCCGCACTGTTTAAAGAGTCTGTTTCCGGCTCATCAGGCAAAAATGCAGTTCTTAAATTCACCCGTACTGGCAGTGAAGGTGTTGACGAATTTATGGAATATTCGCTGGAAAACTGCTTGGTCAGCAGCTACCACATTGCTGCTAATGGCGATGCCGAGCCTGAAGAAACGATCACGTTGAGTTTTTCCAAGTGTGAAATCAACTACAAAGATCACGATGCAACCAATAAAACGGGTAGTCCGCAACGTGCAGGTTACGATCTGACAAAAGCTGTACCGTTATAAAGCCAAATACATTGGTGCTGCCTGTTCAAGGGCAGCGCTGATGTTCTTTTCTTATTGCATGCATGACCGCATACCTGAGAATCAGGGTGTGCCTGCCACAAATACTCGGGTTAGGGAGTTCAGTAAATGAGTGATTTTACTCAGGACAGCCGTTTTATCGCTGTTGACACACCTTTAGGCAAGGATGTGCTTTTGCTGACCTCATTTGATGGAGCCGAGCTTGTTTCCTCCCCGTTTGAATTTCATCTGACGGCATTGTCTCTCAATCTTGAAATCAAACCGGAAGATCTTATCGGTAAACAAATTACTGTTAAAATTCAAAATGAACATGGCCGGGTTTTTAATGGCCTTGTCAGCAAGTTTGCATTTGGTGAAATAACCTCCGGCAGCTTTCGCAAATACCATCTGGTGATGGTGCCATGGTTTCAGTTTCTTTCCCACACCGAAAATCGTCGTATTTTTCAAAACAAAAACTCAAAGGATATTATCAGTCAGGTATTTTCTGATCTGGGGTTTAGTGATTTTGATTTCCGGGCAAGTGGTGGTGTATCAAGAGAATATTGCGTTCAATATGGTGAGAGTGACCTGGGATTTGTTTCCCGGTTACTGGAAGAAGAAGGCTATGCTTATTATTTCATTCATGAGGAAGACAAGCACACGCTTATTATTGTTGACAAAGCGAATGCCTATGATGAATGCATTGAAACGAGTCTGACCTATTCAAAAGGCTCAACCCCGGATTCTGAAATACGGGGTTGGGAGCATCGTTATGAACTCCGAAAAGGTCGTTGGATTTTAAATGACTTTAATTTTAAAGAACCTAAAAAAGATCAGGAAGTAGAAACAAAATCAAAAAGCAAATTTGCCAATAATGGTAAATTTGGGCATTACGAATACCCTGGTGTATATGATTTTGGTTCGGGTGCTGATCTGGTTAAAGTTCGTATGGATGCAGAAGAAGTTCCGATGGATACAATTGCTGGGTCCAGCAATTGCAGCACTTTTTATGCTGGTGGATTTTTTAAACTGGACAAGCACGACGCCAAAAGCGAACAGGGTAGTTACACTCTGCTGCGAGTTGATCATCATGCTTCTGATTCCAGTTATTATACAGGTGAAAGTGGTGAGACAGGTTATACGAACACTTTTGAATGTGTCCCCTCTGAAGTGCATTTTCGTCCAATCCAGGTACATAACCGTCCTGTGATGAAGGGGCCGCAGTCGGCTATAGTGACAGGCCCGGCGGGCGAAGAGATCTACATTGATGAATTTGGTCGGATCAAAGTCCAGTTTATATGGGATCGCGAAGGAAAAAATGATGAGAACAGTTCCTGTTTTCTGCGCGTGATGCAAACTTGGGCAGGTAATGGGTGGGGAACCTCATTTATTCCTCGTATTGGCCACGAAGTGATTGTCACGTTCCTGGATGGTGACCCTGACCGGCCGATTGTGACCGGAACTGTTTATAACGGGGTCAATAAACCGCCTTATAGTTCAAAAACACAAAGTGGCATCAAAACACACTCAACCAAAAGTGGTACAGCTGCAAACTTTAACGAACTACGTTTTGAAGATAAAAAAGGATCAGAGCAGGTTTATATCCATGCTGAGAAAAACCTGGATACGATGGTTGAGAATGACGAAACGTTAACGGTTGATAATGATCGTACCAAAATTATCAAAAATGATGAAAATTCAACAATAGA
>WFQM01000221.1 GCA_015487095.1 Gammaproteobacteria bacterium | reverse complement strand
TTTAGTGTGCTGTAAATCGCCTTTAGGCGAAATGACCGGCTTTCAGCCGTAACCTGAAACCACCGGCTTTAGCCGGTGGAGTATTCATAGTGTAAGTTTACAATTTTAGTATCAATGGTGAGGGAGTGTTTCCTGCGAATTATTTAATATTAAATTAAGGCTATTGTTGTACCTTGATATATTGTTAAAAGTGAGCTAGTTTTCTGCGGAAATTAATTGGGAAGTTTAAAATTATTCCCATATGTCCAGGGATATAACTTTTGATTTAATCGTTATTAATTCACAAGTTATTGCAAATTGTCATCAATAAATTAACTTGAAATAAGGGAAATATTATGATTTGTAAGGTTAAGAAATGTATCACCGTATGTCTTTTCACTCTTTTTGTGGTTTGTTTTTCAAATGCTCAGGCAGGGCTGACGCAGCAGCAGTCGCTTGGAAAAAAGCTTTATTTTGATGAGGGTTTATCAGAGCCTGATGGCCAGTCCTGTGCCAGCTGTCATCATGAGAATGCAGGTTTTGCTGACCCGGATACTCATCTTCCGGTGTCGGAAGGTGTTATTCCCGGACGATTCGGCAACAGAAATTCTCCCAGTGCAGCCTATGCTATGTTTTTTCCGGAGTTTAGTTATAACAACAATGTTGCCATTGGCGGGCAATTCTGGGATGGCCGCGCAGCCAACCTTGCTGAACAGGCGAAAGGCCCGTTTCTAAACCCTCTTGAAATGAATAATCCTGACAAGGCTACCGTTATCTCGGATATACAAGCCTCAGATTACATCAACCTCTTTGAGAATGTATGTGGTCCCATTGGCAATATTGATGCAGCCTATGACTGCATGGCGGAGGCTATTGCAGCCTTTGAAAGATCTGATGAACTTAATAAATTTAGCTCAAAGTTTGACCAGGTTATAGCAGGGCAGGCCAGCTTTACCTTTCAAGAGCGACGTGGCTTTATGCTGTTCAATAGTAAAGGCCGGTGTGCTCAATGTCACTCAAGCGGTGGAATGATGATGGGTATGGGCGGCATGCATGGTATGGGTGGCATGGGTGGTATGGGTGGTATGGGTGGTATGGGTGGTATGGGTGGTATGGGTGGTATGGGCGGGGGTGGATCATCGAGTCCGGTCCTGTTCACCGATTTCCGTTACCACAATCTGGGCTTACCGAAAAATACCGAATACCCCCTCAATCAACAGCCTTCCAATGTGATCGACCTGGGGCTTGGTGGCGTGCTGAACATAACTGCAGAAAACGGGAAATTCAAAACGCCTCATTTACGCAATATTGCTCTGACTCCGCCTTATATGCATAACGGCTTGTTAAAGACACTAAAAGAAGTTGTACAGTTTTATAACACGCGGGATATTCCTGGGTTATGGAATGCACCGGAAGTGCCGGAAAATGTTGAAACCGTATTATTGGGTAATCTTGGGCTTACAAATAGTGAGGAAGATGCCATCGTCGCGTTTATGCTGACATTTACTGACGGTTATTAATCCACGGATAACGACCACGGCAGCAATGCCGTGGTCGTTGTGCCATCGAATTTTGTTATTGGAATTCCGCACAGCAGATCACCGGCTTCGTCAGTCTGCACCGCTATGTTGCACATATTACCGATGCTGTCGATTTTTGCTTTACTTGCAATAAACTCTTGTTATCATATTGTTTATTAAGGTGTTTGTTGCCGGTGATGGCGTTGAAAAAGAGCAGGTAGTGCACTTGTTTTTCTCTCTTTCCTGTCAAAAGTGAAGAGAAAGTAGGTTGGCAGAATGCGGGCCAGAGAAATGATGCGGGTGTTGCGCGACAATTTGTCACTCCGCGCAAGGCGTCAACGGACTGTATACTACCGCAATGAATAACTTTCAGGCGATTCACGATCCAACCGCTGCACTCAATCTACAGCGTCTCTTTGTATTAAGAAATATCGCCATCATTTGTGCGCTGGCAGCGGTTACCATTGCCTCTCAGGTGCTGGCAATGGAACTACCACTACTGCCATTGCTGCTCATCATTGCTATGCATGGTGTGATTAATATTCTGACCCTGTTACGAATGAGAAAGCCGCGCCCGGTATCATCGTGGGAGTTTTTTGTGCAGTTGGTGCTGGATACGCTGATTCTGTCTGCGTTGCTTTATTTCGCTGGCGGCTCTACCAACCCCTTTGTTTCACTTTTTCTGTTGCCGTTGGTTATCGTCGCATCCATTTTGCCTCAGCGTTTTACCTGGGCGATGGCTGTGTTGACCGTCGGTTGTTATAGCTTGCTCATTTACTTTTTTCAGCCATTGCCCCATGCAAATATTAAACACGGTGTTGATTTCGATTTGCATGTAACGGGTATGTGGTTCAGTTTTTTACTGAGTGCAGGGCTGATTGTTTTTTTCGTGGTCCGCATGGCTAACAGTTTACGGGAACGGGATCGCATTCTGACTGAAACGCGGGAACAAGCTATGCGTGATCAACATCTTGTGACGCTGGGCACCTTGGCCACTGGCGCTGCTCATGAGCTGGGCACACCGCTGGCAACAATGGCAGTACTGGTGGGTGAATTGCGGCACGAGCATGCAAATGACCCCGATGTGTTGGAGAAAACAAAAATGCTGCGTAGTCAACTGGATCGCTGTAAAAGCATCCTGTCCAGCATCACCGCCAGTGCCGGACAAGTACGGCCTGAAGGCGGACGCAGTTTTGCGATTGATGATTATCTGGAAGTTGTGGTCGGGTTACTGCGATCCTCGCGCCCGGCCGCAAAGGTTTCCTGCCAATTGGAGGGGTCACACCCGACACCACAGATTCTGGCAGATACAACCCTTACCCAAGCGTTACTCAATATACTCAATAATGCCGCTGATGCTTCCATTGACAGTATCGAAGTAAAAGGACGGTGGAACAGCGAGCATCTCACTCTGAGTGTTTGTGATCGGGGTGAGGGATTAAACCCCTCAGAACTTGCCGCTGCTGGTACGCCATTTTTTACCACCAAACCGGATGGGCAGGGGCTGGGACTTTATCTGGCTCGCGCGGTGATGGAGCGTTTCGGTGGAAAAGTACAGCTGCTTAATCAAAATGGCGGCGGCACGCAGGCAGTGATTGAATTGCCACTTGTCCCTATAAGAGTACCGGCATGATGGATCAACAAACTGAGCCATCCAGTGATCTTCCTACGCTATTACTGGTAGAAGATGACCGCTTATTTTGTCAGGTGATGGGGGAGGCGTTGAGTAAGCGCGGTTTCAATGTACAAGTAGCCAATAATGTTGATGAGGGTATCGCACTCAGTGAGAAGACATCCCCCGAGTTTGCTGTAGTGGATCTTAATATGCCAGGGCGCTCCGGTCTGGTATTAGTCAAACACCTTATTGATATAGACTCACACACACGGGTTGTTATGCTCACTGGCTTTGCCAGTATTGCCACTGCGGTGGAAGCGATCAAACTGGGCGCTATTCACTATCTTGCTAAACCTGTGGATGCTGATGAAGTCATTGCTGCATTTTATCGTGAGGAGGGTGATACCGGTGTGGATATCACGACACAGCCGCTCTCCGTCAACCGTATAGAGTGGGAGCATATTCAAAAGGTATTAA